>CALAJL010000037.1 GCA_937922735.1 uncultured Gammaproteobacteria bacterium | reverse complement strand
TTCTATTCTGTGCTTTGTGAAATAGAAAAAGCGAGTGAAGAAATGCGTAGATCAGCATTGCTTAAAGAATGGGGTGGGAAAGAAGGCTATATTAAAAAATGGCGTGAAGATCCACAAAACCAAGGCATTGAAGCAAGTGATAAAGAGATCATCGCATTCGTTGAACAGCGCCATCCTGGTATCTTTAGCTGAGTTGCTGAAACGCAAAGGATTAAAGAGTAATAAGAGTTAATGAGGAGTAAATAAAATAATGGCAACGGCACTAAATAATTTTCACGATCCATTAGACAACTACATGAGGACGCTACCTGAGCCAAATCGTGATATCCAGACTAAGCGAGTTACGGTTAATCAAGGCGTCATTAGCAGCGTTGAAAACTTAACTTATGATACCTATAAAGTAGTTATTAGATGCAATGAAGATGCCAAGCAAATTGTTTTTAAAGCAGGCCAGTATGCAACGATAACGGTACCGGGATGTAGAAAACCACGTTCTTATTCTTTTGCACGTGCTCCTGAAAACGAGAATAAAAATGAATATTCGTTTTTTATACGATTAGTACATGGCGGCAAGCTTTCAAGCTGGATCGCCGGCGAAAATCGCGAAGGCGAACACGTTAAGATTTCAGGTCCGCTTGGTAAATTTGGGGTTGATGCTAGTAATAAAACCATGGTTTGTATTGCGGGCGGTAGTGGTATGAGTGCGATTAATGCAATTGTCGAACAAGCATGTAACGCACAGCTTGAAAGAGACTGCTACTTTTTCTATGGCGCAAGGACTCAGGCTGATTTGTATCTGCTAGAAGAAATGAAAGAAATTGAGCGTAAATGGAATAAGAAAAATTCATTTAAGTTCATACCTGTATTATCGGAAGAAGCAGAAGACAGTGATTGGGATGGTGCGCGAGGATTTGTAACGGAACATTTTAAGAATGAGTACTTAAGTAAAGGCGCAGTATCTGTAGACGATATGACAGCGTTCTTCTGCGGTCCACCGATCATGATTGATTTGGGTGTTGAAGCACTGCAAACAGCAGGTTTGGCTGATAGTAATATTTATTATGATAAATTTGAAGATGCTCGATCTCCTGCACCGGTGGTAGACAATACTAAGTGTGTATTGTGCGACGAATGTTTAATGGTGAAACCAACACCAAATTGTTTGGTTGAGGCAACAAATTTCAAAACGGACGGAGAGGGTAAGATTGCAAGTTTTGAACGTGTGCAGCCTGCTAAAACTTCAGGCTTGTATTATAACTCTCTATTCATTGATGAAAATGAATGCATACGTTGTTTTGCTTGTGTTGAAGCGTGTCCGCATGAGGCTATTTCAGTTGATTACAATAAAGTGCCAAAAACACTTAGGAAATATTCTTAACTAAATTGGTAGTTAAAATTGGTCTACGATACATAAAGCTGCTGATGGGAAGCCATTAGCAGCTTTTTTTGTGAATGTAATTTTGAGAATTATACTCTTAATTTATTCGCCAAATTTTAAGCTTGTCATTTTTTAATATATCGGAGTCATAGGTTATGTATCTAATAAGTTCGTTGAAAACTTTCAATATCTTTACGTTGGTTGCATTGTTTATGTTGCTAGTAGGAATGCAGATAAGTAATGCTTCTTCACTAAAAGTTCACAAACCAGTAGTTGAGGAAATTGGTGAATTGAGTGATGAAGAACTATTAAAGATGCAGAAAGAATTACAAAAGCCTATAAAAGAATCTGGTCGATTTACTAAAGGTGTTTTATGGGAGATTGAAAAAGATAAAGAATTTGTCGGCTATATTTTTGGCACTATTCATATGAATGATAAACGTGTTAATGAAGTACGCGAGAGCATCATCGAAAAATTTGACAATATGACCAGTTTTGCAATGGAGTCATTCCCTAGTGATCATTACTGGAATCCATACAATGGTGGACAGATGATCAAAGGAGATATGACTTTACCTAGAGGTCAAACGTTAGAAATGTTGGTAGGTAAAGACTTGTATGCAAGAGTTGAAGCTGTATTGCTAGAAGTTGGTCTAAATAAAGAAACCATCATGCATCTAAAGCCATGGGCTGCAATGCGAAGTTTTGCTGTGAGGGCTGAAAACACAGAAGACTTAATATTAGATTATGAATTGTTGGATCGTGCAGCAGCGCAAAGAAAAGATCTTTATCAGGTGGAGAGTATTGAAGAATTTTTGGTAACTTTTTATGCAATGCCAGAAGATGTACAAATTAAATTATTAGAATTCACGGTAAATAGTTATAAAGAAATGCGTAATACAATCGATAGGATGTTAGAAGCATACTTAGAAGAAGATCTAACAAAGATGTATGAGATTAGCACTAGCTTTATTCCTAATAAGCCGGAATATGAACGTTATAGAGAAACATATCTTCAGCATGTAGTTAAGAATAGAAATGTTGTAATGGAGCATTACATGCGTAAGCCAATGCGCGAGAAGAAAACCTTTATTGCAGTAGGTGCTTTACACCTATATGGTGATCAAGGTGTGCTGGCGCTAATGGAAAAAGATGGATACCAAGTAAAACGTGTACCCGTAAGTGTATTAGCGGATAAATCCTAAACTATAATCATATTGATGCTATTTGAATTCATACCGAATGTTACATAACAGAAAAAAATTAATGATTGTGATTATGCTGCTTTTAATAAGTAGCGTGGTTTTTTCTGAAGAGGCTGAGCGTTATATTACTGATGAATTAGAAATCACTCTGCATCGTAGCATGAGTTTAAGTAGTGAAATTGTTGCCCAGTTAAAAAGTGGTACACCTGTAAAGGTGTTGCAAACTAAGCGAGATGAGGGTTATGTAAAAATTTCAACTAGAGATAATAAAGTGGGTTGGATGCTTGAAAGTTATTTGATTTCAGAGCCAGCAAGTCGACAACAACTTGAGGCTTTAAAGAAAGAATACGATCTGCTTAAAGCAAATTTTGAGGCCCAAGTTAAAGAGCGTACTGCTAAGTTATCTTCTGAGCTTTCCCAAGTAAAGTATGCTGCCAAGCGGCCATTAGAATTACAAAAAGAAAATCAGAAGCTTAAAAAAATTATTGAAGAAGAGCGGGCAGAGGTTATTACAATCAAACAAGAGAATAGTGAGTTCAAATCAATCTATAAAGATCGTCAGTGGTTCATTACTGGTGCGGTAACTGCAATCGGTAGTTTAGTGGTAGGTTTGCTTCTAACTCGTGTACCGTGGCGGAGACGCAAGAGCTGGGGCGAGTTGTAGAATAGCTAGACGTCGTTTGTTTCTGAACCCTATTTGAAATTTTAACAGTCCATTATAATTAACTCATTAGGTGTCTTGCATTATTGCTTGAAGCGATTTGGCTTGGTCGATCATTGAGGCAAGAGAAGATTCGTCTGGAACGACCTTCACACGGTTTTGCTCAATGTTGACGGTAGATAGCTTGCTATGAAGTGCGTTAGCGTTTTGCTGTCCGAGGTCTTGTGCAGAATCGATTCCCGCGTAGACCAATAATTCTGAGTATTGACCTTCGATACCATTTATCCTCATTAAATCAGACATACTGGCCCATTTGCGTACTACAAAATCTTCAATGCCTATTTGCTCGGCTACGGTTATGCGGCCGTCCATATTGCAGCATTGATTAAGTAACTGTTCAGTTGTTGAGATACCTAAATCGCGTAGTTTTTTACCATAGCTCTTGCCAATACCTTCAACTTCTTCAATATCATAACTGGATTGATTAGTTACGGGTGCAATGGCTGGAGGCGGAGTTTGCGCGACTATATCGGGCGCTGCTGTTGTACTCAGTTCTGTTAAATTGCGAGAGTATTCATTGGCGCTGTCATCAAACTTGCGACGCCAATTTTCATTTAAATCATCAAGCTTGCTACGGCATGATGATTTGCCAAGTAACCAGCCTATAAATGTACCAAGCAAGGCTGCCAGTAGTAAACACAGCCACATTTGTTGAATTAAATAGCTCATTCTAAAAGCCCCTCTACGTTAAATTCTATTCTTCTGTTTTTTGTTAAACCCTCTGCACTATCATTATCGGCAATAGGATTGGATTCACCGTAACCTACGGCGCTTAATCGTGTTGATTCAATGCCATGCTTGATTAAATAGTTCATTACGGATAAAGCACGCGACTGACTAAGACGTTGATTGTATTCATCACTGCCGCGTGAGTCTGTATGTCCACCAATCTCAATTCTTGCTTCAGGGCATTGGTTTGCAATATCGATCAGACTGTTTAATAGATGTATGCTTGAAGTATCGATATCAGCACTATTAGTGGCGAAATTAATTTTATTCGCGCTGAGTAATGTGTCGAAGTCTTGCTGGCAAGTATATTCGGGTAAATCTTCAAGCTTAGGTGTCAGTATTACTTCTTTTACTTCCTCAACCACTGATTCTTGCTTGGTGATAATCTCTGGTTCTGGTTCTGGTTCTGGTTCTGGTTCTGGTTCTGGTGTAGCAGCAATGTTTAATTGATTAACTACGGTGCGCACACCATGGATGTTTTTTACATATTCTTCTGCTTGAAATTTGATTGTTTCACTTGCTACTGTGCCTGTGAGGACAATATCACGACCATCGGTATCAACCGCAATGTGGCTTAATCCCTGGTCTGTAAGTGCTATATTCGCTCTAGTATCAATATCACTTTGGATTGTTGGGCTGTGTTTATAGATGCAAAAATAACCGAGAATGGCTAGCAGTATGATACCTAGCAATATGATTAAGTTTTTACTCATCTGAACATCCTACTATCATTATTGTAATATCGTTTTATAGTATAGGCATTTCTATATAGATTTAAATTTATAGATTGTATAAACACTATTGAAATAAATTGATTTATCATTTTCAGGCTAACGTATAGATTATATATTTGCAATAGTAAAGTACTGTATAATCCAACTAAAAATAGCAATGTAATTTATAAGTAATTCATTGTAATTACACAATTAGAAAAGATTCCCCTAAATATACTTTTGAGAATATATTTAGGGCAAGCCACTCTTTTTTTATTCTAATTTTATCTAAACACCGTTTAGATTTATGTGTTTTTTGATGAATACCACCTTTGCATAATAATGGGTGATCATGCATTGGGTTTCGCCGAGATAACTTTGTTATCTTGGTTTTCGATGACTTGCTCTTATTTTTCATAAATTACTCCTTTTCATTTTTCAGTAAAGTTTATGCAGCCTTAGCTTTAGCTAGTTTTTCATCCAATTTTTCAGCGTGGGCTTTTATATACGGATAAAAACGATTTGCACGGTCTTCGCTTAAGAAAACAGATTGTCCTGAACCTTTGATAGGTACAGGAAATTTAAAGCCACTCTCAGTGCGATACCAGAGTTTTCCTGAAAGAAAAAACATAAAGCTAACGCTTTCATTTTTTTGTAATATATTTTCTATATTCATAATATGTCTCCTTGTTATAATTTGTTAATAATTCATTACTGAATAGGCAATAAAAAACCCCGATGCTCACGCAACCGGGGTTTTTTGTGTTTCCGGAAGGTGAGCTCCACCTTCCATTTAATGTAGAAGGTTGACTAGATCATTTGTTTTACTTTATTAATCATTGTTTCGTTTTTCATGCGTATACATTTAATAGTCTTAGCATGCACGATACTTACAGGTACATGCTTAAACATTGCTGTTGTGTAGCAGCGGTTATTAATTAAATTTTGTATTAAATATTTCATCGGTCGCGAACTATACTCTTTAATTATTTTATTGCAATATCTGTATTAAAACTTTATTGATTAAAATATACCGTTAGTCTCTTTCAAAATGTTCATCGAAACTTGCGTTCACATGCCCGACGAATCCTAATGACTGCATCCACACTCTCCACGCCTACCATATGATCTAACAGGCATTCATTGTATTTGCGTTCATCACTAAATATTGCCTTAGAGGGCCCACTACCATAATTTTCTTCGCATGCTTCTGCAATAAAGCGGCTTGCTACATCTAACTTTGCATGGTCTAGATGCTCAAGTAGACAGTTTTCATAAGCATAACGATCTTTTTTTGCTGCAAGCGCTTGTAGAGAGAAAAAGCATATAAACATGATGGTTATCAGTCGAATGAGCAACGTTTTCATATCATTTTGAGCTTATCAGTAAGAATTAGTTCCATTTCAGCTTCTGGTTAAAGCTGGTTAAATTTATACAACTAGAATTTGGAGAAGGGTAATGAAGTATGTTTGAGGTTAGAGATCTCTAACTTTAAGTCGAATATATTCCTGCATAATATGATAGCCATCACGTGCTTCGTCTGCAGTGATATGGTTTGCAACTTGCCCCCAAGTAATTACGCTAGCCTTAGGTAAATTGTTCTCTAAGTTTTGCAAAATTTGCTGGTTTTCATCAACTCGAATGGCATCACGATGCAAGTCGTTTTCCTTACGATGTTTGATAATACTTTTAGAAAAACTACTTTCGTTAAGATAAAAAATGAGTGCATAGGAACTATCATTTGAATGATTAAATTCAAATTCATAGGTTTTATGAAAAGGGGTGCGGCTAGTATATTCATTAACTTTATCTAGAGTAGATAAAGATAGATTCTCTTGAATTTTTGAGTACTGTTCTTGTTTTTGATAATGCTGAATATAACTACAGTTCGCGCAAACTAGTGTTGCAATAGCGATAAGAATATATTCGGAGCCATTCTTCATATTCATCTGAGAACTCAATGATTGAAAGCTATAGGCTAATATAAATCCTTGCTGATAAATGAGGCTGGATTCAAATTACATATTATTAACCACACTTGAGTGTATGAGATTGCTAGAGTTTATATTTTTTGTGGTTCATGAAAATGATAAATTATCTGATCAGTGGTAATGTAAATTGCTTACATTCTTCAATATTTACCTAATAAAAATAGTGTTTTTATTGAAGCAGGCATTATTCAGTTAGCCAAGTCACTTCATTTTGCTAATAATTTTGTTAGATATTCAGTATGTAGTCATTTATAAACACAGGTAATGGTTTCTTTACGCCAGCATTATTTTTTTCTACTTCTATTAGGTTGGAAATTCTGTCATCTGTAGCAGGGTGCGTACTTAAAAAGCTGGGTATATCACCAATAACGCTTTCTTCTGACTGTATATACTCAAAAAATTCAGCTGCCCCCGAGGCGTGGCCATAAAACTTAATTAATAATTTTGATGCAAAGTCATCTGAATCAGATTCTTGTTGGCGGCTAAAAGCCAAGTTTGTTATGGAAGCCGTATTACCGATAAAACCTTGCAAGAAACTAGAACCATCCGCACCTAAGATTGTGAGTAGAAATAAAGAGACAACTAAACCTCTACCAGTGCTGCGTAAGGGGTGACGTTCATAATGATGAGCCATTTCATGAGCTAATATCATACTAAGTCCATTTTCAGATTCTATTGATGAAAATAATCCTTTGGTAACTACTATATGTCCACCCGGAACCGCAAAGGCATTTACTTCATTTGTATTGGCAATTTCAACTTGGAAGCGATGGTCAGAAAATTCATCACCAGATACACTATGTAATTGATCAACTATATTTTGCACATACTCTTTGACTTGGATGCCTTCTGCACTGTCATCAGTGGCAAAAGGCATTAAATACATGCCATCTTTACTGAATAACTCTTGTTCATATTCTACTGGAATATACTTAACTAAATAATCCGCAGCTAATCCCAGAGCTAAGATCGTAATAACAATTAAAGCTATTGTACCTGCTGTTAGAATAACAAATGATTTTAGAGGATGTTCGACGGCTACATTGATGCCTTCTGGTGGTTGTACTGGAGTATATTTCATTTTTAGGCGTCTATCTTTTTGCCTAATGATATAGCAGTTCCATAAGCAACAACCTCAACCGCACCAACACTATTGCGTCTTTTGCTGTTTTTGCTGATAGAGGAAGTTTCCACACGTGTATTCATAACAACAAAAGCATTATTTAATGCAGCTTGTTCTTTCATGCGAAGTAATGCTTCTCTTCGTGCACGATCCAATAGTGATTCATATTGAGTGACTCTCCCACCAAATAACATTTTTAATGAAGCTACAAACTTTTTAAAATAATCTATTGAGATAACAACGCTTCCCGTTACTAATTTTGAGTTTAACTCGTGATTATGTATGGGTGGTGGGGTTTTCATCGTTACAGTAGGACAGGTAAGAGAAGCTTTTTCTCTTGCTATGATTGATTTAAAGTGTTTTTTCTCAGCACGCTGTCCAAAAAAGTAGCCAAGTGCTAATAGAATAACCAGTATTAATATTTCCATTTAACGTAAGCCTTTATTGGTCAATTTTGACTGCAGTTCCATACGCATATAGCTCTGCTGCACCTTGAGCAACGGATGATGTACTATAGCGAATATTAACAATTGCATTGGCACCCATAGCTTGGGCTTGTTGAACCATTCTATCTGTTGCTTCTTGTCTGGATTCTGCAAGTAATTCGGTATAAGCACCTAATTCGCCGCCAAAGATATTTTTTAAACCTGCAAGAAAATCTTTGCCGAGATGTTTGGCGCGAATAGTATTGCCTTGCACTAAACCAAAGTGTTGGATAATTTTTTTCCCTGGTACTTGTTCTAAATTAGTTAGTAACATTTTCTTCCCCTATAAATTCCTATAGATAAGTATTATTTTGTAAATCTAATCATGTTCAAAAAGATTCCTTCACCTAAGCTATTCCGCCATAATCTATGTTGGAATAAGAGTGATAAAGTATCACAGCAAATCAGTAGGGTTCTAATAATTTATTCAATAAGAACAATCACTTCTAAGCGTCTGATTTACCTTCGATCCCAATCTGAAGGCCGGCAATCCTGCTAGTAGTTGTTAGAATCAAGGTTAATTTGCTATGATAAATCCTTATAAAATATACGGAGTATCAGACATGAAACAGTGGTCTTTAGTACTGCTCTTAGGTTTTGCGGCTTTTAGCCTAAATGCAGCAGATCTCACTGCAGAGCAAGTAGAGCAACAAATACAGTTAAGCCATATGCTTGGCCAGATTACCCAAGATGAACAGAACTACCGAATTCAAAAAGTTAGATCATTAGGTGTAGATGGATATTACGAGTGGCTTCAAAATGATACTCGCCCCTCTGGTAAAACTGCATCTAATAAATAGAATAAAATCATCCGTTATTAATCTAAAAATACACTAATTCTTGCTCAAGAATTAGTGTATTTTATATCTTACATTCCCTAGCTAACCTTTTGTTGGCTTCATCATTATAATCAGTTTTTTCCTAAATACATTATGAAGCTAATTGTAGTGATTTTAATTTGGGTAATGAATGTTTTGATGTTGCATCATTTTTTGAATATTTCTAGCAAACTTAGTCTATTTATTTTTATTGTTGGTGTGATGATATTGGTTGGGTTTAGGAAAAAAGCTTTAATCAGTTTATTTCCGCCTATAACTATGGCTATTCTTTTGGTATGGATGTCGACCATACAAGCTAGTAATAATCGAGAATGGCGTGCAGATGTAGTCAATTTGCCAAAAATCATGATTAATAACGATACTGTTATGGTGCAAAATTTTCGAAATGCTAGATGGGATGGTAGCAAGCAAGTTATTCGATGGGAAAATAGAAAATATGACTTAACAAAGCTTAGTGGTCTTAATCTTATTGTGGAGCCATTTAGTGACTCGAAGTTCATGGCGCATACTATGCTTAATTTTGAATTTGGCGAGCAAGGAAATATTATAGTTTCAGTTGAAGCTAGAAAAGAAGTACTTGAAGAGTATAGTTTGGTGGCAGGCGCTATACGCCAATTTGAGTTAATCTATATTTTTGGTGATGAAAAAGATCTTTTGACTTTACGTGCAATCGAACGAGATTCTGCACTTCATCTTTATCCAATTAAAGCAGATCAAAAATTTATTGTTTCTCTGTTTAAGGATTTAGCAAAGTCTGCAAATGCATTACATGATGAGCCTGTGTTTTATCGCACATTACGTGATAACTGTACAACTACTTTGGTTGAACATATGGATCGGCATTATCAACAGAAAATAGGTATGCGGATAGAAACAATATTTCCCGCTAAAGCAGGTGAGCTTTTGCATAAGTTAGATCGTATGGATACTATGCTGTCCTATCCACAAGCGCATGAAGCTTCGCGTATCGATCATCTAGTCATAAAATATCGTGATGAAGAGAAGCGCTTTTCTTCTTTGCTGCATGCCGATTCAGATCTGGCATATGGCTCACAAAATTAGTATTACTTCTTGACGATATAGCTTTAATCGCTAGCTCTTATATAATACTTATCGAACTATAGAAAAATAATTCATTATGAAAAAGATTGTAATTGCTCCAGATTCTTTTAAAGGAAACCTTACCTCGTTACAAGTAGCCAATTGTTTGGAAAAAGGGATTAAACGAGTTTTGCCTAAAGTTAAATGCATTAAAGTGCCAATGGCGGATGGTGGTGAAGGCACAGTTCAATCTATGGTAGATGCAGCTAATGGTAAGTTTGTATCTAAACGAGTTAAAGGTCCTGCAGGAAAGCTTGTCACTGCTAAGTATGGTTGGCTAGCTAAAGAAAAGACAGCAGTAATCGAGATGGCAGAAGCATCTGGCTTGCCATTGGTAAAAGGTCGTGAGAAAAATCCCCTGAAAACCACTACCTATGGTACAGGGCAGCTAATTTTAGATGCAATTAATAAGGGTGCTAAAAAAATTATTATTGGCATAGGTGGTTCAGCGACTAATGATGGTGGTGTCGGTATGGCACAAGCTCTTGGTGTGCGTTTTCTGAGTGCGAGCGGCAAAGAAATTAAAGAACTTGGTTCGGGTGGGATGATAGCCAAAATTTCAAGTATTGATGCACAAGCAATTGATCCACGTGTGGAAAAAACGAATATTGTAGTAGCGTGTGATGTTGATAATCCATTGTTCGGAAAAAAAGGTGCATCGCATGTTTTTGGGCCACAAAAAGGAGCTAGCCCAAAAATGGTTTTACAATTAGATGAAAATTTAAAAAGTTTAAATAAATTAATCAAACGTGATCTAAAAAAAGATGTAGGTCGCATGCCTGGTGCAGGTGCTGCAGGTGGTCTGGGTGCAGGTTTGGTTGCATTTGCAGGAGCGAGCCTAGAAAGTGGTATTAGCATTGTTGTCAAAGCAACTAATCTTGCACGATACATCAAAGGTGCTGATTTAGTATTGACGGGTGAGGGCCGAGTAGACTTTCAGACTGCTTTTGGGAAAACACCTGCTGGAGTAGCAAAAGCTGCAAAAAGTCATAATGTTCCTGTAGTTGCAATAGGTGGCGCCTTGGCTGATGATGCGAGACAAGTTTTTGATCATGGTATCGATTGTATTGAAAGTGCTGCGGCGAAAGATATGACGTTAGAGATGGCTTTACAGAACTCTAAACAAGATCTTGCCAATGCTGCGGAGCGTGTAATACGTATGATACTTATTGGTAAAGCTATGAGTGATAATAAGAAGTAATAAATGAAAAGTTTACATTCTTATTATTTACTTGCTTCTATTCTATAAAACTAAATTTTAGCTCTTTAAAAGTATTCTTTGGTAAGCCGCGATTTTTTATAAACTGTTGTTTAAAGTCATTTTTAGCTTGTTCTAAGTGCTGTCTACACTTATCAGATTTTATTTCATCATCAAGTACTTCGCAGCCCATGAGAGGTGTGTATTGCTTGAGGAAAGCAATTTCAAAGTCATTAATTAGTTTTTGTCTTACAGAGAAATCCTTATCATCGATCTGATTCATATTATCAGTATCATTAAGGGCAGTAGTCATGTGATTTATAATGGGTTTCTCATGTTGAGTTGACAAATAATAACCAAAAACAAATAGCGCGATAATAATTGACCAGGGCAACATGAATTTTATTATCGTCTGCTTCATAAATGCATGATGCAATATGATATCGCCTCATGTTTACAGCTCCCGACAAATGGGCTGACTAAGGTTAGGGGCTGTACAGGTTGCCTGAAAGTTTGATTCGTAATTGTGCGTGAAGACAAACAAATAATGTACAACTAACTTTGTGTTTCTTTATCTGTCATGACTAGCCATGCTTTAAATCTAGCACGTTCAATAAATTCTAAATTTGTTCCGCTGTTATTGCGGCGGTCTGACTTATTTCTTCTGTCTTCACCTAGGTATTTTCGGCGATCATTACCTGATCTTCGTTCTTGAAAGTGTGACATGCTCTCTCCTCTAGTTGAGCAGTGTTAGCGTTCACCAAATAGGTATAAAGGTAAAGAATTCTAGAAATAAGTGGTGGAAAAAAACAGATAGACGGTTAGCGTCAAAAAAGCGATATAAAGAATGAGTGTAATGTACATTTCGCGTTTAAAATAAGGGCTGATAAATTAAGCCCTTACTTATAATAATACATTACATATTTCACTCTGCAGGTGTTTCTTTGGCTTCACCAGATAAAAATTTAACTATTTCTTCTCCATGCATACGGGCGATATCGTCTTGACTACCTACAGCCATAACATTGTAACTATTTACTTCAGATGAACCTAAAACTTCCCCACCATCAGGTGTATAAACATTTACAGTTGAATTTATGCCGTCTTTACCTGCAAAAATTCCAAACATCATTCGTGTCATACCTTTTCTCATTCTATAACTGTTAACGGAAACACTAATCTTTTTACCATTTTCTTCGTCATATAAAGAACGTTCTTGCAATCCCTGTTTAATGTAAGACTCTACAGCATGGATAAAATGCTCTGGTGCTTTTGTGTCTTTTTTATCAATTTCAATTTCGCCAAAGGCTTTCACTTCTGTAGCTTGAGGAGCCTCAAGTGGCTGTGTAATATTTGTTGTGCTTGCACAGCCGGCTAATAGTAATGCAAGAATAGATAGTAGAATAATTGTTTTTTTCATTAGTATGTCCCCTAATTTTAGTTCAATGTATTAACTTGAGAATACAATTAATGCTTTTCGTAGATAAGAGTTTAATAGATAAGGTATCAAAAAAAGCAGCTGAAATAGCAGGTGAATATGTTTTATAGTATGGAGTGCTTATCATGATAATGGATTCAAAAATTACATATTTTTATAATTAAGAATGTGGGGAATGTAATTATTCGTATTCATTTTATGAGATGGTGTGATAATTTATAGAAAAGATATGATGCGAAGAGATGGTGAATGCATCATGATAGATTAGTTTCAATTATGATGAACTCAATCTCATCTATTGATAATTTTGCAGTATATTATTTATTATTGTAATTCTGTTAAGCAACAAATGTGTTGTTTAATTCTATGTTTCTGTAGTGAGGGTCCAGCAGTTCATGTAAGTGCAAAGGCCTGCTGATTTCATAACCTTGTACATATGTAATTCCTATGTCATCTAGTGTGTCTAAGATTTCTTGATTCTCGACAAATTCAGCTACGGTTTCGATACCCATCAATTTAGCTATCCTATGAAGTGAACTAACCATTTCATAATCTATAGGGTTTGTGTTGATTTCTCTAATAAATGACCCGTCAATTTTTACGTAATCTACAGGTAAATTTTTAAGATTATCAAATGATGAAAACCCCGTTCCAAAGTCATCCAAGGAAAATTTACAACCTAAATTACGTAAGCAATCAATAAAATTATTAGCTTCTATTAAATTAGAGACAGCCGCGGTTTCAGTTATTTCAAAACAAATTTTATCAGCCGGAACTTTATATTCTTTAAATATTGAAGTTACATAATTTCTAAAAGTAGGTTCACATAAGGTTGCACCAGAAATATTGATTGAGAGTGAATCTACGTGGTTATATAAATCACTATGTGCCGATAATTTTTTAATACTCGCTTTGAAAACCCAACGGTCAATCTTTTGGATTAGATTAAAGCGTTCAGCCGTTGGTAAAAATCGATTAGGCGTGATAAGTGAGTCATTTTCTCCATTCATTCTGATTAAAACTTCAAAATTCTTCCATTTCTCATTTACTGAGTTTGTTTTACATATAGGTTGGAATAGTAGAGTGAATTCATCTTTATCGAGCGCTCTATTTATATGTATATACGATTGCGAATTTGTTCTTTGGTTACTAATTGCAGAATCATCAATGTTGTAGACACGAATTTGATTCGTATTTGATTGTTTGACTGCTCTACATGCATTGTCTGCTGCTTGTAAAATTTTATCTGGATCAGTGCATTTAGCATTAACCGGAACTATGCCTATGCTTGCACCAACTCTGAAGGTATTGTCATTATAATGAAATGTGAATTTATCAATTGATTTTTGTAGTGTCAGAATTGCATTTTTAGCTTCGTCTATTGAAATGTTTTGCAATAATATAGCGAATTCATCTCCACCAATTCGAGCAAGAAAGTCATCTTTTCTCAATGATTTCTTCATGAGTCCGCTTATTTGGCATAAGAGTTGATCTCCAGCATTATGCCCGCAAGTGTCATTAATTATTTTGAACCTATCTAAATCAATATAGCAGAGTACATGTGCGAGTCGATCTCGTTCACTGATTTGTATAAGCCTTTTTAATTCAACTTCAAAAGCTCTTCTATTATGTAGGTTGGTGAGAGAGTCGTGACTCGCGTTATAGCTTAATTTATTCTCGTCCCAGGTTCTTTTAATTGCTGCTCCAATAACTGCAGCGGCAGTTTTAAGTGCATCAACCTCTTCTTCATCCCAGATACGACTTTTATTACATTCATCAAATGAGATAAACCCCCACCATTTATTACCAACAAAAATTGGCAGAATAAATAATGACTGAATGTTTATTGACTGTAAAAATAAACGCTCATTATCTGGAAAGGAATCTATATCCCCATGAATACTTTCTCCTTTTGAAAGTTTATCTTCCCATCTGGATAATTTTAGTTTTTCATAGGTAGCAAGATTATCTGCAATGTTGTAGTGAGGTGAAGAGTCAGAATACCAATGAAATCTTGCAGTAGGCACATGATGGTCTATCTCGTAATTGAAAGTATTTTCAAAAATTTGTATACGACTTACATTAATGCTGGTGCCTAGCTTTTTTAAGAAATCATGCGTAGAGTTTTCCCAAGAATCTTCTAATAAAAATTCTGCTGCTTCAGCAATTGTGTTCAAGATATTTTTTTGTTTGCTTATTTTTTTGCTTTTATTTAATTCATTTACAGTATTTCGAATATTAGTATCGATCACTTTATTAAGGTTTCTAGACGATAGGATCATGTAGCCACAAGCAACGCTTACACCAATAGCCATGCTTGTAAAAATGTTTTCACCTATAGTGAATAAATAAACAATACTAGGTAAACATGCAGCTACTGAAAAAGAAATAAAAACTCTTTTTAAAAATGAATAGGAACCGATAGCACCAGCTAGTATTGCACATACCCATAATATGTTTGCACCAAAGAAGGCAATGTTTTCTGTGGGCGCTAGAAGAACAATGCTTAGACCCCAGATTAGACCAGACAAGGTGAAACTGGTATAAAATAGAAATCGCCATGTTTTGCAATGTATAACAGAGTCGGGTGTTCGCTTGTAGTAATAATACATATGCATATATCGCAGAATGCAAAGTATCACGACGCAGGCAAGCCAGGTAAGCAAAGTTTTTTGGTCAGACACATTCCAAAGCATTAGCACTAGGGGAAAACTAGTGAATAATGTAGCTGTGATACCGGTAACGGTTTGTTCAGCAAGCAGCTTCAGTTTAGTTCTGAAAACGAGATCGATTGGAGCGGTATCAGCCATCTGTACTTAGCAAACTTCCTTTTGCACTGATTATTGAGGAAATAAATAATTATAGATTTAATCAATACTTTATAAGTTTTTTAAGGTGTTAGTATCTAGTAGCAGATGACTACTTCATGCAGATGGATGAGAGGTTAAAAACCTCATAATCTACGAGTATTTACGCAATCATGGGCTATTAATTGATAGTCTATATATTTATTCAGAGCTTATCGTCCCAACCCACCACCTCATCATTATCAAGGGTAATACGAAGGCCATATTGCCTGTGTCCCGATGGGAAGTACTTCCAGACTTCTTTAGTTTTAGTCTTTAATACTATTTGATCAATATCTTTTGGTTTACCGAGTGCATCAATAACTTGTTCTGCAGTTTGACCTTGCCAAAGAGTGCGATTCATTATTTTTCTAACAAGTTCTTTGTCGTTGTATTTTTTATACAAAAATGAAAAACGTATCTTTTTAGAAAGAATAAATACTACAAAGCAGAAAGTAGAGAGTGCAATAAAACTAATCGCAGTGCTTAGCCATCCCAATGTTTGGATGAAATAGACGAGTCCTAATACAATACAAGCTAGAAACAAGAATGCTAGCAAAGTAATGAACTGATGCTTGTTCAAAAAAAGCATCCCCATATGGTATTTTTAAAAGATATTACTGAGCTCTGCTAGTAGGTTCTACAGGCGCAGGTAGATCACTGTTGCCCATGAGGTATGTGTCTACAGCTTGTGCTGCTGAACGCCCTTCCGCGATTGCCCATACAATTAGACTTTGTCCACGTTGCATATCACCCGCAGTGAATACCCCGTTAACATTTGTCATCCAATTACTATCACAGACCACGTTTCCACGCGCATCAAGCTCAATATCAAGTTGTTCTAGCATACCCGGCTTTTCTGGGCCAACAAATCCCATTGCCAGCAAAGCTAAATCACAAGGTAAAACTTTCTCGCTCCCTGCCACTTCTTCAAAACTCATTCGACCATTGTCATTTTTCACTTCGACAGTGATTAATTCCAATGCTTTTATATTGCCATTACCATCATCAATAAAACGTTTTGTAGAAACAGAGTACACACGTTCTACACCTTCTTCATGTGCAGAAGCGGTACGGTAGATGCGAGGCCATTCCGGCCATGGGTTGTCTGAACCACGAGCTTCTGGTGGTTTAGGCATAATTTCCAAAAGATGAACAGATTTAGCACCATGACGATTTGAGGTTCCTAAACAATCTGCTCCAGTATCGCCACCACCTATGATGACTACATGTTTATCTTTAGCACTTATAAAATGTTCTGGCTCAGCATCACCTTCACAGATTTTATTTTGCATAGGCAAAAATTCCATCGCTTGATGGATACCATTGAGTTCACGACCTTCAATAGGCAAGTCACGAGCTGCACAAGCACCACCGGTTAGAATCAAAGCATCAAATTCGCTACGTAGGCTATCGACAGAAATATTTTCACCTACATTCGTGTTAGTTTTAAACGTTACACCTTCCGCAGACATTTGTTTCATGCGGCGATCGATTACTTTCTTTTCCATCTTAAATTCTGGAATGCCATAACGTAATAAGCCACCAATGCGGTCTGCTCGTTCAAATACAGTTACATCATGTCCTGCTCTCGCAAGTTGTTGTGCAGCGGCTAAACCTGCAGGGCCAGAACCAATAATGGCGACATTTTTGCCTGTTTTATTTTCTGCGATTTGAGGTTGTACCCAATCATTCTCGAATGCTTTATCAATTATGGTGAGTTCTATCCCTTTTATCGTTACGGGGTCGTCATTAATACCAAGTACACAAGATCCTTCGCATGGCGCGGGGCATAGTGTTCCAGTAAATTCAGGAAAATTATTGGTTGCATGTAAGCGTTGAATGGCTTCTTTCCATTGATCACGATAGACCAAATCGTTCCAATCAGGGATTAAATTACCTAGCGGGCAGCCTTGATGACAAAATGGAATGCCACAATCCATACAGCGTGCGGCTTGGTCTTGTAATGGTTCGATATCCCATGGCGCCATTACCTGGTGCCAATCATTGAGGCGTACTTCTACAGGACGATACGGTTGTTTCGCACGGTTGTACTCTAAAAATCCAGTAACTTTAGCCATGAGCCGCCTCCATTACTGCATCATCAACTGAGGTTCCTTCTGCTTCTGCTTTCTTAATTGCAGCCAGTACACGTTTATAATCTTTTGGCATTACTTTAATAAATCTACCTTGATAATCATTCCAGTTTTCTAAAATATTGCTAGCAACTGTGCTCTTGGTGTATTCACTATGATTAGAAAGTAAGTTTTTAACTACTTCTTTATCTTCATCATCCAACTCATCAAGATCCACCATGTCTTGGTTACACAATATTTCGAATTCTTCTTTGTTGGCTAATATGTATGCTTCGCCACCGGACATACCCGCTGCAAAGTTACGTCCAGTTGGGCCAATAACAACTACACGCCCACCCGTCATATATTCACAACCATGATCTCCTATACCTTCTACTACCGTATGAACACCACTATTACGTACGCAAAAACGCTCACCTGCAATGCCGCGAATATACGCTTCTCCAGAAGTGGCTCCGTATAATAATACATTGCCAACAATCGTATTTTCTTCTGGAACAAAGGATGATTTGCTTGACGGATAAACAATGATTTTTCCACCAGACAAACCTTTTCCAAGATAATCATTCGCGTCACCTTCTAGTGTCATGGTGACACCCTTAGGAACGAAGGCGCCAAAGCTCATACCAGCAGAACCATGAAAGTGCGCTTGAATAGTATCTTCAGGTAATCCTGTAGCACCATAGCGTTTGGTAATGTTGTAACCCAATATAGTGCCCACCGAGCGATGAATATTTTTAATTTCCAGTGAGACTTCAACTGCTTTACCATTTTCAATTGCATCTTTGCATTGTGGGACTAGCTGAGTCACATCTAAGGATTGGTCAAGCCCATGATCTTGTTGGTTAACACAATAGGCCTTGTTATTCATCGGATTTGCAGGTTCATGCAAAATTTTACTAAAATCTAGCCCACGTGCTTTCCAGTGATCAATTGCGTTTTTCACATTCAATCGATTCACTTGACCGATCATTTCATTAACCGTTCTAAAGCCAAGTTTAGCCATATATTCACGAACTTCCTCAGCAATAAACTTAAAGAAGTTTTCAACAAACTCTGGTTGTCCGGCAAATTTCTTTGTAAGTTCTGGGTTTTGAGTGGCAACACCTACGGGGCAAGTATTTAAGTGACAAACTCGCATCATGATGCAACCCATTACTACAAGTGGTGCAGTTGAAAAGCCGTATTCCTCAGCGCCTAATAAAGCCGCAACTACCACATCGCGCCCAGTTTTTAATTGCCCATCGGTTTGTACAACGATGCGATCTCGCAATCCATTCATCATTAATACTTGCTGTGTTTCAGCTAAGCCTAACTCCCATGGTAGTCCAGCATGTTTTAATGAACTCATGGGTGACGCACCGGTGCCACCATCATAACCAGAGACGAGTACAACATCTGAATGAGCTTTTGCAACACCTGCTGCAACAGTACCTACACCAACTTCAGCTACAAGTTTTACATGAATTCGTGCCTTGGGATTTGAGTTTTTCAAATCATGTATCAGCTGCGCTAAGTCCTCAATGGAATAAATATCGTGGTGTGGAGGAGGAGAGATTAATCCTACGCCAGCAGTAGAGCCGCGTACTTTTGCAATCCATGGATACACTTTTGTGCCAGGTAGTTGGCCACCTTCACCGGGTTTAGCGCCCTGCGCCATCTTGATCTGGATATCATCAGCATTAACCAAATACTCACTGGTTACACCAAAACGTCCCGATGCTACTTGCTTAATTGAACTTCTTCTGGAATCTCCATTTTCATCTGGTGTGAATCGATCTGCATCTTCTCCACCTTCGCCAGTATTAGATTTGCCACCAATGCGATTCATTGCAATTGCTAGGGTTTCATGTGCTTGTTTACTGATTGATCCATAAGACATAGCACCTGTTGAAAACCGTTTCATAATGTTTTCAATCGGTTCTACTTCTTCTAAAGGAATCGAATTTTCTGCAAATTCAAAATCAAATAATCCACGCAAGGTCGCTAGATGTTCGTTTTGTTCATTCACTTTATCCGTATATTCTTTAAAAATACTGAACTGACCCGATCGAGTTGAATGTTGCAGCTTGAAAACGGTATCCGGGTTAAATAAGTGATACTCACCATCACGTCGCCATTGATATTCACCACCCCAATCTAGATCAGGGCGTTTAGCAGCACGGTCAGGGAAAGCATTGTGATGACGGATACTCATTTCCTTGGCCACTTCTTCTAGACCGATGCCGCCTATGCGTGAAGCAGTCCAAGTGAAAAATTGATCAACGAATTCCTTATTAAGACCGATTGCTTCAAATACCTGTGCGCCACGATAAGATTGCACGGTAGATATACCCATCTTCGCCATGGTCTTGGTTAAGCCTTTGTTAATTGCCTTAACATAGTTTTGCACAGCTTTTTCTATTGGCATTTCAGGCAAATGACCTTTGCCAATCATGTCACCTAGTGATTCAAGTGCAAGGTATGGATTAATCGCACCAATACCGTAACCAATTAATACTGCAAAATGATGAATTTCTCGAGGTTCGCCTGATTCAAGAATTAATCCTACTTTTGTGCGTGCACCAGTTCGAATTAGATGATGATGTACACCTGCGGTCGCTAGTAGTGCCGGAATTGCAGATAATTCTTGAGTGATACCACGATCTGAAAGAATTATATTTGTGTATCCTTCCTCAATCGCTTTATCGACATCAGCAAATACACCTTTTAAAGCTTTATCTAATCCAGCACCTGCTTCAGCAACAGGATATAAAATAGCAATTGTTTTAGCTTTTAAACCTGCATCCGTAATTTCCCGGATACGTGCCAAACAATCATTAGTAAGAATGGGTGAGGGTAGTTTGATCTGTTTACAACTATCTGCCGTTGCTTCTAAAAGATTTTTTTCAGGGCCAATAGTTGTGGCTACTTGAGTAACTAATTCTTCTCGAATGCCATCTAATGGTGGGTTGGTAACCTGTGCGAATAATTGTTTAAAATAGTCATATAGTAAACGCGAACGATTTGATAATACGGCAAGCGCGGTATCAGTGCCCATCGAGCCGGTTGGTTCTAAACCATTGGCTGCCATTGGGGCCATAAGCACACGTAAGTCTTCATGTGTATAACCAAATGCTTGTTGGCGTTGTAACAAGGTTTCTTGATTACCTATATCTACCTCTTTAGGAACAGGCAAATCCTCTAAGGATATTAAATTATCTTTTAACCATTGTTCATAAGGATGTTGTTCAGCAAATTCTTTTTTAATTTCCTCATCATCGATAATGCGCCCTTGCTTAGTGTCGACCATAAAGATACGGCCGGGGTGTAAGCGATCTTTGATTAAAATATTTTCTGGCTCAATATCAAGCACACCTACTTCAGATGCCATAACAACCATGTCATCTTTAGTGACGTAGTAACGTGAAGGTCGCAAGCCATTACGATCTAAAACGGCTCCCATGACGTTGCCATCTGTAAATGCAATGGATGCTGGACCATCCCAAGGTTCCATTAAGCAGGCGTGATACTCGTAAAACGCTTTGCGAGCCGGATCCATGGTTTCATGGCCACTCCAAGCTTCAGGGATCATCATTAATACAGCATGAGAGAGTGGACGTCCGCTCATATGTAAGAATTCCATCACATTATCAAACGTTGCTGAGTCGCTTCCACCTTCTAAAACGATAGGAAATAGTTTTTCTAAATCATCACCAAATAAATCAGATTTGCATAACGGCTCGCGTGCTCGCATCCAATTAGCATTACCACGAGCAGTATTAATTTCACCATTATGCGCAACATAACGGAAAGGATGAGCAAGTTCCCAAGCTGGAAAGGTGTTGGTTGAAAAACGTTGGTGTACCAATGCCATCGCTGATTCAAAGTCAGGATCTGAAACATCGGGAAACATAGGTTGAAATTGTGAACCTGTGAGCATGCCTTTATACACACAGGTGCGGTGTGAGAGTGAAGGTATGTAAAAATGCTCACGTTCAGTAAGTTCTAAATTATTATAAATTGTATGCTCTATTCGTTTACGAATGACATAAAGTTTACGCTCAAAGGATAATTCGTCTTTTACCTCGGTGCTGCGGCCAATAAAAATTTGTTTAAAAGTGGGTTCGCCATCTTTTGCCATAGAACCTAGGGATGAAGAATCAATAGGTACATCCCGCCAACCCAATAAATGTTGACCTTCTTGTTCAATGATTTTGTGGAATTCTTCTATGCAATGATTTTGCTGCTCAGCATCATTCGGTAAAAACACCATGCCTGCACCATAATGGCCGTATTCAGGTAGATCGAAACCTATTTCTTTGCAAACACGCATAAAAAACTTATGCGGCAGCTGGGTTAGCATGCCTACACCGTCACCGGTATTTTCTTCACAACCACATGCACCACGGTGGATGAGGTTTTTAAGAATGGTTACTGCATTGTCTACGATTTTGTGTGACTTACGACCTTTAATATCCACTACAAATCCTACGCCACAAGCATCAGATTCATAGGCAGGGTCATATAATCCTTGGTTGGATTGCTTGGCGGTGGACGTGTTAAAAATTCTCATTTCGATTCAAAAACCTGGATGTGTTTTTATACTTATATATAGCCGTGTTGTATTTTAGATGTTCTGGGCCAGAATCGATCTACTACAAAAGAGTAACGATCAGGCAATAGAGTACATAAATTGAGCTAGTAACTATGAATATCATGCAGTTAGCTCGAATGTGTTTTATACAGACGGCCGCGAATTATAGAGGAGTACGAACGATTCCTCTAATAACCACAATATTTATACTGGTTTTGATTATAAAACAATGAGATGAAGCATATTAAGGATTAGTGATGTTCAATATGGTGCGTAATTAATCAATTGCCAAGGTGATTCAAGGTCGAAATGAACCTTCATTAGCAGCCATTACAATATTGTTGAGTGAAGTATCAATATCTAGCAAACAATAAAACTAGTCATAGAAAATGTATCGTTATAAGTGCTGCTTATTTTCATGAGTAGTTATTAGCTATGTATTAGGAGGTTGGTTTAATGGGTGCTAAATAGATCCGCATGGGATGGCATGTTGTATACAATATTTAAAATTGATTAGTATAAGAAAGGTATGAATCGGTGGCTTTTCTGCTGATAGCTTTCATATTCAGTGAATCTCAATAGTAATAGTTTTTCTTCAATATTCGCCTTATTGATCACTGCAATCACTACAAGACTAACACCAACTGCATTTAGCCAATGAAAATTATAAAGTGCAATTCCGCACATCATTAGAATTAAGCTCGTATACATTGGATGTCTTATGAAATGATATGGTCCATTTGTAATTAATATTGCATGTTTCTTGATATCTGGAAAAACACTAAAGTTTCCAATTTTGTTATAACAAAGCGTCAAGATACCAAAAACTGAACCAAGTGCGCATAATGCAAGCCAATAGATATTGCCTAAGTTTTGTAAACCTACAGGATAACAACATAAGGCAACGCCACTAATCTGCATCATTACAAGACTATGTTGCATGAATGAATGCTGCAGTAAAATATTTCTCAATCGAATCTTATACAGTCTTTGGCATTAAAGAATACATTATATGGATCAATGTATGAGTTTATGTATTGTAGACTAAGGTCTCTTCATGTGTGATGTTGGATGATTCAGATTCCATAGAATCGAAATCAAACAAACTTGTATCTAATAAGTGACTACTGCTTATATTTTTCATGGAGCGGAAAATATTACCAACACGGTCGGGTGCTTGTTTGTCCCATTCGCTTAACATATTTTTAATTCGCACGCGTTCAAGGTTGGGTTGGCTACCGCATAAATTACATGGAATGATGGGAAATTCTTTTCTTTCAGAGTAGTTAGCAATATCTTTTTCTCGACAATATACCAAGGGTCGTATCACAACATTACGTTTATCGTCACTTACTAATTTTGGTGGCATGGTTTTAAGTCGTGAACCATGAAACATGTTCATAAACATCGTTTCAACTAAATCATCCATGTGGTGGCCTAGTGCAATTTTATTTGCACCTAATTCTTCTGCTGTGTTGTAAAGAATTCCACGTCGCAATCGGGAGCATAACGAACAAGTTGTTTTTCCTGGCGCTATTTTTTCTTTAACAATGCTATAGGTATCTTTTTCAATAACCTGGTATTCAACATTTAACTCATCAAGATAATTGGGTAAAACATGTTCAGGGAAACCGGGTTGTTTTTGGTCTAAATTAACAGCAATGAGCTCAAAATTAATCGGAGCTACAGGCTGTAGCAGCATTAGCATGTCTAATAATGTATACGAGTCTTTGCCACCAGATAGGCATACCATTATGCGATCACCATCATCAATCATATGGTAATCAGCAATCGCTTTTCCGGTTTGTCTTCTTAACTGTTTTTGCAGTTTGGTAAATCGTT
Organism: uncultured Gammaproteobacteria bacterium; assembly: GCA_937922735.1. Classification (GTDB taxonomy): domain Bacteria; phylum Pseudomonadota; class Gammaproteobacteria; order UBA4575; family UBA4575; genus JABDMD01. Next base: position 3,573 of record CALAJL010000037.1, on the reverse strand, counting down.
GAGAATGCATATAGGATATCTTACGTGATAATGAATGAAATATTATTCTGCTTTCTCATTATTTTCTATTTTATTGTCGACATCATTCCAAGCATCCCCTATATATGGATCATCTTCGTCTTCATCTTCCCAACTATATCGTTTAGGAAGGGGAGTAGGATCATAATTACGCAATAATACAGCACACATCGCCCCGAGGCCCCCACCCCAAAGGTGAGTTTCAAACGACACACCTGGTTGGTGTGGAAACATGCCCCAGATCATAGTGCCATATAAAAAGAACACTAATAGTGAAAGTGTGATGGCGAGTCGATCCCTGCGTAAAATACCGATAATAAATATGAAAGCCATAAAACCATAAGTTAGTCCACTTGCACCAAAATGATAAACAGGGCGTGCAGTAAACCACACGCCAAGTTCTGCTATTAACCAAACAGTTGAAAGTACTATCCAACATGAACGCGGATATCCGTAAATAAGAATCGTGCCAAGAATGAGTAATGCAGGAGTGTTAGATATTAAATGTTCGAATGAACCGTGAATTAAAGGTGCGGTAATTACTCCAATTAAACCTGTAAGGTTTTGAGGGTGAACACCAAACTTAAATGTCTCGATACCAAAAACATATTTTAGGATTTCAATCACCCATAAAAGTGTTGTAAATATAAATGCAATTAGGAAAGCGCGTTTCAATCTTGAAACGTCTTTTGGTGAAGAGCGAGAAGATGGAATGCTTAACATTAATTAATTATTGTTAAAGTAATTCTAAATATGAAAATGTAATATTAATTTTAGCAAGGTTCTTGAATATAAAACCTAATTCTCAAGAACCAGAATTTTGTGATCGGTATACTTTGCACTATTATTTCCACAAACTGTCTAAATAACATTACCGCAATTTACGCACTTTGAATTTTCGCCCTTTAATTTTCCCATCAGTCAGAATATTAAACGCTTGTTTAGCTATAGAACGTTCTACAGCAACATAAGAAAAATAGTCAAAAATATCTATCTTACCTACCTGCTTACCTGGTAATGTAGTGTTTGCAGTTAACGCTCCAAGGATATCGCCCGCCCGCACTTTTTCTTTTCGACCACCATTTATCTTTAAGCAGACCATCGGCGGAATAAGTTTAAAATTTTCTCGTTTCTTTAAGGAGATGGGCTTATGAATAGTAATAGGGCTCTTCTGATAATCTTCGATGGCGATTACTTTTTTTGATTCTGAGGGCATAAATAAGCTTAGTGCTAAACCAGTACTTTCTGCCCGGCCTGTTCGTCCAATGCGATGAATATGAACTTCTGGGTCAGGAGAGATTTCAAATACTATGACTGCATCAAGGTTTTTAATATCTAAACCACGTGCCGCAACATCAGTAGCGACTAGAATAGAAGTGCTTTTATTCATAGCTTGTACTAATACTTGATCACGATCTTTTTGATCTAAGTCGCCATGTAATGCAAGAGCATGAAAACCTTTTTTCCATAATTCGCTAGCTAGTTCTTGGCATTGTTGTTTGCGATTGCAGAATACTAAGCTAGATTCTGGGCGATAGTGTTCTAATAAAGCTATTAACACTTTAGTTCGGTCGCCTTTTTCTATTTCATAGAATACTTGTTTTATTTGAGTGTTCTTGTGCAAACTTTCTACGCGCACATCTATAGGATTATTCTGAATATTTTTACTAATCGCTTGTATTTCGTCAGGGTAGGTTGCAGAAAATAGAAGTGTTTGTTTTTGTTTTGGCGTGTCCTTAATTACGCGCATGATGTCTTCTAAAAAGCCCATATCCAACATGCGATCTGCTTCATCGAGCACTAACGTTTTTAGCGTACTAAGATTTAATGTGCCTATTTCTAAATGTTTCAGTAATCGGCCTGGTGTGCCTACTACGATATGTGGATTGCGTTCTAATGATGCGAATTGGGGTCCAAGTGGCTTTCCACCGCAGAGTGTCAATACATTCGTATTAGGTGTAGCACGCGCAAGACGGCGTAGCTCTTTGCTTACTTGATCTGCAAGTTCTCGGGTGGGACAAATAACTAGTGCTTGGGTTTGATAAAGTTGGGCATCAAAATTGTGCAAAATTCCGATACCGAAAGCGACGGTTTTGCCACTACCAGTTTTTGCTTGAGCAAGTAAATCTTTGCCTTGTAAGATCTTTGGTAGACTTTTTTCTTGTATCGGAGTCATTTTCAAATAATCCAATGACTCAATATTTTTGAGAAGTTCAGGTGCTAAAGGTAAAGTGGAAAATGTATTTTTGGTCACAGGTAGCTTGGTTCTTGGTCGGAAATTTCAGAGCTTTTAACAGGTTAGTGCTGCATTATGTGTATAACTCATACTACCAATGAACTGACTTAGATTCAGGTTATGGTTTAAAAAATCTATGTTAAAAAAATATATTGGTGTTATCGCTGGGTTTGTAAGGTTATTAAATTATTATTGAGTAACTTTGTTCTAAATGGCCAAAGGTTTTAGTACTTGTTTATAGTCAAGTTGGGTAAGTTGTGGTCTCGATAGCTGTATATTTTGTCTAATAGTATTCTGATATATTGCGCGCCCTTCGTGTAGTGATATCCCTATAGGTAATTCATGTTTCAGCTTGGTTGCGCTAGTCGCGCGTGTTTTCAAAATGAGCTTTTGTCGGGTTTAACGGTTGCGTTAGCCTTAGTGCCAGAAGCAGTAGCTTTTGCTTTTGTGGCGGGTGTGGATCCATTGGTAGGATTATATGCCGCTTTTATGGTTGGATTGTTGGCGGCAATTTTTGGTGGCCGACCAGGTATGATATCGGGTGCAACGGGCGCAATGGCTGTGGTGATGGTGGCTTTGGTAGCAGAACACGGCGTTGAGTATCTATTTGCTGCAGTAGTGCTTACTGGCATTTTTCAAATATCAGCGGGAGTGATGCGGCTTGGTAAGTTTATACGAATCGTGCCTCATCCTGTGATGCTTGGGTTTGTGAACGGATTGGCGATTGTGATCTTTCTTGCGCAGCTGCAACACTTTCAATTTACTTCATCTGATGGAGTGAAAGAGTGGCTAAGTGGGAATGCTCTGGTTGTTTTTGCTGGTTTAATCGTTCTTACCATGGCAATCATCCATCTTTTACCAAAAATTACTGGGAAATTTCCTGCAGCATTAGCAGCTATTATAGTTGTTAGCTTGTTGGTCATTGGCTTGCAGTTAGATACTGCAACCGTAGGGGACTTGGCAAGTATTGAGGGCGGTCTGCCAACATTTAATATTCCAGCAGTGCCATATAATTTAGAAACGCTGTTAATTATTTTACCCTATGCATTTATTCTTGCTGCCATCGGTCTTATTGAATCACTACTTACTCTTACTTTAATCGATGAGGTTACGAATACACGTGGACGCGGTAATCGTGAGTGTGTAGGGCAGGGTATTGCGAATACGGTCACTGGGTTTTTTGGTGGCATGGGAGGTTGTGCAATGATTGGACAGAGTATGATTAATATAAACTCTGGTGGTCGTCAGCGTTTATCAGGTGTTGCGGCGGCAATATTTTTACTCATTTTTATTCTCTTTGCTTCGCCTTTAATTGAACG
>CALAJL010000036.1 GCA_937922735.1 uncultured Gammaproteobacteria bacterium | reverse complement strand
TTTATCATTCATACAGCTTTTTGCGAGGTTGGCGTATTCGTCGATGCCTTCTCGAAGTTGTTGGCTTAAGCGCTCGATTTCGGTGACGCGACCAAAATGGGTGAGAAACATATTTTCTGGTTGGTGATCGAGCATGCGGGTGAGAGTATTTTGCCAAGCATCAGGCTCGAACTGAACAGGTGTAGTGGTAGGTAAAATGAAAGCACCGTCTTCGTTATCTAGCTCTTTGTATGAGAGACCGAAGGTATCGCCGGTGAAGAAGCCATTGCTGGTTTGGTCGTAGACACAGAAGTGATGTCTTGCATGGCCTGGGGTGTCTAAGAGTTTAAGGGTACGGTTAACTAAGGTAATTTCATCTTCGTCTTTCGCAATGATGACGCGTTGTTCATCTATAGGGATAATTTCACCATAGTATTGTTTAAATTTTTCTTCACCATATACAGCGGTTGTACCAGCGACTAGTTTTTCAGGGTTGATCATATGAGATGCACCACGAGGATGTATGACCAGTTTTGCATTGGGTAGTTTTTTCATTAACAACCCTGCACCACCGGCATGATCTAAATGCACATGAGTAGGTATTACATAATCGACATCTTCAACAGCTAGATTTTTTAATTTAAGTGCTTCTAGTAAGTAGGGAACGGAATGGCTCGTACCTGTTTCTATAAATGCAGCACGACCTTTTTCAACCATTAAGTAACAACATGCATGACCCGGTTGTATATACATAACATCTATACAGGTAATGCCTGCTTGATATTCTATGAGGATGGGTTCAACTACCATGGCTTCATGTTTGCTGATTTGGTCGCTGAGCTATTCGTTTTATGACGACTATTTTAGTAAATCAGTTGCGCTAACGATAATTCCATCTTCGTCTGCATATAGAAAATGTCCTGGTACAAAATCTACATCTGCAAAATGCACAGTAAGGTCTTGTTCGCCGACACCTTTTTTATCTGTTTTCATGGGTAAGGTTCCAAGTGCTTTGCAGCCAATGTTAATGGTAGCTATTACGCCGGAATCACGAATGCATCCATTTACAACAATGCCAGACCAGTTATTGTCTGCGCCAGCTTGAGCGAGTAAGTCACCTACGAGTGCTCTACGAATTGAGCCACCGCCGTCTACAACAAGCACTCTACCTTCGCCGGGTGATTTAAGTGCTTCACGTACTAATGAATTATCTTCAAAGCATTTAATAGTGAAAATTTTGCCACTAAATGAAATATTACCCCCAAAATCTGCAAATAATGGTTCTGCGACAGAGATTTTTCCTTCATGGTCATCGCATAGATCAGCGGTTTTAAAAGTCATCGATTTGTTCCCTTTGTTGTTTGATGTATTAGTAATGTATTTTGTCTGTAGAGGTCGGTCTAAATATACCCCAAGGTAGATATCAAAGCAGCGGTTTTTGCTTATTGAAAACGTTATCTTATTTGCCTATTCACGACTTGCATGACGGATATCCCAAATTTCATAGTCACTCTAAATTAGGATCTGTTAATATACACGGCCCCATATATACACGGGTATCATTTCAGGGGTCTGGAAATACAAATTAATCAAACAGGGGTTTTTAAGGAGACTATCGTGAGCAAGAGTAGAGCAGAACAAATCAAAGAACTAGAAAATGACTGGGCCACAAATCCACGTTGGAAAAATGTAAAACGTGATTACAGTGCAGAAGATGTAGTGCGTTTACGCGGTAGTGTGCAGCCTGAATATACTCTTGCAAGAAGAGGTGCTGAAAAACTTTGGGAAAAAGTAAATGGTACTTCTAATAAAGGTTATGTGAATGCTTTTGGTGCAATTACTGCTGGTCAAGCGATGCAACAAGCTAAAGCAGGTTTAGAAGCCGTTTATCTTTCGGGTTGGCAGGTTGCTGCAGACGGAAATACTTCTGAAACCATGTACCCAGATCAATCTCTATACGCTTACGATTCTGTTCCAACTATGGTTCGCCGAATTAACAACACGTTCCAACGTGCTGATCAAATTCAATGGAAAAATATCGCTGATGGCAAAATGTCTGAAGAAGATGCCATTGATTATTTCTTGCCTATTGTTGCAGATGCGGAAGCCGGATTTGGTGGCGTATTAAATGCATATGAATTAATGAAAAATATGATTGCTAACGGTGCTGCTGGCGCTCACTTTGAAGATCAACTTGCTGCGGTTAAGAAGTGTGGACACATGGGCGGTAAAGTTCTTGTACCAACACAAGAAGCTTGTCAAAAATTAGGTGCAGCACGTTTAGCTGCAGACGTAATGGGTGTGCCAACTATTGTTTTAGCACGTACAGATGCTGAAGCAGCAAACCTATTAACAAGTGATTTTGATGAAAATGACAAGCCATTTCTTACAGGTGAACGAACTGCGGAAGGTTTTTATCGTGTTAAGAATGGTTTGGAGCAATCCATTAGTCGTGGTGTTGCTTATGCGCCTTATGCAGATTTGGTTTGGTGTGAAACAGGAAAACCGGATATTGGTTTTGCTCGTGAATTTGCACAAGCCGTACAAGCTGCAGTTCCTGGTCAGTTGATGTCATACAACTGCTCACCTTCATTTAACTGGAAGAAGAATCTAAGTGATACTCAAATTGCGAGTTTCCAAGAAGATTTATCTGCTTTAGGTTATAAGTTCCAATTTATCACATTGGCGGGTATTCACTTAAATTGGTACCGTACTTTTGACTTTGCATATAACTATGCGCGAGGCGAAGGTATGAAGCACTATTGTGAAATGGTTCAGGAGCCTGAATTTGAAGGGCGTGAGCGCGGTTATACATTCGTATCTCACCAACAAGAAGTAGGTGCAGGTTACTTTGATGATGTTACCACCGTTATACAAGGTGGGGCATCTTCTGTAACGGCATTAACTGGCTCTACTGAAGAAGAGCAGTTCAGCGAAAAATAAGTAAATTAATACTTATTAAAACCCGGTATGTGCTGCACATATCGGGTTTTTTTATGTCTTTTTTGTCAACTGTTGACTAAAGATTAAGCGGAAAGAGCCGATCTTTGTTGATAATAATCTATAATAATGTCTAGTAAATAATTTAGAATTGTCTTGGTGTTTAAACATTCACCATATTTGGACAATAGAGGATAGTACATGGCACATCAGCCGTATGAGCACGTTCAAATTCCTGCAGATGGCCAAGCCATCGAGCTTAAAAAAGATGGATCACTTAATGTTCCGGATAATCCCATTATTCCTTTTATTGAAGGTGATGGTATTGGAATTGACGTTACACCTGTGATGCGTCGAGTAGTTACCGAAGCGGTTAAGTTAGCCTATGATGGTAAACGCCGTGTTCAATGGATGGAGATCTATGCGGGAGAGAAAGCGTCTCGTCTCTATGGTAAAACGCACTTTTTGCCACAAGAAACGCTTGACGTAATTAAAAAATATATTGTTTCAATTAAAGGTCCATTGGCGACACCTATAGGCGAAGGCATGCGATCATTGAACGTAACGATACGCCAAGTACTAGATTTGTATGCGTGTGTGCGACCGATTCGCTATTTTTCTGGAACACCCACACCTCTACAAAATAGTGAAACGACCGATATGGTAATTTTTCGTGAAAATACTGAAGATATTTATGCAGGTATTGAATGGGAAGCAATGAGTGCGGATGCTAATAAAGTTATTAAATTTTTGTGTGATGAAATGCATGTTACAAAAATACGTTTCCCTGAGACATCAGGAATTGGTATTAAACCTGTTTCAAAAGAAGGTTCAGAGCGATTAATTCGTAAAGCTATTCAGTATGCAATTGATAATGATCGAAAGAATGTTTCTTTAGTGCATAAAGGTAACATTATGAAATTTACCGAAGGTGCATTTCGTAATTGGGGATTTGATTTGGCTGTACGAGAGTTTGGTGCAGAAGTAATTGGTGATGGGCCATGGTGTAAGCTTAAGAATCCAGTTACAGGGAACGAGATTATTATTAAGGATGTAATAGCAGATAACTTCTTGCAACAAATTTTATTGAATCCAGAAGACTATGATGTGATTGCTACCCTGAACTTGAATGGTGATTATATTTCAGATGCGCTTGCCGCTCAGGTGGGTGGAATTGGTATTGCGCCTGGAGGAAATATTTCAGATACCACAGCAGTATTTGAAGCAACACATGGAACTGCGCCCGGTTTTGCTGGTAAGAACCGTGTTAATCCAGGCTCTATAATCTTATCAGCCGAAATGATGTTGCGTTATATGGGGTGGAATGAGGCAGCTGACTACATTATTAAAGGTGTAGAGGGGGCAATTGCCGCGCGAACAGTCACTTATGATTTAGCAAGAGCTCGAGCTGGATTTAGCGCTAAAGGGCGTCGGCCGGGTACATCTAGAGAGGTTCAAGAAGATCTTGAAAGACTAATGCCAGGTGCAACCCTTGTGAGTACAACTGGATTTGGAGACGAAATAATTAAAAATATGTCACTGGATCTGTAGAAAGGGCTGAGACAGGCTGAATTATTATTAATATACTTATAATTAACATTAGCTTACGTTTATAATAACAAACTATATATATTTTCAATTATAAATATATTAATAGTATAAATATTAAATTACTTTGCTAATTACGTTCACGTTACTGCATTAAACCCCAAACCTAAGGCTAAAATGATGAGAATTGCACTGCTCGAAGATGATCTTGATCAAGCAAATCTTATGCAAGTTTGGTTATCTGATGCAGGCCATCAACCGTATATTTACCGTGCAGGCGCACAGATCGTTGGGGCATTAAGTAAAGAAAGCTTTGACCTCATCATGCTTGATTGGGAAGTGCCTGATATGAGTGGTTTTGAAGTATTGCAATGGGTGCGTGAGAATCTAGATTGGAGTTGCCCAGTTCTTTTTATTACCCAAAGAGATAAAGAAGAAGACGTAGTTGCAGCGTTAGAAGCCGGTGCTGATGACTACATGTCTAAGCCATTACAGCGAGCGGAAATGTTGGCGCGTATTAATGCAGTTCATAGAAGAAATAATCCTCCAACCGAGAACCAAACTACTCTAGATATACCACCATATGAGATTGATCTAAAGCGACGCACCATTTCTTGCAAAGGGAATGAGATTGATCTTACTCAAAAAGAATATGAGCTAGGTTTATTTATCTTGCGTAACATTGGCAAAGTGCTATCCCGTGGTTACTTGCTTGAGCGTGTGTGGGGCAAAAATCCTGATATCAATACTCGCACGGTGGATACGCATGTAAGCAGACTCAGGCGAAAATTAGAATTTAACAAGGAAAATGGCTGGAAGTTAACTTCTGTTTATCAACATGGTTATCGACTTGAGCCTGACATCGATTAGTTTGCAGCAAGGTGGTAGTTTCTATGCACTCTCCACTGATAATTAGACGCCAATCAAAATTCTATTCTTCAATATTATTGTTTAAATTATTTTTATTCAGTTGATTCATTCCTGATCATTAATCTCATGTCTGTAATTAGTAAAAAAATCTGCATGATTGGAGACTTTTCAGTTGGAAAGACAAGTTTAACTTCAAGGTTTGTAAAAAATATATTCTCTGATAAGTACTTTAGTACAGTGGGTGTAAAGGTTAATGCAAAGGAACTCCAAATTAGTCAGCAATCTGTATTAAAGTTAATGATTTGGGATGTGGCGGGTAAAGATACTTTTACTACATTGGATGATAATTATTTAAGAGGTTCCTCAGGATATTTATTGGTCGCAGATGGAACACGCCCACAGACAATAGAAACTGCCTTCAAATTACAAGAGCATATGCAACATAAGTTTGGTGAAATACCATTTTGCATGCTAATTAATAAATGTGATTTAAAGAGTGAGTGGCAATGCTCAAAGAATGAATTAGATGCTATTCGTAGAGAAGGTTGGGAATACTTCGAAACCAGTGCCAAGACTGGTGAGGGAGTTGAAATGGCGTTCCTTACTTTAGGGAAAAAATTGCTTCAATGAGTCAGCACATAGAACAGATTGCTGAGAATCTATATGCATTAACCGCGCGTAAAATGAAGCCGCTTGTGGTGGTGGTTGATAAGCATAATAATTATATTTCTCATCATGGAGAGTTGACTGATTATCAATTGCCTGAATTTGAAGTAGGTCAAAACTGTATAGATATGTTGCCGTTTCTTGTTGGCTTGGAGGATGAGCCATACGTTTCGCTGCCTATCGTAAACTTTAATGAGGATAGTATAAGCAGCGTTAATGTAATTAAGATCAATTTTCATCGATATGTAGTATTACTAGAAGCTAGCCAAGAACATCAACGAGAACAACAGGCAACACAAGAATCAAATGAAACCAAGCTCTTATATCAAAAGCTTCAGCAGTTAACGGAGCAGTTAGAGGTAGCAAATAATGCTAAAACCAGATTTATATCAGGTATGTCGCATGAGTTTCGTACACCCATATCTTCAATTTTAGGCTATTCAGGTTTGCTAGTGAACGAGTTTTCGCCCGAAGATGATCGATATCAATTCGCCAGATCGATAGAGAGTAATACTCAATATTTATTATCATTGATTGATAATGTTCTGGAGCATGCGCAATTAGAGGCAGATAAATTACTCACTAATATTGCGCCATTCGTGCTTAATGATTTGATCATAAATATTGGCCACATGTTTGGTAGTTATGTTGATGAATCGGGGGTTGAATTTAAGGTACATACAAGTGATTCATTGCCTGAAGCTATTTGTTCAGATTTTCTGCGTGTACAACAAGTACTTATTAATCTTATCGGTAATGCATTTAAGTTTACTGAAAAAGGTACGGTGACAGTTGACTTTGATTGGAAGAATGATGAGTTGATTGTTAGTGTTAGTGATACTGGATCAGGCATTCCAAAAGAGTATCAAACCAGTATTTTTCAAGCATATAATCGATATGAACCCGACACTAAAGGCGCAGGATTGGGTTTAACAATAAGTGCGCAAATTGCAGATAAATTAAAAGGCAGATTAGAATTAGAGTCTGAGACAGGTATTGGTAGCACGTTTACACTTTATGTAGAGGCTAGACCTGCAAATTTATTAACTATTAAACAAGATGTATTAAATAATAAATCAAAGAAAATATTAATTGTTGAAGATGATTTGGACTTAGTGGAGCTGCTGAAAATATATTTAAATGAACTTGGGTATTCGGCTATTGCAGTTATGAGTGGAAATGAGGCGTTGCAATATAGTGAGGACGAAGAGCTAGATTTGGTATTGCTTGATATGCAGTTACCAGATAGAAGTGGTGTGGATGTGGCAAGGAAATTACGGTCACAGAAATTTACCGCACCCATCATCGCGATGACTGCATCTTCAAATAACGATGACAAAGTACGTGCATTGCAAGCGGGGTGTAATGAGTTTTTATCAAAACCAATTCAATTACCGCCTTTAATGAATGCGATCAACAATGTTCTTAATATCAATGCCTGAGTTATCAGTAGAAGCACAGAAAAAAGTAGATAAGCTTAAAAAAGCTTATCTAAATAGCTTTCCAGAAAAACTAAATCAACTCCAATTGTTATGGGAAAGAACAGAGAATAAAGGATACTTGGAAGGAGATTTAAATGAGCTTGCTGCTTTCTGTCATAAACTTGCAGGTTCTTCTGGATCATATGGTTTACTGGAAATATCTCAAGCTGCAAGGTCAATTGAACAGTATTGTCATGATGGTTTTTCATCAGTAGGTCTAAATAAAGCCAGTATAGATGAGCTAAGGGCACTCTACATAAATCTAGTGAAACGATTGGTTATGTAACCAAAATCTGACCAGGTAGAGCAGAAAAGCACCTCTGATAGAGGAATATGGAAAAAATAATTATACTTATTTTTAGAATATCCATCTAAGTATATGATAAATAAGATTTAATTGCCGTATAATTCAATACTTGAAAATATTAAATATTTTGAAACATTGGTTTACAATACGCACCATACAGTATGGTGAATTACTGCTATATTTTCATAACAATTAAAATTTACAGAAACATACCCATTGGGAGAATACTCATGAAACGAATTAGTTTGCTAATTGCTGCAATTCTTACAGCAATGTTATTGGCGGCTTGTCAAACGAGTCAGACTACAGCTACAGCGGAAGCTCCAGCTGCAGAAATGACAGAAGAAGAAAAGATCGCTGCTGAAATGGCAGCTGAGCGTGAAGCTAATATTGCTGAGTTCGAAAGACAGAAGGCTATGGCGATGAAAGGTGGTGAAAGTAAGCCAGCTTCAGCTCCTGCAATGTCTTCAGCATCAGGCGACCTATACCCACCTAATGCTCGTCCAGGCGAATGCTATGCACGTATGTTGATTCCTGGTGAATCACGCACAGTTACTGAAAAAGTTCTTAAGAAAGAAGCTTCTGAAAGAGTTGAAATTGTTCCAGCAACATATAAGACCGTTACAAAACGCGTTCTAGTTAAGCCTGAAACCACTAAGCTAGTTTCTGTTCCTGCTAAATATGGAACTAAAACTGAAAGGATTCAAATTTCTGAAGCAACTACAGTATGGAAAAAAGGTGCTGGCACAATGGCTGCAGGCGCAGGTGCGGGTGCTGCTGGCGGTTCTAGTGCTGCTGCGATAGTTGATCGTTTTGGCAACCAAAAAATTATTGGTTCACGTGTTACAGATACAGGCGAACTTATGTGTTTGGTTGAAGTGCCAGCTCAATATAGAACTGTTACAAAAACAGTTTTAGTTAGCCCAGCAAGTACTAAAACGGTAACATCTCCTGCAGTATATAAGACTGTAGAAGTAACCGAGCTCGTAACGGCTGCACAAGAAAAGCGTATTGCAATTCCTGAAGAATATGGAACGGTAACTCGCACTGAGCAAGTTCGTGGTGAGCAATTAACATGGGTGCCTGTTTTGTGCCAAGTTAATATGACTACTGGTAACGTTTCTACATTGCAAAGCGCTCTTAAGAAGAACGGTTGTTATACATGTAATGTTGATGGTGTGATGGGTCCTTGTACTTTCCGTGGCGCACAATGCTACGCGAAGAAGAAAGGCTTACCATATGGTACGAACTTCGTTACTGTAGAAACTATTCGAGCTCTTGGTCTTAAGTTCTAAATAGCTGCTGTAACCGTTAGATTGTCATAATCTAATCGTGTTTAGTTAAAACGCCACGCATTTGCGTGGCGTTTTTCGTTTCTGGAGATAAGCTTTTAGCCATAATCTGTGTGAAAACATCTACTATTGGTCTGCTTAATCAAGCACTTAGTATCGAACTGGATTTAATAATTTTTGAATTATAATTACTATATGTGTTCTTATAGTGGAATAAAACAAGCAAATAACACTCCGCTATTAAATTATTTCTTACTTAATGCCTCTTTGTATACATGAAGATACAAATAATTTCCGATGTCCATCTAGAATTCGGTGGCTTTGATTTTCCTGATCAAGATTGCGATGTATTAGTCGCAGCTGGGGATATTGGTGTAGGGCTAGAGGGCCTGGAGTGGTTGCAGACACTTGATAAACCAGTGATCTATGTGGCTGGTAATCATGAATATTGGGGTTACGATATGAACGAGCTTCAGGATGAGCTGATAGGGATGAGCAAAGGAAGTAATGTTCGTTATTTAGAAAAGAAAAGTGTTGTAATCGATGGCGTTCGTTTTCTAGGTTGCACTATGTGGACAGATTTCAATGAATGTGATGATGAAGACATGATGTCAGACCTTCAAAGCATCATGAATGATTTTCGTTATGTATGGATAGATAAATTTACCATCACACCTGATCAGCTTATTAAGATTAATCATGATAGTAAGAAATGGTTAAATCGTGAATTAGCGAAAAGTCATAGTGGGCCAACTGTAGTGGTTACACATCACGCCCCAACTAAAAAGAGCTGGGCTGGAGATCCAGATGATTATTTGAAGTTTGCTTACTGTAATCAGTTAGAGTCTACGTTAAAAGATAATCAAATTGATCTATGGGCGCATGGGCATATACATCATGCCAGTGATTATACAAAGCATGGTGTGCGTGTTGTATGTAATCCGAGAGGCTACATAGGGCATCAAATAGTGGAAAACTTTGATGCAAAGAAAAAGTTTAAAATATAAGTAGTTCATGTAAATATAGGACTATGGCAATTAAAAAAATATTTAAAGTTAGTTTTTATAATCAAGGTAATGTTTATGAAGTCTATGCGAGTAAAGTTTATCAGTCTGATTTGCATGGATTTATAACCATTGAAGAGCTTAAATTTCATGAGCGTACTAGTGTGGTAGTAGATCCGGGTGAAGAAAAGCTAAAGACTGAATTTGATCAAGTAAAACGATTTTTTGTGCCTATGCACTCTATCATTCGTATAGATGAAGTAGAGAAACAAGGTATCGCGAAAATATCTGAAGCGGGTGAGAAGATTGCTCATTTTCCATCGAATATCTACAATCCTACTAGTGATAAAGATACAAGTTCGTAACTCTAAGTGTGGTAAAAGTTATCACGCTATTTCCTCAATGATTTGCTAACATTCACCTTGCGTAATGTGGAGAGATGACAGAGTGGTCGAATGTGCTCGCTTGGAAAGCGTGTGTGTCCTAATACGGCACCGAGGGTTCGAATCCCTCTCTCTCCGCCAATTTATACACCTTGTTTTTTCAGCTGATTAACCTAGCTATTCGTCGGTGGTGATGAATATTATTAGATATCATAGGTAAGATTTTCTCATCATTCGTAAATAGATATCGTGTATATAGTATGTGATTATCTGAGCTAACTTCCTAGTGGTGATATTGTGAAAGCGGATTTAAAAAAATATAAAAATTATACGATTTTATATAAAACAAAAGTTTCAGAGTCTGGTGAATATGTGCCAGTGGCAACACTTTTTAGATCTGGAGAGGATGCTGTAACACTTGATATAAACAAAGTATTTTCAGGGCGAGACGAAGCTCTTTCATTTGCTCTAGGTGCGGCTGAGGCTACTGTAGATGCAAAAGTAGAAGGTAAGAAGCCTGACTTTACATTACTCGTGAGTGAACAATTAACGTAATATTTTTAATGTGTTGTTTTTTGTAAGTTTCTATAAAAAATATATATTTTGAAATTGAATGCATTTTTTAAATTCATCATTTAGCTTTCAAATATTGATATAATTCAATCTGCTCCAGATTTTAGTTAAAATCAAGTTATCCTCGTTACTGATTTTAGTATTACTCTTAAAATATCTCTGGCACACTGATCATTAAGCATGAGTTTTATAGATTTATCTAAACAGGTGGAATCTTGTGCCAGTGATATATCTAACTGGCGACAAGTTCGGAAAGAGATTGTAAATAGACATGAAATATCATCCCGTGTCGATGAATACATAACATTATTGTCTTTATATAAAATGTTAATGGATATGGTTGAACAACAATTATCTGATAGAGAAGAAATAGAAATAGTAAAAAAGATCAGAAAGCGGGATTATCGTAGTTTTATTTCGCGGGAATGTTCAGTTGGTGGAAGTGTTTGTATAGATACCTTGTATGAATTATCACTGCGTGAAGTAGAGGCTGGAAGAATGGAAATCGATCATGATTTGGTTAAGTTGGCTACAGATGCTGTGACTGTACCCCATTATTCTCGAGAGCAATTACTGAGACAGGAAGAGAGAATAAAAAAAATAGGAGGTAAGCCTTCCATACGAGAAAGAATATTGCGTAAATTTAGAAAATAAATTGTTCGTTATATATAAAAAGTTATCCTTAAATTTATATGTTCATATAAATAGTGGTAAAATGTTATGCAACTATTAAACATTAATTCAGGGAATATTTTATAAATTAAATTGAGTGCAGTCGAGATTATAGAGTGATTTACTAATTACTGTAATTCTATTTTATTTTTAGTTAATTCTTTCTTTAGTGTTGCTAAGTTTTTTTCAAGTAAAGGCATGGTATTTTTTTTGAACTCTATAATCTTTTCATCAAATTTATTAGCGATGTAAATTGTGTCATTGGTTGGCCCTCTTTTGGCTAATTTTTCTAAAACGAGTCCGGAATACTTATAAAAATTAGCAACTCCAGCTAAGATTTCAGGTGGAGTGGTAATTAATGCTGGAGAAGCTTTGAGGGATTCCCATACAAAGTGTTCTGGGTGGTCTTGCCATTGACTATTTTTACTATAGCCACTTTTACCGTCACGGTAATTTTTGATAATTTTCTCATACACTTCTATGTTTTGTTCTAATTCATTGTGGAGAGAAGTGCGTACATAGTAACTGTCTCGATCAGCTCTTACCGATTCAAACTGTATTGCCGTTTCAAGTGCAGCATGCGCTGCCAGGTATACACCTAATACTGTCGAAAACACCACAAAAAAGTTACCTATCCAAAATTCCCAATTAGCTTTACCTATATGAGCTTTGGCTTTGGTTAAAATTCTCCTCGGTGAGAGAAAAGCAATAAACGACATATATCCTCCTTTCAATGTATGGGTATTTTATATCCAACTATAGATTCTTGGTCATGCTTTAATCAACATCTGCCATGTTTTATTACGACGAACTGTAAGTTATAGTCTGGCTGCGGCCTGTGTCAGTGCCCATGTGACGAAATGCTGTGAACTCCGCCAGGCCCGGAAGGGAGCAACGGTAGCAGTTGCTTCGGGTGCAACGGGATTGCTGGCGCAGGTCGCACTAAAAAATAAGTAAATTTCATGCCTTTAGATTCAATTTAATACGATCTCAAATTACTAGTATATGAGTTATCAAGCATTAGCGCGTAAATGGCGACCTAAAAATTTTACCGAAGTGGTCGGCCAGTTACATGTGGTGAAAGCGCTTGCTAATGCATTAGACCAAGAGAGAACCCATCATGCATATCTATTTACGGGTACGCGGGGAGTGGGTAAAACGACGTTGGCTCGAATTTTTGCAAAGTGTTTGAATTGTGAGCAGGGTATGACATCGACCCCATGTGGAACATGTTCCGCTTGTGAAGAAATTGATACAGGAAGATTTATTGACTTAATTGAGGTCGATGCAGCATCACGTACTAAGGTTGAAGATACAAGAGAACTGCTAGATAACGTTCAATACAGTCCTACTCGTGGACGATTTAAGGTTTATCTAATTGATGAAGTGCACATGTTATCGGGTCATAGTTTTAATGCTTTGTTAAAAACATTAGAAGAGCCACCACCTCATGTTAAGTTTTTATTAGCGACAACAGATCCTCAAAAATTACCGATTACGGTTTTATCACGCTGTTTGCAATTCAATCTAAAGCGTCTTTCAGATGACGCAATATCAACGCAGCTTGAAAAATTATTGAAAGCAGAAGAGATTAAGTATGAAAAGACTGCTTTATATGCTTTAGCACGTGCTGCAGATGGAAGTATGCGTGATTCACTCAGTTTGCTAGATCAAGCGATCGCATATAGTAATGGTGATGTTACCGATGTTTCTATACATGAAATGTTAGGTACAGTACCCAGAGAATATTTATACAAGCTAATGCATGCGTTAGCGAATAATGATGCAGTAACTCTTATGCAGTCTACACAAGAATTGGCACAACTTTCTGCAGATTTTAATGGTTTGTTTGCCGATATCATTGAAGTCTTGCACCAAGTAGCGTTATCTCAAGCTGTACCGAGTATGCTAGATACATTAGAGATTGATGCCGATCTTGTTAAGGGGCTCGCTAATAGTTTTAGCCCAGAGAATATCCAGCTGTATTATCAGATAGCTCTAATAGGTAAGCGAGATTTATTTTTGTCTACATCGCCACAAAGTGCGTTAGAAATGACATTGTTAAGAATGCTTTCGTTTAAACCTGCAGGTGGTGGTTCGATAAAGAAGGCACCTATTGCAAAGTCACCAGAAAATACACCTATACGATCTAAATCTATGCAATCTAAATCTGTTTTACATGATTCAATAGTAAAACAAGATGAAGCATCAGCGATAAGTGATACAGAAAACAATCAGGTTAAACACTCAGGATCAATTGATAGCTTAAGCGCTAATCCTAAAGAATGGTCTAAGCTAGTAGATCAACTTGGCTTGCAAGGAGTTTCGTATTCCTTGGCATCAAATTGCAGTATTGAATCAATAGAAGATGAGATAATTACACTACACTTAAGTAGTCAGCATGAAGGTATCGCAACGAAAGGCGCTAAGCAAAGGCTTGAAAAGTCATTACAAGAGTTTTTGGGAATGGCAATTAACTTAAATATTGATATTTCTTCTGATGCTCTTGAAACTCCCGCTAAACAAAAAGAAAGAGTTAGAGAAAAGATACAGTCTCAGGCAGAGAAAACAGCAGAATCTGATGAGGCGGTGAAAGCCTTAAAATCACAGTTTGGTGCTGAAATTATTGCCGGTACGGTTAAGCCAATTAATAACTGAGTTAATAAATAATTAGTGATATAGGTGAAATTATGAAAGGTGGAATTGGGAACTTGATGAAGCAAGCGCAAAAAATGCAGGAAGATATGCAGAAGGCGCAAGAGGAATTAAAGAATTTAGAAGTAGAAGGTCAAGCCGGTGGAGGAATGGTTAAAGTGACGATGACGGGTAAACATGCCGTTCGTAGAGTTCAAATTGATGATAATTTGTTGAATGATGATAAAGATATGTTAGAGGATTTAATCGCAGCAGCAATGAATGATGCTTCTAATAAGGTTGAAGAGTTAACGAAAGATCAAATGTCTGGTCTAACAAGTGGTTTAAATCTACCTCCAGGTATGAAATTACCATTCTAAGTCCGTATTTGATAAATAACATATGTCATTAGGTTTTTCTAATAATGGTTCGGAGCCCCCAACTCTTTTAGATTCTTTAATCGATTCTTTGAAGTGTTTGCCAGGTGTTGGACCTAAATCTGCACAAAGAATGGCGTTTCATTTATTACAGCGTAATCGTGAAGGGGCTAAAAATTTAGCAGATCATCTGCATAAAGCAGTTAAAGAAATAGGGCATTGTAAAAATTGTCGAACTTTTACAGAGCATGATTTGTGTATGATTTGTAACGATAGTAACCGCTTAAATAAACAAGTTTGTATAGTCGAGAGTCCTGCCGACGTGTTTACGATTGAAAAAAGCACGGATTATAAAGGTATGTATTTTGTTTTGATGGGTCGTCTTTCACCTCTGGATGGTATAGGGCCAAAAGAGCTCGGTTTAGAGATATTGGAACAACGTTTAACAGAGCAAAATATTGAAGAAATGATATTAGCTACAAATTCAACTGTTGAAGGTGAGGTAACGGCGCATGTACTCAGTGAAATGGCACATAAGAAAAATATAAAAACTACTCGTTTGGCACAAGGTGTTCCTGTTGGTGGAGAACTAGAGTTTGTTGATCAAAGCACCATTGCGCAAGCTTTTAATAGCCGCAAACATTACTGATAATTTTCTTCTTCGATATTGCTCATCATCTTTAGATAAGACTCATAACGTAGCATATTGATCTTTTTTTTCTGAACAGCATCCAGTACTGCACATTTTGGTTCATGAATATGCTTGCAGTTATTAAACTTACATTCACTTCTTAATTTTTCGATTTCGATAAAACCTTTGCTAATGTTCTCTGCTTCAAGTTTAGGCATGGAAAATTCTCTAACACCCGGAGAATCAATTAATTCACCTCCTAATGGCAGATCATATAATGTGGTTGAGCTAGTAGTGTGACGACCTTGCCGGCTTAACTCAGAAATTTCTTGAGTGTCAATTTCAAGATTGGGTACTAAAGCATTAATTAATGTAGATTTCCCTACGCCTGATTGTCCTACAAAGATGCAGGTTTTATTCTTAAGTAGGTTGGTTAAAGTATCTAAATTAGTGATTGAGCTATCTTTGCTGGTTGTAACGATAGGATAGGGCAGGCCATTATATTTCGACTGTAATGATTCAATAATTGAAGTGTGATCATCAAGGTCAATTTTATTCAAACAGATCACTACCTCCGTAGACAATTGTTCTGCGGTAACGATGTAATGGTCAATTAGTTCCAGTGAAGGTTCGGGCTCGACCGCACATACAACGATTATTGTATCGATGTTTGCAGCTACTGATTTTTTTGTATGCTCGGTTTGCCGTATTAACTCGTTTTTGCGAGGTAAAATTTTTAGGATTTGATCCCTATCTTGGTCAACTTTGACACATTCTACTTGATCGCCACAAACGATATGACTAAATTTTTTAGGGGATATGCAAGTGTGTCGGGCGTCTTGCTCATCTTTTACAATTAGATGTGCACCATGACGATTTACAACTTTAGCTAAATACTTCTTGATAATGATTTAGAGATGGTAGGTAATCAAAATTTATAAAAAGAACTATTCAGATATTTCTGAACACTGTCGATTTGATCAGTAGTCCAGCCTAAATCTAGGCTGGATTGGCAGCGATGAACTTGTTTGCCAAGTGCTTGCATATTTATTACGTTGCGGTCATCCCGAGTATATAGAACTGAGCCGTCTCCTCCAGTCATGGCCGCATGGCAAGCTATACAGTTTTCAGTATGTAAGGCTTGGCCGTTATCAGCTTGAGCTGTAATCAAGAATACACTGTTGGCAAAAAGGGCGATCGCTATCGTCTTGATGGACAAGTTACGATGTAGCCCGCGAGATGGATATAATATATTTTTATTCATATTGGTATGATATACAAAACTGGTAAGGAAATACTAATGGCTGTGAATCCTGAAAATTTAATATGGATTGATCTAGAGATGACAGGGCTAGAGCCGATGTCGGATCGGATCATTGAAATTGCTACTATAGTTACTAATAAGCACCTGGAGGAGTTGGCTGTAGGGCCCGTTATCGCTATTCATCAGCCTGCTGAATTGATGTCCGGCATGGATGAATGGAATACTAATCATCACGGACAATCTGGCTTAATTGAACGTGTTAGGAAAAGTGAGTTCAATGAATCTCAAGCTGAGAAAGCTACTATTGAATTCTTACAGCAATATATCCCAAAAAATACATCACCAATGTGTGGTAATAGTATATGTCAGGACCGTCGATTTTTAGCACAGACAATGCCTGCCCTCGAAGAATATTTTCATTATCGAAATTTAGATGTAAGTAGCTTTAAAGAGCTTGCAAATCGTTGGTACCCTAAAATAGCAAGAGGCTATAGTAAAGAATCCAAACATCAAGCTTTAGATGATATTCGTGATTCTATTGATGAGCTTAAATACTATCGACAAAATCTATTCCCACAAGTTTGATATTTATATATCAATAAATAAAAATATTTAGTTAAATCATGTGTGCGATTGTTTGTAGTATTTATCAACTCGCATAGAGTGGTTTTGCTATTGTTGTATCGAGTCTGGGGTCAAGAACCGTATCTACATTTTCTAAACTTGCGTTAGCATCTGGGAAATCTAAGGTGTAATGAAGCCCGCGGCTTTCTTTTCTGCTGAGTGCACTGCGGATAATTAAATCAGCCACTAAAGTTAAGTTTCTTAATTCGATTAAATCACTACTTACACGGAAATGGCTATAATATTCATCAATTTCAGAGCTCAATAAATCTGCGCGATGCTTAGCGCGTTGTAAACGTTTATTAGTACGCACAATACCTACGTAGTCCCACATAAATCTTCGCAACTCATCCCAGTTGTGAGCTACTACAATTTCCTCGTCCGGCTCGGTAACTCGGCTAGCATCCCAGGCCGGGATGTCGACGGAAGAAATATTATCAATGCCTTTAGAATTTATTAACTCGCTTGTGGAAGAAGCAAAGACTAAGCACTCTAGTAATGAATTACTGGCCATTCGATTAGCACCATGCAAGCCGGTGTGAGTGGTTTCACCGATTGCATATAAATGATCAACATCTGTTTGACCCTGTAAGTCGGTCATTACTCCACCACAAGTATAATGAGCAGCAGGTACAACTGGAACGGGTTCCTTGGACATATCATGTCCAAGTTTTAAGCAACGTGCATAGACATTGGGAAAATGATCTTGAATGAACTTTTTGGGCTTGTGGCTGATGTCGAGATATACGCAGTCGACTCCAACTTGTTTCATTTTATAATCGATAGCTCGCGCAACGATATCACGTGGTGCCAAAACACCACGTGGGTCAAATTCATGTGCAAATTCTGAACCGTTAGGAAGTAATAGCTTTCCACCTTCACCGCGTACGGCTTCGGTAATCAAATAGGATTTTGCAGTAGGGTGATATAAACAAGTTGGGTGAAATTGCATGAATTCCATATTCGCTACGCGGCAACCCGCGCGCCATGCCATCGCGATGCCGTCGCCAGAAGCGCCATCGGGGTTACTGGTGTATAGATATACTTTGCTGGCACCGCCCGTAGCTAAAATCACGTGCTTGGCTTTAAAAGTTTTAACTTGATTATCATTAGTATCGAGTACATAAGCACCTACACATTGATTGCTTTTATCATTTGCTCTTCTTTGTAAATGTTTATGTGTAGTAATTAAGTCAATAGCAATATGATGATCAAATAGTTCTATGTTGTCTTTTTGATTAGTGTTTTTTATCAGTGCATTTTCAATCGCCCACCCAGTAGCATCAGCTGAGTGCACGACACGTCGATGTGTATGTCCACCTTCTCGAGTTAGGTGTAAATACTTTTTGCCATCCCTGCCTGTTTCATAAGTAAACTCAACACCAAGATCTTGTAACCAGGTGATCATTTCTTTGCCGTGAGAAACAGTATGTAAAACAGCTGCTTCATCACAAAGCCCCGCTCCTGCATCCATGGTGTCTTCCATGTGTTGCTCAATAGAGTCCTCATTATCGATGACTGCGGAGATGCCACCTTGTGCCCAAGCGGTACTGCCGTCATCCAAAGGGCCTTTAGAGATAACAGCAATACGAAAATCATGCTGCAACCGTAAGGCAAGGCTTAGGCCTGCGGCACCGCTGCCGATAATTAAGACGTCAAAATCATGCATAGAGAGTAGTAATTCCTAGTTAATTGGGTCGAAATTTGATCCAATAACGCCCATTGTGGCATAGAAGGGTGATCTGGTTAACAAATCAGTACCACTTAGCGGTAGAATCCTTTTTAGAGTAAGGGATACAGAACTCTTCACCAGGATCATTGTCATACAGTTGCTAGCTAGTTTAAGAGGCTGCACTTACAGGAGTTTGGCCCTAATGGGCGAGAATAATAACGATAAGGAGCTCGTAAAGAGGGCTCAAAAAGGGGAAAAGGTAGCGTTTGACGCGCTTGTGACCAAGTACCATCTCAAAGTGGTTAACTTGGTGATGCGCTTTGTCAAAGATAATGACGATGCCCAAGATGTCGCACAGGAAGCTTTTATCAAGGCCTATCGAGGTCTTAAGAACTTCCGTGGCGATAGTGCTTTTTATACTTGGTTGTATAGGATTGCGATCAATTCTGCAAAGAATTACTTAGTATCGCAAAGTCGTAAAACACCAAAGTATGCAGTTGATGTAGAAGATGCTGAGCACATTGAATCAGCAACAGCGTTGAAAGAGTACGCAACGCCAGAAGGTAATATGCTGACCAGCGAGATTGAAGCAACTGTCTATCGAGCGATTAAGGAATTGCCCGATGACTTAAAAACTGCAATTACGCTGCGTGAGTTGGAAGGTATGACTTATGATGAAATTGCGCTTGTAATGGATTGTCCAATTGGAACGGTTAGGTCAAGGATATTTCGTGCAAGAGAATCAATAGATAAACATCTTAAGCCACTATTAAGCTAAAAAACTGAGGACGACGTAAGCCGAACTTAGATTAAACATGACATGGAATAATTTAAATATGAAGGAAACAGATCAAGAACTACTTTCAAGAATTCTAGATGAAGATGTGTCTGAATTTGAAATACAACGTCTTGTAACAGAAATGAAGACTGATGGAGAATTTCGTTCAAAGCTGCAGCGTTATAGTGTGATAGGCCATGCTGTCCGTAACGAATTACCAGCTCAAGTCAATACAAATTTTGTTGATAATGTAATGAGTGCGTTGGCGAATGAAGATATGTCTGCTCCAGAATTTGATGAAAGTACATCACAAGTAGCGGATGGCCAAGTAGAAGAAGCTAAAGAGGATCATCGATTTAAAACAGCAATCGGTTTGGCTATTGCTGCGTCGGTTGCAGTTGTTTCGTTTGTGTCATTCCAAAATTACGTGCAAAACGATAACCAAGTCACTCCTAACGCCATAGTGGCTGATCGTGTGGTTGAGGAAAGCGACATTCAACGTGTAAGTAGCCAAGACTTACAGAACTTTATTTCTAACCCCGAGGCCGCAGCAAGCTTTAATAGTTACATTATGAATCATGCAGAATATGCATCTCCACGTGTATCAGTTCCGCATGTAAGAATTGTTGGATATGGAAAAGATAATACTAATGTAGAAATGGAATAATCAAGTCACTAATGTTCTTGTATCGATTGCCTATAATTGTTTTAGTTTTTTTTAGCTTTATTGATGTAACGGCTAGCGCTGCTGAAAGCGACATGGAAAAGTTGCTTGGTAAAATGAATCAAACGCTGGAAAGAGGTAGCTATGAAGGCACTTTCGTCTTCATGCAAAATGGAACCGTTGAGACAATGAGTATCGTGCATGGTTACTCTGAAACCGGAGGCGCACGTGAAAAAC
Source organism: uncultured Gammaproteobacteria bacterium (assembly GCA_937922735.1). GTDB lineage: Bacteria > Pseudomonadota > Gammaproteobacteria > UBA4575 > UBA4575 > JABDMD01. The sequence goes on along the minus strand of CALAJL010000036.1, from coordinate 3,934 downwards.
TGGTTTCGCTAACGGGAGATGCGCGTGAAGTAATTCGTGATCAAGATGTACTTACTTATATTTGGCCGCGCGAAAAACTTGTGGTAGTTGAGGCGGCAAGTGCTAAACATAGTTTACCATCAACGTTGCCAACGGATCTAAATGAACTGGCTTTTCATTATAAATTAACAGAAGTAGATCAAGCTCGGGTAGCTGGGCATGAATGTATGACTGTTCATTTCGAGCCACTGGATAACCTAAGATATGGGCATGAACTTTGTATCGAGTTAATCAATGGCATGGTATTAGAGTCAAAAACGTTTGATACAAATGGGAAAGTCATTGAAAACATGATGTTTACAAGTTTCCGTATGTACGATTCTGTGCCAGAAAAATTGTTTGAGCCAGGTGTGCATTTGAATGATTATACTTGGAAAACTGCAGGGGTAGAGCTAGATGGCGAATTGCTACCTGACCAAGCGTGGAAGATCGAAGCGCTCCCGCCAGGCTTTTCATTGAAAAGTGTTACCAGAAGGTTGATGAGTGCAAGTAACAATCCTGTACAGCATATGGTGCTTACTGATGGTTTAGCTTCAGTATCCGTATTTATTAGCAAAGTAGATGATCCTAGTCTGATGTATAAAGGTGCGCACAGAAAAGGTGTAATTAATGCTTATGCAAGAGACCTTAATCAGCATCAAATTACCGTTGTTGGAGAAGTTCCTCATGGCACTGTAAAGATGATTGGCGCATCTGTAATCTACATACCTCTACATTAAATTTAAAATTATAGTATTTAGAATAAACTTTTTCGGTTTTCATAATGTCTAGATATATCATGTTTGTTGAAGAATAAATTTATAGCTAAATAATTCAAACAAGCAATTCAAATACCAATTTAAGTAAATCATCAAAACCAGAACGGAGAGAAGTTAATGAAGAATAGGAATATTTTTACTGGTTTATTAATTAGTATTTCAATATTAATTAGTCTTGCATCATTTGAAGTGGCGGCTCGCTATAATCTACCTGATTTTACTGAACTTGTTGAAGAGCATGCAGATGCAGTGGTGAATATCAGTACCAGTAAGCAAACTGAAGTTAAAAGGGGGTTGCCGCCCGGTATGGATTTTCCAGAAATGCCGGAAGGTAGTCCATTTGGTGAATTTTTTGAAAAATTCTTTGGTGAGCATGGTGGTAAAGGTGGAGATGAGTTTTTTAATTCACGTTCATTAGGCTCTGGTTTTATCATTTCTAATGATGGATATGTGGTCACTAACCATCATGTAGTGAAAGGTGCTGATGAGATAATAGTTAAGCTAAGCGACCGTAGACAATTAGTCGCTGAGATGATCGGCAGTGACCCACGAAGTGACATCGCATTATTGAAGTTAGAAGGTGATGACTTTCCTAGCGTAAAGCTTGGGGACTCTGATGCAGTAAAAGTTGGTCAGTGGGTGTTAGCAATTGGATCTCCATTTGGTTTTGATGCATCAGTAACGGCTGGAATTGTAAGTGCAAAAGGCCGAAGCCTTCCAAGTGAAAACTACGTGCCTTTTATTCAGACAGATGTGGCGATCAACCCAGGCAATTCTGGCGGTCCATTATTTGATCTTGATGGCAAAGTGGTAGGTATTAATTCTCAAATTTATACTCGCTCTGGTGGTTTTATGGGATTGTCGTTTGCAATTCCTATCGAAGATGCCATGGACGTGGTTGATCAACTAAAGACGAATGGATATGTTTCTCGAGGTTGGTTGGGCGTTTATATTCAAGAAGTCACTCGTGAATTGGCAGAATCATTTGGAATGGAAAAACCAACGGGAGCGCTCGTTGCAAAAATATTGGAAGACAGTCCAGCACAAGATACTGATCTTCAAGTTGGAGATATCATTCTTAACTATAATAATGATGAAGTTAAAAATTCTGCATCTTTGCCACCGCTTGTGGGTCGTACGCGTGTAGGAGAAACCGTTAAGTTGAAAATAATGCGTAACGGTAAAACTAAAACGGTGAAGTTAGAAATAGGTCAGTTACCTGATAAAGATCAATCTTTAGTAAATAAGGTTACTCCTGAAGAAAAAGTTGAAGATTCTGTCTTCGGATTAGTATTACGTCCATTAACAGATGAAGAAATGGAAAGTTTAGAGCTTGAGAATAGTGGCTTACTCGTCTTAGATGCTCAAAATGGAGTGGCAAAAAATGCTGGTATACGTAAAGGGGATGTTATTCAGATGATTAATGGTGAGCCTGTAGAGACGGTTAAGGCATTTACTGCTTTGATGGAAGGTCTGCCTGAGGGTAAATTTATATCCATACTTGTTCAGCGTTCTCATGGCCCAGAGTTCTTAGCGATGAGAATTCCTGAGAAAGAATGAGAAAGCAAAAAAGTAGTCACCCTAAAGAGATAAGACTTGATAAATATTAGTAAGAATGAAAGGAAAGGTTAGTAAAAGTTACTAAAAATAAGCGATAATTAGATCTGCTATTTATTCGATTTAAACTCAAACAGATCTTAAGGAACACTCCAACATTATTCTATGGAGCGAATTCGCAACTTTTCTATCATTGCTCATATTGATCATGGTAAATCTACATTAGCAGACCGGTTTATCCAGCACTGTGGTGGCTTATCTGAGCGAGAGATGAGCGCACAAGTGTTAGATTCTATGGATCTGGAGCGCGAGCGTGGTATTACTATTAAAGCTCAGAGCGTAACGCTCGACTATAAAGCTAAAGATGGGCATACCTATCAATTAAATATCATCGATACCCCAGGTCATGTAGATTTTTCGTATGAAGTATCACGTTCGCTTGCAGCTTGTGAAGGCGCATTATTAGTTGTTGATGCTTCACAAGGTGTAGAGGCACAAAGTGTCGCTAACTGTTATACCGCAATCGATCTCGGTCTAGAGATTCTTCCTATATTAAATAAAATTGATTTGGACTCAGCTGATCCAGATCGCGTATCGGAAGAAATAGAAGACGTAATAGGAATTGACGCGACTGATCCCTTGCTCGTTAGTGCGAAAACAGGTGTCGGAGTAGAAGAGGCTTTAGAAGCTATTGTGCAACGTTTTCCAGCGCCTACGGGTGAGACAGAAGCGCCTCTAAAAGCCTTAATTATAGATTCTTGGTTTGATAGTTATGTGGGTGTAATTTCGTTAATAAGAGTGATGCAAGGGCAGATTAAGCCAAAGCAAAAGATAACTGCGATGTCTACAGGACGTAGTCATCAGGTGGAAAAAGTTGGTGTATTTACACCAAAAAGAAAAGAGAGTGAAATTTTAAGTACAGGGCAGGTGGGTTATATCATTTGCGGAATTAAAGATATCACAGCTGCGAAAGTAGGTGACACCTTTACAGATACTTCAGCTCCTGCCGAACAAGCATTAGAAGGTTTTAAAGAGGTTCAGCCAAATGTATTTGCAGGAGTATTTCCTGTTAATTCTGATGATTACGAATCATTTCGAGATGCTTTGGATAAGCTCAGTCTGAATGACTCAGCATTTAGTTTTGAGCCAGAGTCCTCGGATGCATTAGGCTTTGGATTTCGATGTGGTTTTTTGGGAATGTTACATTTAGAAATTGTTCAAGAACGACTTGAGCGAGAATATTCTTTAGATCTAATCACTACGGCGCCAACTGTAATTTATGAAGTTCACACTACTGATGGTGAAGTAAAAAAAATACATAATCCATCTGACTTGCCAGACACCGGGAAAATAAGCGAGATACATGAGCCCATTATTCATGCTTCTATTTTAGTGCCGCATGATTATGTAGGTAATGTTATTACCTTATGTATTGAGAAACGTGGTGTGCAAAAAAATCTAAATTACCATGGCAACCAAGTTTCAATAAATTTTGAGTTACCATTAAGCGAAGTGGTTTTAGATTTTTTTGATCGCCTTAAGTCAGTGAGTCGCGGTTATGCTTCTTTTGATTATCATCA
>CALAJL010000035.1 GCA_937922735.1 uncultured Gammaproteobacteria bacterium | reverse complement strand
GTTTTTCAATCTAAGGTGCACAGTGGTCTGCATCTTTGTTCAAAACGGTAATCATCTTGATTCACCTCAGTAAAACTAAAATAAACACTTAATAGTTTTCGCCTAGACCATTCCAAAAAATATATTCAATGCATATATCTTGGGTGGGCCGATCTCTGGAGATAGTACAAACATGTCATTTGAATCACTCGGTTTACGAACCGAATTACTCCGTGCTGCGTCTGAAAATGGCTACAGCACTCCTACACCCATACAAACCCAAGCCATTCCTCCTATATTAGAAGGGCGCGACCTAATGGGTGGCGCACAAACTGGTACGGGGAAAACGGCTGGTTTTACACTACCGATGTTGCAGAGGCTAATAGAGAATAAACCACAAAAAGGTCGTCGTGCTATTCGAGCATTAGTACTGACACCAACACGTGAGCTTGCTGCACAAGTTACTGAAAGTGTACGTACATATGGCAAGTATTTACCAATTCGTACGACGGCAGTATTTGGTGGTGTCAGCATCAATCCACAAATCAAAAAACTCCGCGATGGTGTTGATGTATTGGTAGCCACACCAGGAAGATTGTTAGATCATGTAAGTCAAAACACAATTGATCTGTCAAAAGTTGAGATATTGGTGCTTGATGAAGCCGACCGCATGTTGGATATGGGGTTTATTCATGATATTCGTAAAGTCCTAGCATTAATGCCAAAACAAAAACAAACCTTATTATTTTCTGCCACGTTTTCAAATGAAATTAAACGACTTGCAAATGATTTGCTTAATAACCCAGAATTAATTGAAGTTGCACAGCGAAACACTTCTGCAGAACGGGTAACACAAGTGGTTCACCCTGTGGATGCTAAGAAAAAACGTAAATTACTCTCTAAGTTAATTGGCTCAGGTAATTGGAAGCAGGTGCTAGTATTTGCGCGGACAAAACGAAATTGTGATCGTCTTGCGCAATCGTTAATTAAAGATGGTTTAGATGCTGCAGCAATTCATGGCGGCAAAAGCCAAGGCGCTCGTACTAAAGCATTAGCACATTTTAAATCAGGGAAAGTAAGGGTTTTAGTAGCGACAGATATCGCAGCACGTGGCTTAGATATTAGCCAACTCCCACATGTTGTGAACTATGAATTACCACATGTGCCTGAAGATTATGTGCATCGAATTGGCCGGACTGGACGTGCTGGTCATGAAGGTGAAGCGGTTTCGTTAGTGTGCATAGACGAAGCTAAATTGCTTAAAGATATCGAACGTCTGATTAAGATAGAAATTCCAAGGGTAGTCATCGAAAACTTTGAAGTGGATCCAACCATTAAAGCGCAGCCGATTACGATGGGACGTCAACAACAACCACGTCGAGGTGGTAATCATCAAGGTCGTGGACAAGGTGCAAACAAGCCATCACAAAGAAGGCGGTCAGGGTCTGCTAAGAAACAAGCTAATGGCAATAAAAAGAAGACATCATCTTCAGCATCACTATATAAAGGTTCAAGTAAACAAGCGCAATCAACTGATCGTTCCCGCCACCAGCACTCACCTGTCTAATCAGGAATTATTTGCATGTGCCGTTGTTAACAACACGGGTACACGATTCTATCAGTTTGACAATATTGGCTATTGATCTCATCAATTGAACTAAATGCCAGTAACTCAGAATTTGAGCTTAATGTATTACTATGTAGCGTTAATTAATAGATTATTAGCTTTTGCTTCTATTTAGTGCGTATAAATTATACTTAGTGCATAAATTTATTTGCAAGATGCATATAGTGCATAAAAAACCGCATCAATCCTCGCTTAATCATCTTCAAGCTTCTGGCATGAATCCTGCTTTATATTACTTATCCATCCTTTATTCCTAATTTAATAAAGGTTGTTTAAAGAATAATATATATAGGAGTTCAGCAGGAATGATCGAAACATTAATTGAGGTTGATTTTAATAAAACCCCCGAAGAACAATCCGATGTATTACATAATCGATGGCATCCGGATATTCCATTTTCGCGAACAGTTAAACCTGGTGATGAATTTCGAGTTGAGTGTATAGATTGGACCGGTCAACAAATCGATAATAATGACAATGCAAATGACGTACGTGATGTTGATCTAACCAAGGTTCACTATTTAAGTGGGCCCATTAAAGTTGAAGGCGCAAAGCCTGGTGACTTATTAGTTGTAGATATTTTAGATGTAGGTGTGCTACCTGAATCGGCATGGGGTTTCACGGGCTTCTTCGCACGAGAAAACGGTGGTGGCTTTTTAACAGAACATTATCCAGAAGCGCGAAAAGCGTGTTGGGACTTCAGCGGTGTGTGGGCTTCTAGTCGACATATTCCTCAAGTTAAATTTCCAGGTACTATGCATCCAGGCTTGATTGGGTGTTTGCCTTCCGCAGAGTTACTAGCAGAATGGAATGCGCGAGAAACAGAACTAGTTAATACTGACCCTGATCGAGTGCCACCTTTAGCGGCATTGCCATATGCAGATACTGCAGTGATGGGTTCGTTAGAAGGTGCCGCACGTGATAAAGCTGCTGCAGAGGCGGCGCGAACAGTACCGCCAAGAGAGCATGGTGGCAACTGTGATATTAAAAATCTATCTCGTGGTTCTACTGTTTATTTCCCTGTTTATGTGGATGGTGCAGGTTTATCTATGGGCGATATCCATTTTTCACAAGGTGATGGTGAAATCACTTTTTGTGGTGCAATTGAAATGGCGGGATATTTAGATATCAAAGTAAATATTATTAAAGGCGGTATGGAAAAGTATGCTGTCGTTAATCCAATTTTTAAACCCAGTAAAATTGATCCTAATTATTCTGATTACTTAATTTTTGAAGGTATTTCAGTAGATGAGGATGGTAAACAATATTATTTAGATCCTCATGTAGCTTACCGTCGCGCTTGTTTGAATGCGATTGAGTATATGAAAAAATTTGGTTTTACCGGAGCACAGGGTTATGCAATTCTCGGCACAGCGCCTGTAGAAGGACATATCAGTGGTGTGGTGGATATTCCAAATGCTTGTTCCACTCTGTGGTTGCCTACTGGTATTTTTGATTTTGATATTAATATCACTCCAGAAGGGCCAACCAAACAAGTGACCGGCGATGAAGATCTCGCGTTCACTTCATAGTTCATAGGAAGACACTATGCCAATTTATTCTTATCAATGTTTAACGCATGGTGAGTTTGTTCAATTGAAGACAGTAAGTAGTCGTAATGAGGCTACTTACTGTCCTGATTGTGATGAACTTGCTATTAGAGGTATTACAGCTCCAAATTTAAGTGTCATGTCGGATACAAATCGTAAAGCTTGGCAGCGTAATGAGAAAAGCATGCACGAGCCTAAACGTATTTCAAGAAGCCACACATGTTCACATGATCATGACCATAGTAAAGCGTCTGCACATACTCCACTTAAAGCTGCAAAAAACAATACTCGCCCTTGGATGTTGGGACATTAACTACTAATAGCTAATGAAAGCGTAGTTAGTAGTTAAAAGATGCGAGGTTACAAGCAAGCACATCAAAATCCAAAGCGCATTCCTTATGGTTGGCGTATAGCATTGTCTGGTCACCATATGGTCGACAGCATAGCTAGAAAGAATATCATGCGTATCATAGCTATGAGGAATGACGGTTATACTTTTCAAAAAATCAAAGACACCTTAGAAAGTCAGAATCAACCAAGCCCACGAAATGGTTTGTGGCATTGCACAACCATTAAAAAAATATTTGAAGTAAATTCAAAAAATTACTCCTCGCGCTAATCTTTAGTTATCTTTTTTATTTATATGTAGTCTTTTTGTGCATAGAAGTATTTATGCACAAATACTTGTGTAAATTAAAAATAAATAGCGTTTTTATTGTGCACAAATATTTTGTTTAGTGCATAAAAAATAAAATATTTATATTTTCCTTGTATAAATGCCCAGTTTTGTTGAATTAATTTTATTGGCATCTTTATTGCAATGTTGTTTTTGGTAATTTTATTTTCTACAAACCGAGGTTAATGATGAAATGTAAAAAAACAATATTAAGAAATTTTAATTTCTTATCGATACTGTTCCTGTTTGCCATAACGGCAGGAAATGCGTCTGCTATGGAATATCCTACAGCGGAAGTAAATACGACAGGTCTGGCAGTTACAGATACTGAAGTTACTGTAGGCATATTGCACTCTATAACAGGTACGATGGCGATTAGTGAATCTGGTTCAGTCGAAGCAGAAAAACTAGCTATCAAGCAAATTAATGAATCTGGCGGTGTGCTTGGCAGACAAATTAAAGTCATCCAAGAAGATGGTGCGAGTGATTGGCCAACTTTTGCAGAAAAAGCTAGAAAGTTATTGGTTAATGACAAAGTTGCAGCCGTGATGGGTTGTTGGACATCTGCTTCGAGAAAAGCTGTATTGCCAGTTTTCGAAAAAGAGAATGGCATGTTGTACTACCCAACCTTTTATGAAGGTTTGGAGCAATCTAAAAATGTAATCTACACTGGACAGGAAGCTACACAGCAAATTATTGCTGGTTTAGATTGGATCGCTAAAGAAAAAGAAGCTAAAACCTATTACTTAATCGGTTCTGATTATATTTGGCCACGTACATCTAACAAAATTGCACGTAAACATATTGAAAATGTTTTAGGTGGCAAGGTTGTAGGCGAAGAATATTATCCTCTAGGTCATACTAACTTTGGTTCTTTGATTAATAAAATAAAATTAAAGAAACCTGATGTGATTTACAGCATCGTTGTAGGTGGTAGTAATGTATCTTGGTACAAACAATTAAAAGCAGCTGGCATCACTTCAGACAAGTGGACCTTACTGACTATTTCAGTTACGGAAGATGAAATGTTAGGCATTGGTGGTGAGAACGTTGAAGGTTTTTACTCAGCCATGAAGTATTTCCAGTCGCTTGATAACCCAAACAATATTGAATTTGTTAAAGCCTTTAAGGAAATGTGGGGCGAAGATAGTGTGATTGGTGATGTAACCCAGGCAGCTTATCTAGGGCCTTGGTTATGGAAATTAGCAGTTGAAAAAGCGGGAAGCTTTGATATCGATAAAATTGCTGAAGCATCAAATGGAATCGAGTTCGATAAAGCGCCTGAAGGATATGTTCGTATACACGATTCAAACCATCATCTTTGGAGTAAGACCAGAATAGGAGTCGCGAGAAAAGATGGACAGTTTGATGTGATTTATGAATCAGATCTTATTGAGCCAAACCCTTTCCCGGAAGGTTATCAATAAACACTTAAGTTAAATTAAAAATTAACTAGACTAGAGAGGAGTTTTGCAAAAACCTCCCCATTGCAAAACTTCCTCTCGCATTAAGTAAAAAAACTCATAACAAACTCAATTTAAAGGAAGTCATATGTTTGAAGGTTACACAGCGTCTGAAGTAGGCTCGATATTTGCCATGCAAGGATTCTCTGGGTTGAGTTTGTTTTGTGTTTTTCTGCTCATGGCCTTAGGACTGGCCATTATATTCGGGCAAATGGGCGTAATTAACATGGCGCATGGTGAATTCTTAACCATTGGCGCATATACAACATTTTTCATTTCTTCATTGACCCAAAAATATGTTCCAGGGTTTATGGATTATTATTTTCTATTAGCCATTATCGTTGCGTTCACTATTGCATTTTTTGTTGGTTATCTCGTTGAATTCTCATTAATTCGTTTTTTATACAAACGCCCCTTAGACACATTGTTAGCAACTTGGGGTTTAAGCTTAATTATGCAACAAACTTTTCGATCCTCGTTTGGTGCCAGAGAAGTAAGTCCAACATTACCTGACTGGCTTTTGGGTTCTGTACAGCTCACAGACACGATTGAGATCCCTATCAATGGATTATTGGTAGTGGGCGTAACCGCGATCCTAACTGGTGTTGTTTTCTATTTAGTATTTCGTTCTCGTTGGGGGTTAAAAGTTCGTGCAACCACACAAAATCGCGTCATGAGTGGGGCTGCTGGCATTAATACCAGTAAAGTAGATCGTTATACGTTTGCTTTGGGTTGTGGCATAGCCGGAGTTGCGGGCGCCGTGTTTACTACAATTGCATCAACCGGACCTACAAGTGGTTCGCTTTATATTGTTGATACATTTCTAGTGGTTGTGTTTGGTGGTGCGGCAAGTTTGCTAGGAACGATTGCATCTGCATTCTCAATTGCACAAGCACAGTCCATTTTAGAATTCTTCTTGTCAGGATCCATGGCAAAAGTAATTACATTGCTAACGGTAATTGTAATTCTGATGTTACGGCCTGAAGGTTTGTTCACCATTAAAGTTCGAAAATAAGGAATATAAAATGGCTTTAAGTGTTACACAAAGATTTTTTGGGACTAAAACAGATTTAGTTGGTTTGTTGATATTAGTCGCATTGGTAGCAGT
>CALAJL010000034.1 GCA_937922735.1 uncultured Gammaproteobacteria bacterium | reverse complement strand
CACACTGGCTACGGAGCTTGGCATTGATAAAATTTCAGAGTTTTTAAGCCAATTTAATCTAGGTTCTAGAACTGAATTAGATACTTGGGGTGAAGCGAAAGGTTTAATGCCATCTGTGCAATGGAAAAAAGCGGTTTATGGCCAACCGTGGTATCCCGGCGAAACGGTGATTACAGGCATTGGTCAAGGGTATATGCTTGCCACGCCTTTGCAGCTTGCGGCGGCAACCAGTGCTCTTGCGATGCGTGGGCATGAGGTGTTACGCCCTCGTTTTTTGCGCTCAACTCGAAATCAAGATCAACGAGAAGAGCTTGCTAGTGCCATGGCGATGCCAAATATTTATGTAGAAAACGAACTGTATTGGGACCAAGTCATTGCTGCTATGGTTGAAGTTGTTCATAAGCCAAATGGCACGGCATTTAAAATCGGCAAGGATGCAAAATATAAAATCGCTGGTAAAACCGGAACCGCCCAAGTTTTTGGTTTAGCAGAAGATGAAGAATATGATGAGGAAAAAATTAGTAAGAAGTTGCATGATCATGGATTATTTATAGCCTTTGCACCTGCGGAAGACCCTAAAATTGCGATTGCAGTAATAGTTGAGAATGGCGGCGGCGGTAGTAAGTCTGCTGCACCGGTTGCAAGAATAGTGATGGATCATTACCTGTTGAGTAAAGAAGAGCTGGCTGAAACCTACGGTACAAGTTATGACTCCAGCTTCGAACCTTTTGGCCAATCATCATCGGCTTTAGCCAATGTGTTGGCCCGCTAAATTGTAGGCAGTATGGCAAGCAATTATTCCATCAAAGATTCCCTCGTCACTTCGCCCATTCGTCAAGAAAGGAATCTGTTTAATATCGATCCAACCCTTTTTGTAGCGTTATTATTGTTATGTGGAGTGGGGCTGGCGGTGTTATATAGTGCAACTAGCGGAGAAATGGCAGCGATTACAAGGCAAGCGATTCGATTTGCTCTGGGGTTTGCGGCGTTATTATTTTTGGCACAAATTCCAGCAAAAGAATTATCTCGTTGGTCGCCATGGTTCTATTTAGTCAGTATAGGGTTATTGTTAGTCGTCATGGCTACCGGCTATGTGGGGAAAGGGGCTCAGCGTTGGATTGATTTAGGTGTAGTGCGTTTTCAGCCTTCAGAAATGTTGAAAATTTTTCTACCGATGATGGTGGCATGGTATTTCAGTGAAAAACCTATGCCACCAACGATTATGCAAATTTTTGTTGCATTAATCATGATTGCGATTCCAGCTGGCTTGGTTTTGCAACAACCTGATTTAGGCACTGCGCTATTAATTTCATTCGGCGGTATCTGCGTAATTTTTCTTGCCGGAATTACGTGGAGACTGCTATCAGTATTTGGAGGCATTGCTTTGGCTTGCATGCCGGTTTTTTGGTTTTACCTGCATGACTATCAGCGGCAAAGAATTTTGACCATGCTGAATCCAGAAAGTGATCCATTGGGAACTGGTTACCACATTATACAGTCTAAGATTGCAATCGGATCAGGTGGTTTATATGGCAAAGGATGGTTGAATGGAACTCAGTCTCAACTTGATTTTATCCCTGAAAGATCAACTGATTTTATATTCGCAGTGTTTAGTGAAGAGTTTGGGTTTCTCGGAGTAGTACTATTGTTATGTGCATATGCATTTATAGTAATACGTGGACTGATGATAGCAGCTCGAGCACAAGACACGTATTCAAGATTGTTAGCCGGAAGTTTAAGTTTGTCATTTTTTGCTTACTTTCTAGTAAACATAGGTATGGTCAGTGGTATGCTGCCTGTTGTAGGTGTGCCTTTGCCGTTAATTAGCTATGGAGGCACATCTGCCGTTACAATATTGGCTGCATTTGGTATCTTAATGTCGATCCATTCTCATCGTAAATTTTTATCCCATTAAACTAATGTCTATAAATATGTATAAGTGTTTTATCTTTATTGTGGTTTTGTTGCTTAGTTATTCTGCCCAAGTGTTAGCGGAAAATGATTATTTGGATAGGCCAGAGGTTAAAAAATTCATTGATGATTTTTCGGAGAAGAATAATTATCCAAAAGATTCGTTAAATGAATTATTTAAAAATGTAACAACACAGACATCAGTATTAGAAGCTATTGCACGTCCAGCTGAGAAGAAAAAAAATTGGCAAGAATATCGTAAAATCTTTATTACTGATAAGCGCATTAAAGAAGGTCTTGCATTTTGGAGTGAGAATGCACCAATCCTTGCTGCAGCTGAGCGCAAATACGGCGTTCCACCTGAAATAGTAGTGGCGATTATTGGAGTTGAAACATTTTATGGACGTTATAAAGGTAAGCATCCGGTACTCGATTCATTAGTTACTTTAGGTTTTGATTATCCGCCAAGACAGAAATTTTTTCGTAGTGAGTTAGAGCACTTTCTATTGTTGTCACAAGAAGAAAATTTAAATCCTGTGGAAATTAAAGGTTCTTATGCAGGTGCGATGGGTAAAAGTCAGTTTATTTCTAGCAGTTATCGGCATTATGCGGTTGATTTTGATCAGAACGGCACGCGAGATCTTTGGGAAAGTAATGAGGATGCGATTGGTAGTGTTGCTAATTATTTTAAAATGCATGGTTGGAAAGCAGGTGAGATCATAACGGTGCCTGCTAAAATAGAGGGCAAGCGTTATAAAAAGTTGCTAGATAAAGGTATAAAACCAGTTGCATCCGTTTCTGAGTTACCCCAATATGATGTAACTGCTGACCACGATGCAGCCGATCAGCAAGCTGTTGCGTTACTTGAGTTTAATAAAAATGACTCAGATGAATATTGGCTTGGTTTTAATAATTTTTATGTCATTACCCGCTATAATCATAGTCATATGTACGCGATGGCTGTGTATCAATTGAGCCAAAAAATCAAAAAAGATATTAAAGATTACGTTGTTCAAAATTAACTCTATCAAACATAGCCAATATCTCATTTTATGGATTATTGGCTTACTCGTTCTTAGTGCATGCTCCTCAATGCGCCCATCTCAATCAGATGGGCCACCTTCAGTTGCGGTAGATCAGCCTAAAATACAAACACCAGTGGATCAAATCCCAAGGGTCGAGCCACTTAGTAAGTATGGAAATCCAAAATCCTATGAAGTTTTTGGGAAAACATATTATACCTTGCCGAGCAGTAAAGGTTATGTGGAACGGGGCATTGCTTCATGGTATGGAAAAAAATTCCATGGCAAGCTTACTTCAAGTAGAGAGCCTTATGATATGTATGCGATGACGGCAGCGCATACGCAATTACCTTTGCCAACGTATGTGCAGGTAACAAACTTAAAAAATGGCAAACAAGTAATATTGCGTGTCAATGATCGCGGTCCGTTTGTAGGCAATAGAATCATTGATCTTTCCTATACGGCCGCGATGAAACTGGACATTGTTCAACAAGGAACTGGGTTGGTAGAAGTGCGTGCACTTGACCCGCGTAATTATCAACATGCCAATCAGTCTAATAATAGTGATAGTTATTCTGAAGTGAAGGAACTAGATTCTGTAAAGGCTACTGAGAAGCAAGTAATTCATACAGAAGATTCGGCGATTATAGTATCTGCTGACGGTCCTCAAGTATTTGTGCAAGTAGGTGCTTTTGGTGAACGTGAGAATGCAGATCAATTAAAGAATCAGCTCAGTGGTTTAAATTTAGGAAATATATCGATATCTTCGGTTGTACATAATTCTAAACAATTACACCGTGTACGTATTGGTCCTCTGGCCACTGTTGAGTCTGCTGATGATACAGTTTCTGAATTAAATGCCATGGGTATGAATAATCACCGCGTGGTAATTGAATAATTTATTTAGGAGCATTTTGTGGAAGCGATAGTGAAATTTAGAATCATTTCTATAAGACTAATGACAGCGCTAATCTTGTTGCTTATAACTAGTGCTGTTATCGCTGCTGATGCATTGCCTGTTCCTGCACCACCTCAGTTTAATGCAAGTAGCTATGTGCTGATGGACCATGGTAGTGGTGCAGTGTTAGCTGAGCATAATTCTCGTGAGCGAGTTGACCCTGCGAGTATCACCAAAATAATGACTGCGTATGTGGTGTATAAAGCACTCGATGCAGGTGATATCAGCTTAGAGGACCAAGTTGATATTAGTGAATATGCATGGCGCAGTATTGGCTCAAGAATGTTTGTTGAGGTGGGAGATAAAATTTTACTTGACGACTTGCTACTAGGCTTGACGATACAGTCTGGTAATGATGCAAGTGTTGCATTGGCTGAGCATGTAGCCGGCACTGAAAATGCTTTTGCAGATATTATGAATGCACAAGCAAAACGAATTGGCATGACTGGTTCGCATTTTGTAAATGCAACTGGTTTGCCAGATAATGATCATTATATCACTGCTTATGACATTGCATTGTTGTCACGCACTATGATTAATGAGTTTCCAGAAGAGTATAAGCGTTATTCTCAAAAAGAATTTACCTTTAATGGAATAAAGCAATTTAACCGTAATCGTTTGTTGTGGCGAGATAGTGCGGTTGATGGAATTAAAACTGGCCATACTGAAGCCGCTGGATATTGTCTTGCTGCTTCAGCTGTTAAGAATGATATGCGCCTAATTACTGCGGTAATGGGTACTAGTAGTGACAAAGAGAGGACAGTAAATAGCCAAGCGTTATTAAACTATGGATTTAGGTATTACGAATCACATAAGTTATATAAAGCAGGAGAAGTCTTAGCTCAGCAGCGTATGTGGAAGGGTGAGTCAAAATCCATTGAATTAGGTTTGGATAAAGATCTATTTGTTACCATTCCAAGAGGAAGTTATGAAAACTTGAAAGCAGATATGAGTATTGATGCTGATATCGTCGCACCGATAGAGCAGGGTGATCAGGTTGGTGTGGTAAAAGTTACGCTTAAGGGTGAGGACTATTTAGAACAGTCACTTGTAGCTTTGCAATCTAATCCAGAGGGTGGATTATGGCGCCGCATTGTTGATTTCTTTGTGAAACTATTTTTCTAGGTTATAACATCTAGTGTCATCTGCTCCTGCATTTTTAAATGGAGAGTATCTGCCTCTTGAGGAATGTCGTGTTTCTGTATTAGATCGTGGATTTATCTTCGGTGACGGCATCTATGAGTTAATTACGGTATATCAGAATCAGCCGTTTTATTTGGCTCAACACTTAGATAGATTACAGCGTAGTTTATCCGAGATAAAAGTTGTAAGTCCGTATAGTGAGTCTGAGTGGAAAGAATTAATTACTAATTTAATTCAACGTTCTGAAGATCAAGATTTAGCAATTTATATCCAAGTTACTCGTGGTGTTGCACCACGTGATCACGTGTACGCTAATAACATGACACCCACAGTGTTTGCTATGGCTAATAAACTACCCATTGTTCCAAAGAAGTTTTTAGAAAAAGGTATTGAGTTGGTAACGACAACCGATACACGTTGGCAGCGTTGTGATATTAAAGCAATTAGTTTGCTCGCAAATATACTAGCTAAACAAGAAGCGACAGAAGCCGATGCGGTTGAAACGATCATGATTCGTGATGATTGTGCTTTAGAAGGCTCAGCCAGTAATCTATTTTTAGTACGCAATGGAATAGTTTATACGCATCCAAAAGATAATTTAATTCTGCCAGGTATCACGAGAGATTTTACCATAGAGCTGTTAGAAGAGCTTGGCATTGAATGTAAACAACAACATATTCCGAAAGATTGGCTATATTCTTCCGATGAATTATGGATAACCAGTTCAACTAAAGAAGTGTTAGCCGCTACAAAAATAGATCAAAGATTGGTTGCTGATGGTAAGCCAGGAGAAGTATGGCGTAAAACTTATAATCTATATCAGCAACACAAGATGTAAAGTTGCTGAAAACTATACTTATGTCAAATAAAGATCCTTTAAAAGAACCTTCAGAAGAAACTTTATTAGTATTTCCGTGTAAGTTTCCTATCAAAATTATGGGAAAAAACCAGCTCGGTTTCCATCAAGAAGTTATAGAAATACTTAAGAAGCATCTTGATGATTTTGATACTACTGAATTCAATGAGGTGGAAAGTAAGCAAAAAAATTATTGCAGCATTACAGTAATTGTAAATGCAACTAGCCAAGAACACTTGGATGGAATTTATATTGACTTATCTGCAAGTGAATGGGTCAAAGTAGCGCTATAATGAATTCATAATGTGTGAGCTACGCATTCGCAATTTAGGCTTGCAAGAGTACGGCATCATTTTTAAAAAAATGCGCGACTTTACCATACAGCGAACTTCCACTTCAGCTGATGAGCTTTGGTATGTGCAACATCCTGCTGTGTTTACTTTAGGTGCGAATGGCGACCCTCATCATATACTTGGTGACACGGATATACCCATTGTCCAATCTGATCGTGGAGGGCAAGTCACGTATCATGGCCCAGGACAAATAGTCATCTATTTGCTAATCGACTTAAAGAGAAAATCTATTGGTGTAAGGAGACTGGTTGAACTTATCGAAAAGTCAGTGGTTGCATTATTAAAGACTTATAAAATTGATTCTCTGGCTAGGGCTGATGCACATGGTGTATATGTTGAGGACGCCAAAATTGCATCACTTGGCTTACGCGTGCATAGTGGTTGTAGTTACCATGGGCTTGCATTAAATGTTGATATGGACGCAACCCCTTTTTTGATGATTAACCCTTGCGGATTTCCTGGTTTAAAGGTTACACAATTGAAAGACCATGGAGTTTCTGAAAGCATGCAGGAAACTTCTGAAAAATTAATATATGAGCTATGTGAACATCTTGGGTATAAAAATAGTAAAATAGAATTACATGACAACTAAGCCCCCAATTAATCCATCAAAAGCGATGCAATCCAAATCACATTTGGCAAAACTGGGTATTAAGCAAAGAGGACATGAAAAAGTTACGAAAATTCCTATTGCATTCAAATCTCTTGATGAGATAACACAACCACGCATACCCAAGCCCAAGTGGCTACGAGTGAAAGCACCTACCACTTCAGAGGTGCGAGAGTTAAAAAGTATATTGCGTGAGCAAAAATTACATACAGTTTGTGAAGAAGCTTCTTGTCCTAATTTGACCGAGTGCTTTAGTGGCGGGACAGCTACCTTCATGATTATGGGTGATGTCTGTACACGGCGCTGTTCGTTTTGTGATGTTGCACATGGAAGACCTCTACCTCTTGATGAGAATGAACCAGCCAACTTGGCAGACACAGTATTAAAATTAGGCTTACGCTATGTTGTAGTAACTTCGGTTGATCGTGATGACCTCAAGGATGGTGGAGCAGGCCATTTTGTTGATTGTATTCAGAAAATACGGCAACAGAATAGTGCAGTTAAAATCGAAATTTTAGTGCCCGATTTTCGTGGCAGGGTAGATAAAGCCCTGACTATACTAAATCAAGCACCTGCTGATGTGTTTAATCATAATTTAGAAACAGTGCCTAGGCTCTATCCGGCTGCGCGACCCGGCGCCGATTACCAGCATTCTTTAAAATTATTAAATAAGCATAAAGAACGTATTAAAGATGTTCCTACTAAATCAGGGCTGATGCTTGGACTAGGTGAAGAGATTAATGAAGTGATTGAAGTGATGAAAGATTTGCGTGCTAATCATGTAGATATGCTGACTTTAGGTCAATATCTGCAGCCTAGTGCCCATCATCTAGCTGTGCATCGATATTTGGCACCACAAGAATTTGAAGTGCTGAAAAACATAGGTGATGAACTGGGTTTTGAGCATGTAGCAAGTGGTCCGCTGGTACGTTCTTCTTATCATGCAGATCTTCAAGCTGAGCAAGCATTACGTTATTCTTAGATAATGGATTCTGAAACTTTACGCACTATTTGCAGCACGTTACTTCCGCCTTCGGGCCTTATTTTGTTAATGGCTATAGGGTTATTTCTTTGGCTAATTCGTTTACGAAAAACAGCTGCTTTCAGTATCTTAATAGCGACTTTATTGATGTACTTTTTTAGTACGCCATTCATGGCACATAAACTATTAGATCCATTGCAATATCAATATGATGTCCTTAAAGAAGTCCCTGAAGACGTGCGAGCTATTGTAGTTTTATCCGGTGGGCGCATACCTATTGCACGTGAGTATGGAAATATCGATATTGTTAGTGCGCCGACACTAGAACGCTTGCGCTATGCCTCAAGGCTTGCAAAAGTTCATCAGCTTCCAGTCATGGTCGTGGGAGGCAGTGTTAATGATGAAAGGCAATCAGAAGCTGATTTGATGAAAAAAGCACTAGAGACTGATTTTGGTGTGCAAGCATTATTGGTGGAAGGTAAAAGTAAAACCACTTTTGAAAATGCTATGTTTGCAAAGAAAATTTTAGAAGACAAGTCTTTAGATAAGTTTTTACTAGTAACGCATGCTTTCCATATGCCGAGAGCAATGTGGTGTTTTGAAGATGTTGGTTTAAGTCCTATTCCTGCTCCAACTGTTTTCTATAAGCGGAATGCCTCGGTCTCAGAATTATATCAATATATACCAAATGCTGGTGCGCTAAAACAATCACGTAATGCGTTGCATGAATACATAGGCAAGTTTTGGTATAAATATATAGGCTATTAATCTAAGTCTTAGCTATAAAATTAGCTGCTTGTAATAATCTTTCCTTAGTTCCAATATCAAACCAGTCACCAGTAAAATACTCTGCAGTCACATGCTGTTGATCAATTTTTTTACGTAAGATAGGAGCTAAAGCTAATTTTCCTGTGCTGAGATTGTTAAATAATTCAGGACGATATATTCCTATTCCGCTAAAGGTAAGGTAGTTTTCCCCTGAGTTATAAATTTTCCCAAATTCGTATGCAAAATCGCCTTTAGGGTTATGTTCTGGGTTGTTAACCAATACCAAGTGTGCAAGTTTCTCGTTTGATAACTTGGCAAACGATAATGAATGATTGCACCAGATATCTGCATTCATGACTAAAAAGGGCTTTTCACCTAGTAATGGTAATGCTTGAATGATGCCGCCAGCAGTTTCTAAGGGTTTTTCTCTTTCCCATGAATATTCGATAGATAAACCGAATCGAGACCCGTTGCCCAGATGTTGTTCTATTAGCTGCCCAAGATGCGAAAGATTTATAACGATCTCTTTGTAGCCAGCATTAGCTAAATTTTCTAAATGATATTCAATTAGTGGTTTGCCAGCAATTTCAACGAGTGGTTTAGGGATGGTGTCCGTAATTGGTCGTAGACGTTCACCCAAACCTGCAGCCAGTAACATACATTTCATAATGGTTCTAAATTTTCACATTATTATTAATAAATTCAGCTAGACATTTTGTTTCTGGGTAATGGGCTGCAGCAGATTTAATGTAGGTTAATGTTCTTGGGATAGCCTCTAAATAGTTTGGTTTATTATCTCTAATATTGAGTCGAGAGAATATACCAATGGCTTTAAGATGACGTTGTATACCCATTAAATCGAACCACCTGGAAAACGTCATGTCGTTTACTTCAGGAATGATTCTATTCTCTACAAGTTTCTTGTGGAATCCTAATGTTAATTCATGCACGATTTTATTTGGCCAACTGATGTAACAGTCACGCAATAAAGAAACGAGGTCATAGGTGACGGGCCCAAGCACAGCATCTTGGTAATCTATAATGCCTGGGTATTTTCCTTCAATGACCATTAAATTACGTGCATGATAGTCTCGGTGAACAAAGACTTGAGGTTGTTCAGTGGCATTTCTCATTAATGCGTTAAAGGTATTATCGAACATGGAAGTATCATGTTCGTTAAGCGATAAATTTAAATGTTTAATTAGGAACCATTCTCTAAATAGCTCCATCTCTTGCAGTAATAAACTTTCATTATAGGCAGGTAAACTAGTCGCTTCTGTTTGTTGAATAAGCAGTAAAGCATCAAGTGCTTGATGATAAAAGTTATCAACATTTTCTATAGTTAAAACATTAAGCAATAGCTTGTCGCCTAAATCGCTTAATAAGAAAAATCCAAAATCTAAAGAGCTATAATAAATGTGCGGAACTGGTAAGCCTTCTGCTCCTAATAAATGTGTGACATTTACGAATGCATCATTGCTTTCTTTTTCAGGCGGTGAGTCTACTGCAATATACCGGGCTTGCGGGGTCACTAGACGAAAATAACGTCTAAAACTCGCGTCACCCGATATTGGGGTGAGTGAATATTCAATATCTCCAAGATTTTCTACTATCCATTCGTTTAAAAGGATAAGGCGGTCATCAGTTTTCATATATTTAATCGATGAATTACCAGCCGCCACCGCCACCTCCACCGCCACCTCCGCCAGATGAACCGCCGCCACCTCCAAAGCTACTGCTGCCAGAAGATGATCCGGGTGCGGTTGAGGAAGATGATATTGCTGAGTTCAGTGAGTTGCCGACAGTATTAGTAAATGAGCTTAAATTATTATTATTCCAATTTTGGCCACTATACCATGTTGGTTGATAGTTTTTATTTTCCCCATGCGCATTAAATATTTCTGTAAATTGTTCTGCCCATTGGTTTTCAACGCCCAAAGCAAGTGCATAAGGTAAGTAGGCTTCAAATAGTTTAGGTGTTTTTTTTGGTGGATATTTTAAATCTAAATCTTCTTGTTCTGCCACTTCTAGGTATTTTTTGAATCCTTCGGTTTTATCTAATAATTTGCGGCCTTCTAATGTAGGTTTTTTGAGTAAATAGTAAAAAATAGTATTCAAAACAAATATAGAAATTAGCACTAAACCATTGGCTATGCCTATGATTGAGCATAAAGCTACTAATGCTCCTATTTCACCAGCTGACCATGCTCCAGCAAATATGGTAGCCATGGGTAGCTCCACAACTTTTCCTACTGTGAAGCGCGTCTTGAAAATGCTCAACCAAGAAAGCACTAAAAAGATCGTAATTGGTGTCCAAATAGATAACCAAAACATTAAGAATAATGCTGCGCCTATATCTTCACCATTTTTTAAATTGAATAGTATATATGCACCAATCACTATCGATATTAGGATCCCGATATATAGAATTTTCCGATTATGAAGGAAATAACTTTGGCTATATTCTCGCTTTAATGCTTCTTTATGTGCCTTAATTGATTTAGAAATTTTTGCATGATTAGTATTTTTTAATTCTAGATTATGGTTCGTTTTTCCAAATAAATTTGTGAGAATGGCTTGTTCACCCAGAGGCAATTTAAGGTCAGAAGTTTTCAACTTATTTAACGTATAAGTCTTACCTACTTCTTGAATTTTTAAATAA
>CALAJL010000033.1 GCA_937922735.1 uncultured Gammaproteobacteria bacterium | reverse complement strand
TTGCATGATGTGCTTGGTATCACGCAAGGTACGACACCTAAGTTTGCTAAAAACTTTCTTGCTGATGCAGTAGATATTCAGTCTGCAATTGCAAAGTATGTGCAAGATGTAAAAGCGCTTGCGTTTCCTGCCGCGTAATTTTTCCCTAATTTAATTCTATATATTGTATGCAAGTCGTAACCACTGTTGCTGAATTACGTAAGCAAATTACTGTATGGAAACAACAAGGTAATAAAATAGTACTGGTTCCCACCATGGGAAATTTGCATGCTGGTCATTTAATGCTGATGAAGCATGCGCATGAGTGTGGTGAAAAGATAATTTGTAGTATTTTTGTTAATGCGCGTCAGTTTGATCGAGATGAAGACCTGCAAGCCTATCCACGCACACCCGAGCAAGACCTTGCAGCCTTGCAAGAAGAGAATGTCGATTTAGTGTTTATGCCAGAGCATGACGAAGTTTATGCACAAGAGCATATGCCTCAAAAAAAAATTCCAAAGTATTCACTAAACGATCAACTATGCGGTCAATTTCGACCAGGATTCTTTGATGGTATTGTGGAGGTGGTTGCAAGGCTATTTCATATTGTGATGCCAGATATTGCAGTGTTTGGTGAAAAGGATTTTCAGCAGCTCACCATAATTAAGCGTTTGGTTGAGGATATGGGTTTTCCAATATCAATCGAGCAAGTGCCAACTCAACGTGAAGATGATGGTCTGGCGTATAGTTCTCGTAACTCATATTTAAGCGCAAGTGAAAGAATGCAAGCCAAACAAATATACGAGACATTGGTAAACGTAAAAACCCAGATTGAGCTAGGGTCTCATCCTTTTAATGACATCGAAAATCACGCCATGAAGATGCTTATGAAGGCCGGATTTCAACCAGATTATGTGTCGATCAGAAATGCTAAAAACCTTACTCCAGCGAGCTATGATACTGATTTTATTATAATTTTGGTTGCGGCATGGCTAGGGAAAGCGCGTTTAATCGACAACCTACTGTTACAAAAGCGCTAAATCAGTATACTTTACCTATCGAATTCAACATTTAGATCATTTTATATTTAGGAGAAAATTATGTGGATTATGATCGTTTTATGCATAGCGTTAGCCTTTGTTATTAACATTGCAGCACAATTAAATTTATTCAGTCATCTTAAAAACGGTACTTATTAATAGTCACTCAATTTTTAAGATTGTTAAGAATGATTAGGGCGCTATAAGCGCCCTTATTTTTTGTCTGTAATATAATTAACCCTTTCAGTTCTTATATAAAATGACTATACGTAACTTAACTTCTTATCGAGCACTCGCTTCTCATTTCGAAGAATTAAAAGCTCAATCCATGAGGGAGTTGTTTGCGCAAGATGTAAATCGTTTCTCAAAGTATTCACGACAACTAGATGGGTTGTTGTTTGATTATTCAAAAAACCGAATTAATGACGCTACACTAAATAAGCTAATCGCTTTATTTGAAGAATGCGATGTACCGATGTGGCGCAATAAATTATTTGCTGGAGAAAAAATAAACTCTACAGAGAATCGCGCGGTGCAACACACAGCATTGCGTGATTTAGAAAATAAAAGCTCTGTGTTAACCAAAAAACAACTTGCGGTGTTATTGCTAGTTGAATCATTTATTGAAAAAGTAAAAAAATCTAATATCACAGATATAGTAAATATTGGTATTGGTGGTTCTCATCTAGGCCCTATGTTTGTTTGTGATGCATTACAGGGCATGGCGAGTCCAAATTTAAATGTACATTTTGTCGCGAATGTAGATGGTGAAGAGATCAATCGTGTGTTGAGCAAACTTAATCCAGGTAACACATTATTTATCGTTACTTCTAAAAGTTTTGGTACTCAAGAAACACTTACTAACGCAAAATTTGCGAGAAAATGGTTATTAAAAAGCAAAAATATAAAAAATGAAGATCATTTTGTTGCGGTCACTGCAAATGTGGAAAAGGCGCGTAAGTTTGGAATAGCAGAAGACAATATATTTCCAATGTGGGATGAAATAGGGGGAAGGTATTCAATGTGGTCTGCAGTAGGATTATCTATTGCTTTGTATTTAGGAATCGATGCATATAAAGGTTTACTTGATGGTGCACATGAGATGGATGAGCATTTCAAAAATGAGCCAGCGGATAAAAATATACCTGTTTTGATGGCTTTGTTAGATGTTTGGAATCAACACTTCATTGGTGCTTCAGCACATGCAATCTTGCCTTATGACATTAGACTTACTTTTTTGCCAGCCTATTTGCAGCAATTGGTAATGGAAAGCAATGGTAAATCTGTAGATCGCCAAGGTGAGCCATTAGATGTTGCAAGTTCTGCGGTTTTATTTGGAGATGTAGGAACCAATGCGCAACATAGTTTTTTCCAATTATTGCATCAGGGTACTCACAACGTAAGTTGCGACTTCATAGGTGTGGCTAAAGCGGAACACGATAACTCACAACAACACGATATGCTGTTTGCCAATATGATTGGTCAAACACAGGCGTTAATGCAGGGGCAGACATTAGAAGAGGTTGGTGAAAGTGAGCATGCGCAGCATAAAGTTTTTTCAGGCAATCGTGTGAGCAATACAATTATATTAAAAGAATTGAGCCCATATAATTTAGGAATGTTGTTAGCCATGTATGAGCACAAAACGTTTGTCCATGGAGTGCTGTTAAATATTAATTCATTTGATCAAATGGGTGTCGAGCTAGGTAAGCGCTTAGCTAATAATCTGCTAGATAAAATACAGAATGAAAAACAGGTTGCAGATGAAGACTCATCCACCGTTGGCTTAATTAATTATTATAAAAACAATAAGTGAATGTTGCTGGATCAGGCTAGGACTTCTTAGTAGGACTTATTAGATAGGCAATAAGTAACAATAGATACTTGTAATTTAATGACGTATTAATAGATAGCATCATTAAGCTGTTTTAAAAATCTTTGGCTTAATACTGAAAAAAGATAAACAATGTTATCTGGTGGCTGCCGAGTTTTATAGTTCTCTTTGCAAGGCTTTCTAAAGGTACCTGGAAATTGAATTACATTATTCGATTTTATGTTGACCTTATGTTTGATTAAATGTTCTTTAATACTATCTTCGGTAATACTTTTTAGTAGTAATTCTCTAATAACTGAATTTGTATCTTTATCGCTATTAAAATCACTTGCTGAAAGCTCGCCGCTATTTAGCCAATCGTTCAAAGGCTCTCCTTCGAGGTGATAAACCATTCTATTGGTGGTAGATTCTCGCAATTCCAATATAGGGTTTTCTCGTTCAAGCCAGGCATTGATGAAAAAAGTCATAATCACTCCATTTGTCTACTTGCAAATGATAATGATTCTCATTAAGCTTTGCAAGAAATAATTAAGGAGAAATTTATTATGGATTCAGATCAATTCCATTCATCAGATCAAGCGCCATTAGTTAATCGTGCATTAGTTAATTTTAAACCTGATGAATACGAAAGAATTAAGACGGCGGTGATGCAAAATATTGATGTGGTGGCGCGAGCATTTTGTGAGTCTGCACTATCAATGTTGTGTGCGGTTAGAAACGGTGATGCGGTGATTGGAACGGTAAATAACTATCAAGGAGAATTCTGTATATATATCGAATTTCAAGGCAGACAGGCGCTTAAACCCGTGCATGTGATTCATTGATTTGAGATATGGTAAATACTCGATATTGATAGTGTGCAATCAGCAATTTAAATAGAAAATTTTATGTGAGTGCATTGTTGTGCTGATCTAGTGCCCATTCAACATGTTCTCGAACCAATTCACTTGGATGGAACTGTTTCTCTCGTAGTGCGTTAATGATTCTTGCACTGCTAGGAGCGTTACCTAGTGCGACAGCAATATTTCTTAGCCAACATTCATAGCCAATGCGTCGAATTGCGGATCCTTCTGTATTGTTTAAAAACTCTTTTTCGCTCCAGCTAAACAAGCTAATCAGTTCAGGTGCATCTAAATTATTTCGAACAGCAAAATCTGCTAACTCACTTTTTTGTTCGAAGCGATTCCAAGGGCAATATAGTTGACAATCATCGCAGCCATATATTCGGTTGCCCATCGCTTTTCTAAATTCAACAGGTATGGCCTCTCGCAATTCAATCGTATGATATGAAATACATCGGCGTGCATCTAATTTATAGGGCGCAATGATGGCTTGGGTGGGGCATACCTCAATGCATTTATTGCATGTGCCACAATGTTCTTCAACGGGTTGATCGATGGGTAGCGGTAAATCGGTATAGAGCTCTCCCAAGAAAAACCATGAGCCACATTCTTTATTAATTAAATTAGTATGTTTGCCAATCCATCCGAGTCCCGCTTTTTCTGCGAGTGCTTTTTCCAATACGGGTGCGCTATCAACAAAAGCTCTATAGCCAAATGGCCCCACCTCTTTGGCGATTTTATCTGCAAGTTTTTGTAAGCGTTTGCGAATGACTTTATGGTAATCACGGCCCAAAGCATATCTAGAGATATAAGCTTGGTCATGATTGTTGAGTACCTCTTCTTCATCAGTTGCGTCGGGTGTTTGATAGTTGATACGTGCTGAGATAATGCGAATCGTGCCTGGAATGAGCACGTCAGGGCGCGAGCGTTTGGTACCATGTTGATCCATGTAATGCATTTCGCCATGATAGCCAGCCGCTAACCAGTTCATTAAGTGTACTTCATGGTCGCTTAAATCAGTGTTGGTAATGCCTATTTCGTCAAAGCCAAGTTCCTTGCTCCAGGTTTTTATATCTTCTGCGAGTGTTGAGAAATCGGTAGTCGTACTATTCATCGCTTACGTATAATTAATATATGTCGGAAATTAAAAATCAAATTTATTTAAGAGATCAGGTGCGCGAATTAGATCGTACGGCAATCGAAGATTTTAATATTCCTAGTTTTACCCTAATGCAAAGAGCTGCAGATGCGGCTTTCAATGAATTACAAATTCATTGGCCCGATGCCAACCATATCATTGTGTTGGTGGGTACGGGTAATAATGGCGGAGATGGATATCTGGTCGCTAATTTGGCTTTGGCTGCGGGATACCAGGTCGAAGCTATACAGGTGGGAGATCATGCAACCTTACGAGGGGATGCAAAAAAAGCCCAGGACCAGTTCATTAAAGATAGTGGTCGTTGTATTGCATTTGAAGATAACGAAATTGCGACATGTGATGTAATTGTGGACGCCTTGTTAGGAACCGGATTGTCACGAGAGCTTAAAGGGAATTATAGAGCGGCAATTGAATTAATGAATCAACATGCTGCACCAAAATTGAGTATAGATATTCCATCTGGTTTGGATGCAAATAATGGGACCCCGTTGGGTGATGCGATACGAGCAGATGTTACGCTAACTTTTGTGGGTATGAAGCTGGGATTATTAACTGCAGCTGGGCGAGAGTATTCAGGTAAGATCATTTTTAACGATTTACAAATACCAAAAGAAGTTTACCAAACCATGTCACCTACTAGTCATTCTATTCAATTAAGTGATTTGCATGCTGTGCTAGGCAAGCGTGTTGAGCATGCCCATAAAGGCCATTTTGGTCATGTATTAGTAATTGGCGGTAATGCTGGAATGGCAGGCTCTGTCATGCTTGCAGCCGAAGCGGCAGCCAGGACTGGCAGTGGTCTTATTTCTGTAGCGACACTTCCGCAACATGCAACCGTTGCCTTGCAAACATGTCGAGAGATTATGGTGCATAGCGTTCGTTCATCAAAAGATCTTGCAAATTTATTGCGTCACGCAACAGTGGTTGCAATTGGGCCTGGGTTGGGGCAAAACGCTTGGGCAAAGGAAATGTTTACTCGCGTTTTGGATTTTAATATTCCTATGGTGGTTGATGCCGATGCACTGAATCTTCTTGCGAGCGAATCTTTGAATAAAGATTCTTGGGTGTTAACCCCTCATCCTGGTGAGGCGGCGCGTCTATTAAAAAGCACTACCGAAGTGGTCCAGAAAAATCGCTTGCAAGTCGTGCAAGCCATGCAGGAACAATATGGCGGGGTAGCCGTTTTAAAAGGTAATGCAACGTTAGTTGCAAATGCGGAAGATGTTTCGATATGCACTGCTGGGAATCCTGGTATGGCTACAGGTGGGATGGGTGATGTGTTGACAGGTATTATTGCTGGGCTGATGGCGCAGGGCTTGACAACTTACGATGCAGCACGCTTTGGTGTGCAGCTGCATGCACAGAGTGCCGATGTTGCCGCTAAAAATGGTATGCGAGGTATGTTAGCCAGTGATTTGCTTGTCCCACTTCGAAAATTGGTAAATTCTTAGATGGTATTTCAATCATGAGCATCGCAACACATAAGCATGAATTGGTAGGTGAGGAGGCGACATTGAAATTCGCTGCCAAGTTTGCTGAGCGCTGCCAGCCGCCGTTAATGATTCATCTGCAAGGAGATTTAGGGAGTGGAAAAACTACGTTTGCACGTGGTTTGATAAATACACTAGGACATGTTGGTAACGTAAAGAGTCCTACTTTTACACTGGTTGAAAGTTACGAGTTTGGAGCGATACGTTTATATCATTTCGATCTATATCGTTTAAATGATCCGCTTGAGCTTGAATATATCGGTTTACGAGAACTTGTAGGTGAACCAGATGTTATTAGCCTAATTGAATGGCCGGAGCGTGGCGGTGCTGAGTTGCCCAATGCTGATCTTGTCATCTCTTTTGAGTATCAAGGAAGCTCTCGTATCGTCGATTACCAAGCAAATTCAACGAAAGGTCAGATGATTATTGCTGAATTATGAGATCAGGCTCTAATAAATCGGTATAGGTCATTAGTTTTACTAGAGTTATTGCTTGCAATTTTATCTGGTTTTGTCACACTTTCAGCTCGGTTTCTTGTTGTAAGGACAAATACTTCTCGTGCCAAAGCATTTGCCAACTATTCCTAAATTATATCGATCATCTAGAACGCCTAATCGAGTAGTTTCTTCAGAGATGGGTATGATCAAACTTGCCGCTTGTTTCTTGCTGTTCTTTTTATTGCTATTAAGTTATTCATCTTTTTCAGCCACGAATATTGCCAAGATCAGTGATGTGCGTTTTGCGGATCGTGCAACCGATACACGCGTTGTATTTGATTTAACTTCACCCGTTAAACACAGTGTATTTGTGCTTCAAAACCCGGATAGAGTGGTACTCGATATTGAGCAATGCGATGCGAATGGCAAGCTTAAAGCAAGTCGTGTTGGCGGTACACTTGTTAAAGAAGTGCGATATGCGCAGAAGTCACCTGAAAAGCTACGTGTAGTATTTGATTTAAATTCTGCTGTATCACCAAAAAGTTTCTTGTTGCCACCATCCAATGGAAAGGCCTATCGATTGGTAATTGACCTCACTTCATCTACTGCTATTGCATCAACGTCAACTGTTTCTACAAAAGCAAATACATCTAATGAAGTGACAAAGCCGAGAGTGGAACCTGTAATTGCGATGAAAGATCCACAGGCAGGCTATAGAGATATCGTGGTGGCTATTGATGCAGGTCATGGCGGTAAAGATCCTGGTGCTACAGGTCGAGGTGGTACGCGTGAAAAAGATATTGTTTTAGCCATTTCCAAAAGATTAAAAAAACTTATAGATAATGAGCCAGGTATGCGCGCACTCATGACACGAAGTGGCGACACTTTTATTCCATTAAGAATGCGTATAGCAAAAGCTAGCAAACAGAATGCAGATATCTTTATTTCCATTCATGCAGATGCGGCTCACAATAGAAAAGCAAAAGGTTCTTCCGTGTATGTGCTATCACAAAATGGCGCTTCAAGTGAAGCGGCGCGCATATTAGCGCAACGCGAGAATGCCTCAGATAAAATTGGCGGAGTAAGCTTAGAAAATAAAGATGATGTGCTGAAGTCTGTGTTAGTAGATTTATCACAAACGGCAACTATCGAGGCCAGTATCGATTTGGCAGAAGATATTCTTAAAGAACTTGGCCAAGTAGGTAATATATTACGTGATAAAGTGGAGCAAGCAGGTTTTGCTGTATTAAAGTCACCAGATATTCCATCCGTGTTGGTGGAGACAGCATTTATTTCCAATCCGCAAGAAGAGAAACGTTTAAAAACAGCAAGCCATCAGCAAAAATTAGCAGTGGCAATTCTAAAAGGGTTGCGTCGTTATACAAAAGATCATTCGCCACCGAACTCTATATTAGCTAAAAACCAAACGTCTATTCGTTCCAATGCAACGTATACCATCAAGAGTGGGGATACACTATCTGGTATTGCGATTCGTCACCAAGTTAGTTTAGTTGACTTGAGAAGAGTTAATGGTCTACGTACAGATAAGTTGCATGTTGGACAAGTACTGAAGCTTCCTGCAACAGTTACTGCTGGAACTTAGTTAATCTTACCACCCCTACTATCCTTGTTGTGCAATATTTTGATTAATGGCAATTTGCACGATATTGTTTTTATAATTTTTATCTTCATGCATTAATTGATCGCCTTCAATTAACATGCTTTTAATTGTGTTATGTTTCAAAGGATCGTATTCAATGATTCCATAAGATAATGAAATTTTATATTCGTTATTTTCGTTTGCGTTATATCTACTAATTAAATCAAGTAGTTTTGTTACAGATTCCAGTGACTTGGTTTTGTCCTGGTTACCGAGTAATACAACAAATTCATCGCCACCAACGCGTGCACTAGCGTCAGATGCGTGAAAGATTTCTTGAATCATATTTGCAATTGTAATTAATATTTTATCACCTTCATTATGGCCATAGTTGACATTGATTGATTTAAAATTATCAATGTCAAAATAAACAAGTGATGCTGGGAATCCATGTTGCACACATACATCCAAATTATTTTGAGCCAGCATCATGAATCCTCTTCTATTGTTGATTTTAGTGAGGTCGTCATGTGTGGTGATATGCGCTAAAGAAAGTTCACGCTCAGCCATGCATCCTAAGTCTTTTAATATTTGTGCATCTTTATCATTTAGGTTTCTGGGTTTGTAATCGATAATGCATAGTGTGCCCAATCTTTCACCATTTAATGCTTTTAGTGGGTAGCCGGCATAAAAGCGAATCCACGGTTCTCCTTGCACGAGTGGATTATCATGAAAGCGTTCGTCACATCGTGCATCTCTAATGATGAATATCTCGTCATTGAGTATTGCATGTCCACAAAAAGAAACATCTCGAGGCGTCTCGTTGACTTCTATGCCAACAGATGATTTAAACCATTGTCTTTTTTCATCAATTAAACTTACAAGTGCAGTGGGCACGTCGAATGATTTTTTTGCAATGCGAGTTAAGCGATCAAATCGTTCTTCAGGTGGTGTGTCTAGAATATTAAGTGCTCTTAATGATTCTATTCTAACGTCTTCAGTAACAGGTAATGCAGGCTTCTTCAAAACTATTTCCCCAATAAAATAAGCAAATGAATACTCAGCAAATATGAAAATATATATTTTTAATGTAACGGCAAAAATTTGATAAAAAGAGCAAGAGGAGGTAAATAAATAATAAATTACTATAAAGCGGGCTAGAACACGGATGAATAGTCAGATTTAAAATAGATTTGCACTGATTATTCTACAAATCTAGGGAGAGAAGTGGTTGTGTTGAATAATAGTTATCAATGAATACAAAACGAATGACGCTAAGAATTATTTCATATTGGGTATTGGGTGTGATAATTTGAAATTACTAGTAATCCAGTAACACTGATATTTTTTACTTTAGTTAAATTTTCAATTAAATAATTTTGAGTCTTGTTCTTTTTGCCACCAAGAAAAAAACAATTTATCTATACTCATTTGTACGGATGTGGATAGTTTTTCGCTGATGGTTTTTGGTATGGTGTAAGTAATTTCATAAATGTCAGCATTATTGCTAGCTTGTAGTAAGTAATCATCGCTGGTGAGTAATTCATCCACTAGTTTTAATTCGATACCTCTTGTTGCTAGCCAATGTTCGCCTGTAGCAACTTCGTTTATGTCTAGTATAGGTCTATTCTCTTTTACAAAATCTTTGAATAAATCATGTGTGTCTTCTAATTGTTCGTTAAAATGTGCGCGGTCTTCGTCAGTGTTTTTTCCAAACATAGTTACCGTTCGTTTAAGTTCTCCAGCCTTCATTAATTCAAAATCAACTCCATGCTTGTCTAGTAGTCGATTAAAATTAGGTAGTTGGGCAATTACACCAATTGAACCCACGATGGCAAACGGTGCCGCAATAATTTTGTCAGCTACACATGCCATCATGTAACCACCGCTTGCCGCGACTTTGTCAACAGCAACCGTGAGTGGGATACCTTTCTGTTTGATGCGTAATAGCTGAGATGATGCAAAACCGTGTTCGTGCACTAAACCGCCAGCATTTTCTAAACATACTACTACTTCATCATTGCTGTTTGCGACTGAAAGAATAGCGGTTATTTCTTTGCGTAAATGTTTAACTGCGGTGGCTTTGATGTTGCCAAGAAAATTAAGTACAAAAATACGCTTCTTTTCAGTTTCGGCGTTTTTCTTTTCTTGTTTGTTTGCTTTCTTTTTTTCTTTAAGTGCTTGCTTGAGTTGTTTTTTGGGTAATAGTGCAAAGCGTAAACTATCTGCCATGTTTTTATATTTTTTATTTAAATTGGTCACTTCAAAGTGATCATCTCCTTTGGCCTTTTTAGAAAATGAAAATATCAATACCAATAGTAGCCAAATAAATATTAATGAAGTGAGCGCTTTGGCAAAAAATAATCCGTACGATGTAAAAAATTCAATCATGGGAGTTCCTGAGTATATTTCCGTGTATATTTTTAGGTATTTTCAAATTATTCATATTGGCATTCATAATGACTAAAAAATTGGCCATGGCCATTTTCTGAGCTTTTGTCATAGTACAAAGATTGTAGTCCTAGTATAGGTGTATTTAGAACATCTCCGTCGAGTACAGTGCTAAACATGTTGCCACCCAATAATTGCTGTGCATGGGTTAAATATATGTTTGTCAGCTGTTTATCATCAATCATTGTATGCAGCATCTTTGGGCCAGCAATAAGGTAAAAATGTTTATAACTTTTAGCATTTAACGCATCGATTAATGCTTTGCCTTCTACAAGTGTTGATTTGCCTGTAGTTAGTACTTCATAACCTTCGTTTTGCCAGTATTTAACTTTGTTTGCATCCGCATTTTGGCCAGTTGCGATAAATACTTGCTGATTGTTTTCTTTGAGTGAAGGATGCATGCGAAAGTCCAGGCTTGAACTTGCAATGACTACTGCAGGTTGAGGTGAAAGTCCTTGTAATTCGCGCCAATTGGATAAATCTTCATGATCACGTCCCGTTGGTATTTGCAGTATATTGCCAAGTTTTTCTTCTGACAGTGAACGCATATAGCCAGCATGAGTAATCAGGCAGTCCGCTTGCGCGTGCAGTTCAAGGAATAATCTAAAATCTTCTTGGCTGGTTAATGATTTGGGTAATTCAGCATTTGATTTTCCATCTGGACTGATTGCAATGCGACCATCGAGACTGCTGAGAAAGTTTGCGGCAACAATTGGTTGTTTTGTATTCGTTTTGAACCAGCTATGTCTGTATAGGTATAGGTTTTTCAGCTCGAGGCTTTCAGCGGACTGGGGGAAAAGTTGTAATAATTTTTTTGCCATTAGGTAAAAGCTATTCAAAAAACGCTATAGGATTGCTTTGGTTTATATTGGATAATTTAGCAGTATCCTAACATGACCACTGGCATGGCTACTCTCAAAATTTATGCGTAAACCAAACATTTCCACAGCACTCCCAAAGCAACGCTATAAGTTTGGCGCATATACAATTGTTGTACTTGAAGAAATTGAATCTGAGGATGAAATTGAGTACAACTATTTGCTTGCGGGTATTAAAGATGGGCACAATGAGCCAGAAATTTACATTTCTTGTGAAAAAGTACAGTCAGATACTGCTGGGTCAAATTCAATAGAGAAGGGCACACATATTATTAGAGTGTTCGCAGAACAGTTAGATGCCGAGCAATCAGGCGCTATTATTGATCAGTCCAATTCCTGGAGTGATCGTGAAGCATTCATTACTTATGGGCTATCAGGTTTTCAGCAAATGTTTGGCTTAGATGATGAAGAGCCCTATCTTATTTCATAGCAATATCTAATCAATTAGCGACTACATGAACTCGATTCAACAACTCCCTCCTCAGCTTGTAAATCAGATTGCTGCGGGAGAAGTGATAGAGCGTCCCGCATCGGTATTAAAAGAATTATTAGAAAACGCGCTTGATGCAGGTGCAACACGAATAACTATTGAGTTAGAGCAGGGTGGTATGCAATCGATTCGTGTCAGTGATAATGGAATCGGGATTGCTAAAGATGAGTTGCACTTAGCAGTGCAACGGCATGCAACCAGTAAAATTAAAAGCATGGATGATCTTGAGAAAATTTCGACATTGGGTTTCCGTGGTGAGGCTTTGCCTAGTATTGCCTCTGTTTCTAGATTTAGCATGGCCTCTAATAATCGTGAAGAAGGTAATGCGGGTTGGGCGATTAATGCAGACGGCCGAGAATTTTTAAATGAAGTTGAGCCAACACGGCAAATGCGTGGCACAACTGTTGAGGTAAAAGATTTATTTTTTAATGTACCGGCACGCAAGAAATTTTTACGTACAGAAAAAACAGAACTTAAACATTGCGACAATGTTTTGAGGAAAATTGCTTTAAGTAGATTTGATGTAACGTTTGTTTCTAAACATAATGACCGAAATTTTTTAGAAGTGAATGCGTGTGATTTTTTAAGTGATGGTTCTGATCGTGTCGGACAGATTGCTGGCCAGCCTTTCGCCGATCAAAGTATCTATTTGGAAAATTCTGCAACGGATATCGAAGTTAAAGGTTGGATTAGCCTGCCTACCTTTTCGCGTAGCCAAGCTGACTTACAATATTTCTATATTAATGGTCGAGCTATTCGCGACAAAGTGATCGCGCATGCAATCAAACTCGCATACAAAGATGTTCTCTATCATGGTCGTTTCCCGGCTTTCGTGTTGTTCCTTGAAATGGAGCCTTCACAAGTGGATGTAAATGCACATCCCACCAAGCATGAAGTGCGTTTTCGCCAAAGTCGTTATGTGCATGATTTTATTCGCCATACAGTAGGTAAAGCTATTGCAGAAACCATGCCAAAGCAAGAACAGCAAGGCGCGGAACAATATCGTGAAATTGTTGATGATTATATCCGTGCCGCGCAAAGTCAAAGTGTAGTGACCAATAGTGCTTATTCATCCGCGAGTAATCCTGCTTCCGCCCCGGTGCGTGAGTCAGGATATGGTTATAGTGGACAGGTGGTTAATGAGTATGACTTGTTGTTGAAAGTGCCTCCCGAAGAAGCACATACCACTGAGGATGCGCCGCCTTTGGGCTATGCGATAGAGCAATTGCATGGAATTTATATACTTGCGCAGAATGCAAACGGTTTGGTGGTGGTAGATATGCATGCCGCGCATGAGCGTATTGTCTATGAGAAGTTGAAAATTTCATACCAAGAAGGCGAGTTAGCCACTCAGCCATTACTGGTGCCCCTGACTATAAATGTAAGTACTCAAGAAGCCGCGCTTGCTGAACAACATAGTGATGTATTTTTGAAGTATGGGTTTAATGTAGAACGTTTTGGTGAGGACAGTATTGTAGTGCGTGAAATACCATCCTTACTTCAGCAAGCGGACGTGAATAAGTTAGTGCTGGATGTGTTGGCAGACTTAAATGTATATGGCACTTCCGAAAAGTTAGAGCAAGCAAATAATGAATTATTATCAACCATGGCTTGCTATGGTTCAGTACGTGCACACCGTAAGCTAACTATTGCCGAGATGAATGCCTTGCTGCGAGAAATGGAGGCTACCGAGAGAAGTGCGCAATGTAATCACGGTCGACCGACCTGGGTGCAGTTAAGTATTGATCAGTTAGATAAATTATTTAAACGCGGCCAATAATTAAAAATTCTTGTCTGATTCTCCCGTCATTATTGTCATGGGTCCAACCGCGAGTGGTAAGACGGATCTTGCGTTTTCGATTGCTGATAAATATGCCTGCAATATAATTAGTGTTGATTCAGTCATGGTGTATCGGGGTTTGGATATTGGTTCTGCAAAACCTGATGTACCCACATTAAAAAAATACCCTCACCAGTTGGTCGATATTCTTGAGCCAGATCAAAGTTATTCAGTGGCCAATTTTCGTGATGATGCGTTGCAAATAATAGAAGAGTCACACTCGCAGAAGAAAATTCCATTGTTAGTGGGTGGCACCATGCTGTATTTCAATGCTTTATTACGTGGCCTTAATAATATGCCACATGCAGATGTTGCCGTTCGAACACGAATTACAAAAATTGCAGAAGAGAAAGGATGGGGGTATGTGCATCAGCAACTTAATGAAGTGGATCCACAGGCAGCAGAGCGTATTCATCCTAATGATCCGCAACGTATACAGCGTGCAATGGAAGTGTATGAGATAACGGGGAAACCGATTAGTGATTTGCATGCTGAGTCAACACAAAATGAATTGCCTTTTAAAGTATTAAAATTAGCTTTGATTCCGGATGATCGCACTTCTCTACACGCTAGAATAGAGCAGCGATTTGACGTGATGCTTGAGCAAGGCTTTTTGGAAGAAGTATGGGAGTTGTTTCAAAGGGAGAACCTGCATGCGGAATTACCTTCTATGCGTTCAGTAGGGTATCGGCAGGCTTGGAAGTTTTTTGCGGGTGAATACGATAAGGCGATGATGCGAGAAAGAGCTATCATCGCAACCCGCCAGCTCGCCAAAAGGCAACTTACTTGGCTGAGGAGCGAGCCATCATTGTCTGCCTTTTCAGCAGAAAACCCTAAAATACATGATGTACATCAACAAATACGCACTTATTTGGCATAGCTGAACTTGTAGCTGAACTGGTACACTAATATAGTACTGTGAGAGTCATACGAAATTGTTGAGTGCTCATTAGTAGATAAGAATAACAATAAACTAGAGGTGTCAAAGCAATGTCAAAAGGTCAGACCTTACAAGAACCCTTTCTAAATGCCTTGCGAAAAGAAAAAGTCCCTGTATCAATCTATCTGGTGAATGGTATAAAGCTTCAAGGCCAAGTTGATTCCTTTGATCAATTCGTAGTGTTACTAAAAAATAGTGTCAATCAAATGGTTTACAAACATGCTATTTCTACCATCGTGCCATCACGAATGGTGAAGATGCCCATGTCAGATGAGCAGTCTGATTAGTTTGGAAATTTATATAAACATAGTTTTGGAATCAGTCATTGTTTGATCGCCCTGATCTTGGCCAGCGTGCCATTCTTGTTCATGTTGAATTTAACAGTGGTGAAGGCAATCAAGATTTAATTGAGTTTAAGGATCTGGTGCGATCCACCGGTGCAGAAATTGCAACAGTAGTGAATGTGCAACGCAGTCTGCCGGATGCTAAATTATTAATTGGTAGTGGTAAGGTTGATGAAATTCATTCATTGGCTCATTCGTTAGATGCTGATATTGTAATTTTTAACTATTCGTTGTCGCCTAGTCAGGAAAGAAATCTAGAAAAAATTTGTGAAAAGCGTGTATTAGATCGTACCGGATTGATTTTAGATATTTTTGCGCAGCGTGCTCGATCCTATGAAGGTCAATTGCAAGTCGAACTTGCGCAATTAAAATATCTATCAACACGATTGGTGCGTGGTTGGAGCCACTTGGAGCGCCAGAAAGGTGGTATTGGTTTGCGCGGACCAGGTGAAAAACAACTTGAATCAGATAGACGCATGTTAAGACTGCGTATTAAACAGTTAACAAAACGATTAGAAAAACTTCGCAAGCAACGTAATCAGGGCCGTGCCTCACGCAGAAAGGCAACTACTCCAACAGTAGCGATTGTCGGATATACCAATGCAGGAAAATCTACATTGTTTAATCGTTTAACAGATTCCAATGTGTATTCTGCTGATAAGTTGTTTGCAACGTTAGACCCAACCTTGCGGCGTATGCAAATTTCAAAAGGCCAACATATTGTGTTGGCTGATACAGTTGGGTTTATTCAAGATTTGCCACACGATTTAATTGAAGCCTTTCATGCTACTTTGCAAGAAACACAAGAAGCGGATGTGTTGCTTCATGTGGTAGATGCTAGTGACCCGCATCGTGATAACAATATCGCGCAAGTCCAGGCTGTGTTGGAAATGATAGATGCACTAGAAGTGCCGCAAGTGATGGTATTTAATAAAATAGATCAGATTAATATGTTGCCAAATGTTGATTTTGATCTGCATGGCAACATACAGAATGTTTGGCTGTCAGCATTAAAGGGTGATGGGTTGGATCTTCTAAGTAATGCGTTGCGACAATATTTTGAACACAAAGTTGAACGTATATGGCTGCATCTTCCGCCTATTGAAGGGGCGTTGCGAAGTGAGTTATATGCCAAAGGGGCTGTGCTTCAAGAGTTTGCTGATGAGCATGGCAATTGGCAAATAGAAGCAGATATCCCATTGAATATACTTAAAAAGTTTGCGGATTATCAAATTTCAGAAGAATCTGTACAACACGCAAGCGTATAAGCTGACATTTTCTATCGTCTTGATAGAATACAAGACTCGCGTCTTATTAGAATTAACCTGTAACCATTTTGGAGAGTCCTATGCCTTGGAATAGCCCAGGCGGTAATAAAGATAAAGAAAAAGACCCATGGGGTCAAAATTCAGGTAATCAGGGTCCACCTGATCTTGATGATGTATTTAAAAATTTGACTAAAAAATTCGGTGGAATTTTTGGTAGTGGTGGAGGTTCATCTTCGGGCTCGTCTGGTTCAGGTAAACCTATTCTATTATTTGCGTTAGTTGCATTTATAGCAATATGGGGAATCTATGACAGATTTGGTTTTTATATTGTTAAGCAAGCAGAAAGAGGAGTGGAATTACGTTTTGGTGAATTTCAAGCCATGACTGAAGCAGGTCTTAATTGGCACTTACCGTTTCCAATTGAAACGGTCGAAATTGTGAACGTTGATGAAGTGCGTGAAGTATCGAATAAGACATCTATGTTAACGCAAGACGAAAATATTGTTGAGGTGTCGTTAGAAGCTCAATATAAAATTATAGATGCAGAGAAATACATTTTTAATGTTCGTGATCCTGATAAAACAGTTAAAGATGGCATGGAGAGTGCGGTTCGTGAGATTGTAGGTAAAAGTACTATTGATTCTGTAATGTTTGAAGGTCGTGCGCAAATATCTAGTGTAACGCGTGAGTTGTTACAGGGAATTCTTGATAGCTATAACTCTGGGATTTTTATTCAAAAAGTTAATATTGAAAAATCTGTGCCGCCTGATGCTGTAAAAGCTGCATTTGAAGATGCTATTAAGTCGCGGGAAGATTATGACCGATATATAAAAGAAGCTGAGGCATATGCAAACAGTATATTACCTCAAGCGCGTGGTGAAGCCGCTAGAATTAAACAAGAAGCTGATGCATATAGAGATCGTGCAATCGCTAATTCTGAAGGTGAGGCAAAACGTTTTTTAAAGCTGTTGGCTGAATATAAAAAAGCGCCTGCAGTAACACGTGAGCGCTTGTATCTTGAATCAGTTGAGTCGGTCTATAGCAATAGTAATAAAGTGCTTATGGATATTGAGGGTGGAAATAATATGATTTACTTGCCTCTTGATCAGATTGTAAAGCAGCGGCCGATGGTGAATAACCAAAGTGGTACTAACGAATCATTTAATTCTGATAATTTTGGTTTAAGCAATCAACAAAATAGTTCAGGTCGTCCTGAACGTGAGGGTCGATAGTCATGAGTAGTAAGATTATTTTAGTAATTTTAGCCGCACTAGTTGTAGGCTTCTTTTCGTTTACGTATCAGGTAGACGAGAGAGAGACTGCGCTTAAATTAAAGTTCGGTAAAGTTGATAAAGCCAATATAAAGCCTGGACTGCATTGGAAAATTCCAGTCATGAATATGATTGAGAAATATGATAATCGTATTTTAACACTGGATGTCCCGCCTACTGAATTTCCAACTAGTGAAAAGAAATATGTAAAAGTTGATTTTTTTGCTAAATGGAGAATTAGTGACGTCGAGAAATATTATCTTGCAACAAGTGGTGTGGAATCTAAAGCCAATTCACGCTTAGAACAAATTCTTATCGATGGTCTTAAGAATGAGTTCGGTACCCGCACTATTCAAGAAGTGGTTTCGGGCGAAAGAGCTGAAATTATGGATGTTATACAGGTGCAATCCAATGAGGAGTCTGAAAACTTCGGTATTGAAGTGGTAGATGTGCGAGTTAGTAAGATTGATCTTCCTGAGAATGTGAGTGATTCCGTATATAAGCGTATGCGTGCGGAGCGGGATCGTGTCGCGAAAGATTTTCGTGCACGTGGCAAGGAGCAAGCGGAAGTAATTCGTGCGACGGCAGATAAAGAACGAACGGTAATTTTAGCAAATGCCTACAATGAAGCTCAGCAAGTTAAGGGTGAGGGTGATGCTAAGTCTGCAGAAATTTATGCGCAAGCGTTTAACCAAGATCAAGAGTTCTATAGTTTTACACGTAGCTTAAAGGCGTATGTAAATACGTTTAATAGTAATAACGATGTGTTAGTGATGGAGCCTGATTCTGAATTTTTCCGCTATTTTAAACAATCTGAACAATAGCACTCTAGTGCTTTGTTCAAATTTTTAGTTAGTTAAACTAGTTTATGTGGAATGAAATACTGGTTGCAGTTGCGCTGGTGTTGATTTTAGAAGGTATAATTCCATTTCTTTCGCCCGATAAATTCCGTCAAGCTATGGTTCGATTTATTCAAATGCCTGATCAAGTATTACGCATGATTGGGTTAGCCAGCATGACAGTAGGGATGGTCTTCCTCTATATACTAAGAATATTAAATTAATATGAGTAAAGATCGTTGGCTTTTACCTGAGGGGATTGAAGAATCACTGCCAGAAGAATCTGCGTGGCTAGAGAAGTATCGTCGTGAGTTGGTAGATATGTTTTCTACCTGGGGCTATGAGCTAGTAATGCCACCATTAATAGAGTATCTGGATTCATTGTTAATTGGTCCAAGTGATGATTTGGATTTGCAAACTTTTAAGTTAACTGATCAATTAACTGGAAGAATGATGGGTGTGCGTGCCGATATGACCTCACAAGTTGCACGTATTGATGCGCATATGCTCAAGCGTGATGTACCTACGCGTTTCTGTTACCTCGGAACGGTAATGCATACTCGTCCGAGTGGACGTGATTTGACGCGTAGTCCATTGCAAGTTGGTGCTGAACTCTATGGCCACTCAGGGTTGGATAGTGATGTTGAAGTTATTTGTTTAATGCTTGAGGCGTTAAATTTGGTTGGAATTGATAATGTGCTGCTGGATTTAGGACATGTTGGCATATTCACTATTTTAGTTGCTGAGGCTGGTCTGACTGAGAGTCAGCAGTTGCAACTGCAAACACTGCTTCGACAAAAAGCTAAAACTGAATATGAGCAGTTTTTAACAACATGCTCGTTGTCGAATCATTGGCATGAGATATTTACTTCCTTAATGGATCTAAGTGGTGATAGAGATGTTAT
>CALAJL010000032.1 GCA_937922735.1 uncultured Gammaproteobacteria bacterium | reverse complement strand
AAGTGTCTATTGGTGGACTGCATTAGTAGTTGGTTCATTAGTCGCCGGTATTTTTGTAATTTTAACTTCTAGAAAATCATACAATCTTGCTATTATTTTTTGCATTTGTGCATGGCTTATTTTGGCTGCAGCGCTACATACATATAGTTTTGATGAAAATAGAATTTGGAATAATTACTTAATATTTTTATCAAGTGCTATTGCTATTTCGTACTTTATTATAGCAATCATTCTTCCGATCCTACTTTGGCAAAAATGGTCGAACGGAAACAATTATGCATCTTATATCGCAGGAATGCTCTCGGTGCTAACTGCCACATTCTTTCTTCCTGCTGTATTAGTTTATTCTAGTTGCTATATTGTTGGAGATTGTATATGACCGCCTATGGCCGATAGCGGACATAGCGTAAAAAGATTTTATATTGAAAGCATCATCCAAGATGCGACTCTTATTCGCACATCCATGTGCTCACTATTGAACGTAAGCAGACACTCACAGTATTAGACGTTATTAACTTTCTGTTAGTAGCTTTTTGACCGGTATTTTCTTTGTACGTTGTATGGATACAAATCCTGCTGCTAGTACCAATAATGGTGCCAGTACTAAACATAAAACAGCCGTTTTGGGATTAAATACAAACTGCCCTTCAATCAGATAATTTGATAAAGCAAAGCTGATGACGAGATTTAGCAGATAGGCTATCACACCTGCAATTAAACCTATTAAAATAAATTGTGTTCGAAATACTTTTTGCACTAGCTTCGTATCCGCACCGACGGCTTTGAATATTGCAGTGCTGTATGACCTATTCTTGCGGAGTATCATTTCGATTGAAATAAACACCAACACACTGGCAAATAATGCGAAATATAGTACTGTTTCTACCGCATAACTAATTTTCTGTGCGATACCACGAATTCGATTTAACAAGAAATCTACATCGAAGAAAGTAGCACTTGGAAACTGCTTAACAAAGTCCCGTAATATCGGCCGTTGCTGTTTATCTAGATGCAGGCTTCCCATATAGGAAACTGGCAAACCATCTAAAACGCCTGGATAGAAGATCATGTAGAAATTAGGGGTGAATGACTCCCACTCTACTGAACGTATACTAGTAACGACCGCCTCAACAACTTGAGTTTCTACCGTAAATGACAACTTATCACCTAAGGTGATTTCTAAGTTTTCTGCCAAACCTTTCTCTATCGAAACCGTAGCCGTATTTTGATCTTGAGCTTCCGTATGCCAAGTGCCTTGTATAATTTTATTGTCTTTTGGTAATTGCATGTTCCACGTAAGCGCTAAATCTCTTCCTAATGACTCATCTTGCCGCTCAGTTTCTTTACTTGCATATTCTCGAATCGGCAGATCATTGATAGCACTTAAACGTCCACGTACCACTGGATAAAGTGGGCTATGCTCTAGACCTTGTGATTTTACTTTATCAAGAAACGACTGCTTTTCATTCTCAAATAAGTTAATAGCAAAAATATTTGGTGCATTATCTGGCACTTTTGATTGCCATGAAGCGACCAAGTCATCTCGAATGGTTGAAATGAGTGCAAGTGAAAAGAATGTGATGGAAATAGCCACCACTTGAACGACCACCATACGACGATTCGCTTTTAAACTTCTTGCGGTTAGCTTCGTGGATACACTTTTCGATTCACTATATTTTGAATACCATTTAATAAAGTATCGAGTAATAAAATATGCAAGCAAGACAAATACAAATAACACTGCAATGATATACACGCTTATCATTAACTCTTGCGTCCCCATATATATAATTACTGACAAACCCAATAGCATTGCCATAACGGTAAAAATAATAGGCTGCTGCTGTATTTCTGTACGATTTAGCAATAATTTTGGAGCGGTCTTTAAAAGCTTATTTAAGAATGGCCATGCAAAACTGATAACCACAATAAGAGC
This sequence comes from uncultured Gammaproteobacteria bacterium, assembly GCA_937922735.1. GTDB lineage: Bacteria > Pseudomonadota > Gammaproteobacteria > UBA4575 > UBA4575 > JABDMD01. The sequence goes on along the minus strand of CALAJL010000032.1, from coordinate 11,333 downwards.
AGTAAATGCACTCAACAAGAAAGGCTTAATACTGGCTGCAGGTAATGTTTCTGGTATCAAATCCCCTAAACTTCTCAGTATAAAGATATGTGCCACACCCCCGATGACCAAACCGATGATTACGGCAATGAAACTAAACACTAAAAAAGGGATAGCGACTGCCGCAATCATTCTTTTACCTTGCAACCCTAAGCAACGTAATAGTGCATATTGATAGGTCATTTCATTTGCATATTGGTAACTTACCAATGCAGCCGCAACCGCTCCCAGCAGTACTGCTATGAGGGCTGTGATATGCAAAAACCGGTAGGCACGATTCAATGTATTTGCCAATGTTTGATTCGCCGCATCGATGGTGATGAATTCTTGATTCAGCTGTAAATTTGGCTCAAGTGCCTGAAGTAAATTTTTCAGATTTGAATCTTCACCGGCAAAAAGATAACGAAACTTTACACGGCTACCGGGTCGTACGATTTGTGTTGCCGCTACATCTTCAATGTTCATCATTATCCGTGGCGTAAAGCTATAAAAGCTATTCCCACGATCTGGCTCATAGACCAATATTTTAGTAATTTTGAACGATGCTTCACCTACATTGACATATTGGTTTAACGACAGACCCAATTCGTTCAGCACTCGATCCTCTACCCAGACTTCACCTTTGCCTGGTACACCTTGAATCGCTTGAGTATCTCCGTAGAGTTGATTTGATACTTGCAGTTTACCAAGTAAAGGATACGCATTGGATACTGCTTTGACACTCGATAATAAAAACGTTTCGTTATCGTTGCTCTGTTCTTCATTACTTAGCTCATTAGCATTTTTACTACTACCACTTTTACTGGCATCACTAGCATTCGCCATCGTTTGGAAAGTAAGAGTTTCAGCAGTTTTGAGAGAAAATGAATCCACAATATCTTTTTGTTCATCACTTAATTCTGTTGTGGATTGAAGCACTAGGTCTGCTGCAATAACTTCTTTTGCTTGGCTATTAAATAGCTGCTCCAGCCGATCTCCTAGCAAAGTAATACTAAAAGTGACCGCACAGGCAATAGCGACTGCAATGCAAAATAATCGCATGGAGTTTTGGCGCAGTTGTCTAACCAACAAATTTTTATAGAAAGAAAACATGGCTATTGGTTTTCAGACAAAACACAAGACAGATCATGAGGCATATCACTATGCAGCTTGCCCTGATCTAGTCGAAAACACGAATTACAACGTTTCGTTAACGACTCATCATGAGTGACTAATACCAATGCTGTACCTTGCTCCTGATTAAGCTCAAACAACAGGTCAATAATCTTAGCACCGGTATTACTGTCAAGATTCCCAGTGGGTTCATCTGCTAACAATAAAGGTGGGTTTGTAGAAAATGCACGAGCTATCGCTACGCGTTGTTGCTCACCACCGGATAGCGTCGTTGGAAAGTGATTGTTCCTATGACTCATACCTACTCGCTCTAGCAATGATGTGGCTTTTTCTTTCGCTTGTGCATCATCATTAATCTCTAGGGGCAGCATTACATTCTCTAATGCCGTAAAACCCGGCAAGAGGTGGAATGCTTGAAATACAAAGCCTACATATTGATTACGTAACACTGCACGCTCATCTTCACTCAATACTTCAAGTTTATGATGGAACAATTCAATACTTCCTGTGGTCGGAATATCAAGGCCAGCTAACATACTTAGTAAGGTTGTTTTACCCGAACCAGACTGACCTATAACAGCTACACTTTCTGCCTGATTAACTTGAAAATTAATCTCTTCTAAAATTGAAATTGGCCCTTCTTCAGTAGAGACATTTTTGCTAACTTGGTTGCAACGAATAACAGATGAATTTGAAATGACTTTTCTCCGTACTGTAATATTTATTTTCCTAACTATATCTCTGACTACTTTTAGTCTTTGCCATGCCAAAGATAATACAATTTTAGTATTAGGTGACAGCCTTAGTGCTGCCTATGGTATAAAGATTGAAGATGGGTGGGTCAACCTACTTCGAAATCGTATAGACAACTATAGCGAAGACAAGCAATGGAATGTAGTCAATGCATCCGTTAGTGGAGAAACTACCTCAGGCGGTCTAGCTCGTCTTCCCAATTTGATAGAGAAATATCAACCTGTACTGTGCATTATTGAGTTAGGCGCTAATAATGGCCTACGAGGCCAGCCCACCTCACGCATGCAGGATGATTTGGAACAAATGATCAAGCAATGTAATCGTACTGGTACAGCGGTTCTTCTCGGCATCAAGCTACCTCCCAATTATGGAGAAAAATACACACAGGCTTTCCATCAAGTTTATTCTGACTTAGCCAAACTATGTGATATCCCACTCGTTCCATTTTTGCTCGAAGGCATTGCATTGAAAGATGAATATTTACAAGCCGATAGATTACACCCCACCGCAGAGGCTCAACCCATCATACTCGAAAACGTATGGCCAACCCTTGAGAAAATATTGGATTCAATCTAAATTTAGACCATGAATTGGCATGTATACATCATTGAAACGAAAGATCATTTTTATTACACCGGTATCACTACAGATATTGAAAGAAGGTTTGAGCAACATGCTAATGGCTCAGGCGCAAAATTTTTTAACATTCATAGCCCAAATAAAATTATCTATAGCGAAGATGGTCATACTCGTAGCAGTGCCAGTATACGTGAAGCCGAAATCAAAAAATTAAACAAAAAAGACAAAATCAAATTAATAGAGGATTCTAATTAACTAGAGCATCTATTTCTCTTACGTGTCCGTATCGTTTTTTGATGTGTTTTTCAACATTGAGAGTGCCATAAAAAGCAATAATAAACTGCCGAATATTAAAACAGCCCATAGAATCATATTTTTTGGTGTTACTTTAATTAGATCCTCTTTTAACACTTCTTCACCACCTAACACTTCTTCTGTATTTGATATCGAAGCCTGAGCAATGAGCTGATCTTCATCTTTACTGGCGGTATTAAAGAACGTGTTTTGGCTCACTGATTGAGACGCATAAGCCACACTCCCATATGCAAGCACGAATGGGCTGTCTCCTCGTGCAACAAATGTGAGCACATGAGGTTGCCATAAGAAATTAACCACTGGTGGTTGTTGCTCAAACCCACTGCCTCGGGTAATCACCTCAAGTTTCCATTCACGGTCACTGCTTGCAGTAAGTTCTATCAACTCATTGTTTAAATCTTTACCATTATTCGTAATTTTATACACTGTACCTGATCCACGTAGCGTCCAATGGTTATCGTCAGAATCTCGAGAATATACTCTACAATCCGCCATAACATTATTTTCAGGAATCTGAACTTTTAACTGTTTTTTTATAATCTTAGTGGGTTGCTGATAATAGGTAATTTGTTTATTACTTTCATCATGCTCACCCAAAACATCAATGGTCATACTATATGGAATTTCTTGTTGCTGACTTACAAGCAATGCGATGCTCTTAATGTCGGGCCTACGTTCGCCACGGATGCTTAATCGATAAAATTTCATACCAAATTGACTAAGCTTTATTTGATTATGCTTAACAATGGCATCATTGGTTTTTAACTGAGCCAAGTTCACATCTTTTGCTACAGTTTTCCAGTTTTTAAAATCATCTGTAATTTCTACATCAGCTAAGAAAAAAGTACTCACCTCTTGATTAAGTTGCCAATCTAGTTTCAGCTCTGTAGCTTTCCCTTCTAGATCCCCAATCTCACCGATATACACATCTACACTAGAACTTGTAGTAGTCGCATCCATCGCTCGCAAACTTAAACTAATATCTACACCAGAAGATTTATATTTTTCAATTAAATTCTCAAGACCATCTGAATTGCTTGTAAGCTTTGCATAAGAAAGAGTTTTAATGCTCGTTTGCGAGTCTTGCTTTTGCATTGTGACCCTATGTGGCACAAGTCCACCATTAGCGTTAAACACACGGATATCATTCAAATTCTGAGACTTGACCGCGTCATATATAGAATATGGAATTAAGATTTGTTGTAATGGTTTATCTTCTTTAACGAGTATTTTACTTCCAGCATAAAACTCTTGCATGGTCGGCTCAGTGTTATCTGCATTGGCTATCGTCAATAGCATACATACTGTGATCACTAGCAACATTACCTTTTTCATTTCTCTACTCCTATAGCATTTTCCCGATCAGTTTCATTATTATTTTCCTTGTCATTATCATTGCCATTAGGTTGAGCATTTATTTGAGTATTTTTTGGCGGCACTGGCGAGAAGTATCCTACCAATGCTAACAACACTCCCACCACCAAGAAGGCAATAATGCGTTCTAGCGTGCCAGAGTTGGATACATCCACTAAAAATAACTTCACTACTACCGCCGCCATGAGACCTGCACCAATCATCCACATCGTACGATGCAATTTTCTAGAGCTATAGACCATGATAATCACCGCTATCGTTGCCCATAGTATTGAGAAGGTCGCTTGCACCAACTGAGAAGCGAGCATAATGTCTACATCGTATGGGACACCTTTCCAAAAGTGGATGACGCGCAGTACAAATGTATTTATCCAAACAAATAAGCCAATAAACAAAAGCCAACTTGCACGTAGTTTAGTCAGTCCTTGCAGCTTATCTTCTACATCTGAAGTTATGCTTTGGTAATATTTTACTAATGCTAATAAAGCTACCAAGGTTGATATATCTGCAGGGTTTAAGAACGGTATATAGGATAGTGGTGATGGATCACCCGGACCACTTAGATTCATAAACAATGCCCATAACAACACATAACCGGCAACAATCGTTGTACTTACCTTTAAGTATGCTGTTTTGTGCCTGAGTATTGGCCACTCAACTTTTGGCCCATAAGCACATACGCACCACAACGCGACTGAAGGCAAAAGACCCCATATCATCCAGTTCCATGTCTGAGACCACTCTGCAAGACGTTCAAGCCTCCAACCCAGCTCCCATGTGATTACGATCAGTGAGATTAAGATTCCACTAACGTGCATCCAGCGTGTACCCTTACGTTCTTCTTTATCAAAATGATGCAAACACCAATACAACGCCACTATTGCAATTGGCCAAGCTATCCAACCACCTTCAGCTGAAGGATGACCATTAAAGACCCCCACCACAAAACCAATGAGCACAAGTAATGGAACATACACATGCAAGACATTAGCTAGATGCGGCCATGACAACCACTTTGATACCAAAGTACTGCCTAACATAGTAATCGCTAAGAAGCTTAGTGCAGCTGCTAGATAGTAATTATCTATATTTAATGAAAGCGTTTGCGCTAAACCAAATAGGATCCATATGGCCCACCCTGAAATGAGTAACGCATGCGAAATAAAAGGATATTCGTATTTCGTCACTGTATCGCGATTTTTATGTAATACGTACGCTGCAAATAATATAGCAACAAATAATATTATCGATCCTAGATAATCTCGTGTACTAATGAGGCTAGACATTAAGCCAACATCCAAATCAAGAATGAATATAGCACTGGCAATGACTAACAAAAGCAAACCAAATGCGCGTGCTAACCATTGTTTTTGCCTAGCCCCTATCCATACAATTGCTGCACCCTCAAGTGCCCATAGCGCAGAGGTTATATTACTTTCAAACGCAAACGGAATTGTCAAAGTGGCGAACACGATACCGATACTTAAAAATGATTCTATAATGAGGCGCTTTTCATCTCCTAGACGTTTATTCAAGAAATATGCAAGGACTATATAATATGTTGCTAAGGCTAACGCACTAAACGCCATACCATATTCTATGTTTTCTACCAGCTTGGCTTGTAAAGCAAACGCAATTAATGGCGTACCAAAAACAATAGTTCCATCTACAAAATTTTTAACATCTGATTTTTTTCGAACTGCATAAAATACTGCAAGCAAGGTATATATAAGAAAGAATGCAATCAGGAATGGCTCTGTGGTCGAAAAATGTTCTGGCTTATAGGCTTTATATCCCCACATACTGGCAATAAGAAATGTAAACACAAAACTTATTACATTAAGCATGCGCCAAGACTTAAACCAAGCAATGAACAACACTCCAAGATTTAATACGATGTAGTAGGAAAATAATGCAACGTGACTTCCCTGCCCAGTTGATGCTAAAACCGGTGCCAAAAAACCACCCACTGTACTTAAAATAGCTAATGTTCTTGAATCTTGCTTAATCGAAATAATGGCTGAGGTCGCAGCTATTACGACTAACAATGCAAATGAAATAGTTGATGGCAATAAATTGTAAAGTCTAAATGCTGCATAAACAGTTAGGTATAGAAAACCAACACCGCCACCTTGTAGCGCAACCGCATAGCCCGGTCGTTTATCTCGCAAACGCCAACCTACCGCCAGCATACCAATACCGCCAATTGCTACTGCAATGAGTCGATATTCAATTGGGAACAATGCATTCTCGGCGGCTAGCTTCACTAAAAATGACACACCAAAAAATAGAACGACTACACCAACTTTTACTAAGACATTACCCGTAGTGAAAAACCCTAAAACCGTATTGAAAACATTCGACAATCCCTCCAAAAAAGCATTCTCTTTATACTCAACAGGTTTTATAGATTGTTTAGAATAATCATCATTAATGCTCGCAGAACGTTGAATGTTTACGCTATCTTGCTCGGTTGGTTCTTCTTCAATCGTTAACCTTGCTTGCTCACGATTCGACGCAGCGTCTTTTATAGCTTGAGTATATTGGTCTTGGAGTGGTTCAACCTCTTCAGGAACGGCTTCCTCATCAGGCTGTTGATAAGCTTGATTAGATTCTTGCTGTGCACTCGCTTGAGATGCAGCTTGCAGTGCATTGACTTTGCTAATTAGCCCCTTAACTTGTTCAACAGTAAATTTTTCTCTGGTTTTAAGCAGCCATAATTCACCGAGCAAATAACCAATTGCTGCACCCGTTACGGCACCTAAACCATTTTGGCCAACTGCTAACCCTACAATAGCTCCAATAATGATATATACGAAATTCATATTTCCCGCCCTTTTCATTCCATAATGCCTAATGCTATTTCAGGCAGTTTTTTGATCTAAAACTAGATAATGTCTATCATAATGAGAATATTGATATAGTCATGAAATAGTTGCTTGGTATTATTTATTGATACGGACAGTCACTTATATTGCGACTTTTAATACTATTCCCTTATTCCACGCAGGGCGTATGCATTAGACCAAGTCTTTAACTTAACCCCTTCTATATTCAGAAAATAATGAGAACTCCCATTCACGCATCGCTAACATAACACTATACCCACGCCGTTCTTCTTCAGGTAAAGATGCATTGTCCTTAATAAGATCATGAAATTCGCCAACCAGAAGCATTAATTTTTTCTCAAATGCTTTTGCAGAAGCAATTGATATCTTTCCGGAATAAAATTTAAGAAAGTCGCCAGACCGATCAAACCTGGCCTGTAGAAATTCGCCACGTACTTTTTGATCGAAAAATTTTCGAATTGGTCCATCTATACGCCAATTTAATGTGCGCGATACTAGAATCTTTACATGATTATTAGGCAAAAGATCGATTAGTTTTAAACGATCTAATAATGCTAATAATGTATTTGCTTCGGGCTCTTCAATCGCATACTCATTAAGAATCTCTTCTACAGACCAGTTATTTAATAAAAAATATAACATGAGCAATAGCTTTGGATTATTAACAAGATTTTGCTCTTGTTCTTCTGTGAGTGTTGAAAGAAGAGTCGACTCTTGTTCTACCATTGACGCTAAATCAGTAAGTTGAATACCAAGAAATGCACATATCTCATCCATTCTATTTAAAGATACAGTCTCTTCAGAAAATATCCTTTTTATAGTCGCTTCACTCACACTCAAGGCGCTCGCAAGATCTGCATAAGTCTTACCTTGCGCTTTCAAATATCGTTTCACACATTCTAGGAAGCGTTTTGTTTGCCCACTCTGGCTAGTCATGATGTAAGTATCAATATATAAACTTTAGGTATCATCTTTCTACACTTTTTCTATTCTAATTGCAGCCTCTATTCTTATCACTACACTACTTTCCTAAGTATATTTTTTTAGGAAATAAGCATGTGTAAGCAAAAAACTCTAGTCATGTTGCCTATATTATTAGCAACTATTCTATTATCGGGCTGTACGTCTTTGATGCAACAAATCACCGACCAAGGGATGCGCAGAGGGGTATCATCTAGCTTGGTTGATTACCTTTACCCAAAAGGTGAAACACCCCCAGAATTTGACCAAACCGTACCTAAATTACAGCTTCCACTGCGAGTGGGCATAGCCTTTGTTCCTAGCCATGCCGACGATTCAATCGCCTTAACCGCAAGCCATAAATCTATATTATTAAATAAAATCAAAGGAGCATTTAATGAAAAACCATTTATAAATGAAATCGTAGTTATTCCTGACACCTACTTACGATCAAGCCGTGGATTTGACAATGTTGATCAAGTAGCCCGGTTATATGCTTTAGATGTAATGACTCTAGTATCCTATGATCAAGTTGTATATACAGATGACACGAAAGCTTCTATTTTATATTGGACGATCGTTGGTGCATATTTTATTAATGGAAGTAGGAATGATATCAATACTTTTGTAGATGTAGCTGTATACGATGTTAAGAGTCATAAGCTATTACTACGCGCGCCGGGAACGGATGAGGTAATTGCTAAATCTGCACTAATTAATAGTTCCGAAAAACTGCGCATTGCCAGACAAGGCAGCTTTGCGAGTGCAATAGATAACGTATCAGATAATTTAGAAGTTGAGCTAAATAGCTTTAAAGATCGAATTAAACAGGACAAAACGGTTGAGCTTACTTATCGACCAGGTTTTTCTGGTGGAGGTGGTTCTATTGGCTGGCTGACGCTAATGATAATTGCATGTTTGTTAACAATTAAGCATGCTTTAAATTTCAAACGCAAATGCATGACTCGATCATTTAGTAATTTTTGGAACTATTCCCCTGATCCACGGTTTTAGAAATACCATTAACAGTTATTTATTGCCCAGGTTACATCCAATGCTTGACGATTTTGCCAAACATCATGTACACGAAATATTTTCACACCCGCTAACACACCCATTGCCGAAGTTGCACAGGTCGCAGGCATCCTTTCACGTGGATCATCACGATTTGATATCTCACCCATGAATCGTTTCCGGCTTGTCCCTAACAATACAGGGTAACCAAGATCTACTATTTTTTTAAGGTCACGTAATAACTCAAGGTTATGTTGAGTGCGTTTACCAAATCCTATACCGGGATCAACAATTAGGTTTGACTTATTAACTCCTACACTCTCTGCATGCTTAGCTCGTTCTAACAAGTATTCTGACACTTCCCGTGTTACATTTTCATAGCTAGGATTATCCTGCATGTTCCCAGGTTCACCTTTCATATGCATCAAGCATATTGGCACGTTAGCAGTAGCCGCTAAATTAAGTAACGATTCATCTTCATTGCCTGCACTCACATCATTTAACATCGTTGCACCAGCATGTAACGCGGCTTCAGCGACTTCTGATAACGTAGTGTCAATACTAATATGAATATGCTTATTCCCACTTGAAGATAATTCTTTACGCAAACCTGCAATAACATCCAATACTCTTCTCTTTTGCTCTGTGGCATCTACTCGCTGCGCTCCGGGTCGAGTAGATTCACCACCGATATCAATGATATCAGCACCTTGCTCAATCATTTCCAAAGCACGTGTAATTGCATCATTGGAAGACGGATACATCCCACCGTCAGAGAAGCTATCCGGGGTTACATTTAGCACTCCCATCAATAAGGGTTTTGTAAAATTTAGTTGCATACTATTAATCACTATTTTTTAATATGGTATTACTTTTATATTGTTACCTAATTCTATACTCATCAGATCATGCCCCATATAGACATCACCTGCATAGTGGTCTGTTACTTGTTGTAACACATCATCTTCTGAATTGCCGATAACAATTACATGCGTCATGACTGCTGCACGAGGTTTTGTTTTTTCCAAAACTTTGGCTAGCTGCTCTGGGCTAGTGTGGTAATGCTGGATTTTCTGCAAACGTGGATTTTTTTCAAGTATTTTACTCTTGACTGACATAATTTCATGCACCAGCAAATCAACCCCTAGTGTATGATCGACAAGACTTTGTGAATAGGTTGTATCACCTGAAATTACCACTGAACGCTTACCAAAATCGATTCGATATCCATAAGCAGGGTCTACTGGTTTATGATTAACCAAAAACGCAGTTACTCTAATACCATTCTCTGAATAAATGACACCTGGCTCTATTTCACTTGTAGTCATGACTCCAGCGTTTAAATCCAAGCCTGAGTATTGATTTCGTAATTGCACATCAAATGCATAAGCTTGCTTTAGATTTTCGACATATGATTTCGTACCTTTTGGGCCATATACATTCAATGGTGAGGGCCGTTGATAAATCCAGCCGGTCAGCCAAACATCATCTAAAGCTGAAATATGATCAGAATGAAGATGGGTTAGAAAGACATGATGTATATCAGATAATGAAACTTCCAATTGCTTTAGCCGTTGCACCACACCACGCCCTGAGTCAAAAAGTAAATGCTTGCCACCTACTTCAACTAAGACTGATGGACCATAACGATCGATACTTGGACGAGGACTACCTGTACCCAACAGTGTCACCTTAATAAAGTCTGCATTGCAGGCTGCTGCATATAATATTATGAATAAAACAAATAAAGACTTTTTAAGCTGATTCATATCGTCATCGAATAAGATCTATATATTATTTTATATTGAACCTTGCTGTAATTATTTCTCAACTCGTAACACAGCCAAGAAGGCTTCTTGAGGTATTTCTACTCTGCCGATTTGTTTCATGCGTTTTTTGCCAGCTTTTTGTTTTTCTAACAACTTTTTCTTTCTTGTAATATCACCGCCATAACATTTAGCAGTCACATTTTTACGTAGCGCTTTAGTCGTCGTTCTTGCAATCACTTTTGACCCTATTGCCGCTTGAATTGCAACATCATACATTTGCCTTGGAATAATATCCTTCATCTTAACTGCAAGATCTCTCCCAAAACTAGCAGCTTGATCTTTATGCACGATAAGTGAAAGTGCATCTACACGCTCACCATTAATGAGTGTATCTAACTTTACTAGTGGAGCCGCTTGAAACTTAGAGTGATGATAATCAAAAGAAGCATAACCGCGACTCACTGACTTAAGGCGATCAAAAAAATCTAAAACCACTTCGCTTAATGGTAACTCAAAATTTATTGAAACTTGGTTGCCATGGTAATTTAGATTTTTTTGCACACCACGT
>CALAJL010000031.1 GCA_937922735.1 uncultured Gammaproteobacteria bacterium | reverse complement strand
ATGATGAATATATTACAGATTTCATTAGCGCAGTTTGGAAAAAACGCACCGATCGGTATTCAGAACTAAGAACTTCAGAAACCGTTTTACTACCTAAAGTAGAAATGTCATATATTGGTGGGTAATAGTTATTGACTGCTAACGACCCAAAGCGGACATTAAGTCAAACTAATAAATAACTAGCGGTACATGACTTTGATTCGTGAAGCAACTAATCTGGATCGTGACAATATTCGTGAAGTACATACCGTTAGGGATTAGGAAAAACTATTTTAGTTGTTCTGTAAAGACAGGATAGGAGATTAGCATTTGAAGTTAATAACGAAGTTAATTTGTGTGGGTGTAGTATCTCTATGTAGTGCATGTGATTCGTCCTTAGAGGAGTTATTTCAAACTGAGGAGAGCAGTGGCCCTTTGAGCATTGACGAAATTCAAGCTTTTGCTTCTAATATGGAATCGATTGGACCTGATGTCACTGAGTGTTTATCAAAAGAAGCGACAATACGTGCCTCAAAAATAGGAGACCCGGAAAAGCTAGACCCTTCCAAGGTGGAGCTACTGCCAGTGGATCACTGGAATGTGTTGGACAAGTCCGGAAAGCGCATTATCTTGACGCAAGTGGTTTTCAACCAGGCAATTCCGCTCTGCACTCGTGGTCTTCCATAATAAAGCATTGCGTGTACAAGCGGCTGAAATGCGACGTTGAATGTCTGATAACGACCTAAAGCGGACATACAGTATCTTGCATAAATGAAAATTAGAGAAGCAACAGAAGAAGACTTTGATAATGTATGGCCTATCTTTCATGAAGTCGTATCAGTCGGTGACACATACGCATATCCATCAGATACATCAAAGGAAGATGCTTTAAAGGTTTGGATTCAAGCCCCACAGAAAACTTTTGTTATCGAGGAAAATAATAAAATACTCGGTACTTATTACATTAAAACAAATCAGAATGGCCCGGGTGAACATGTCTGTAATTGCGGCTATATGGTGTCATCCGCTGCCAGAGGGAAAGGTCTGGCAACTACAATGTGTGAGCATTCACAACGAATTGCAATTGAGCTAGGTTACAAAGCTATGCAATTTAATTTTGTAGCTTCTACAAATGAAGGCGCTGTAAGACTTTGGAATAAACTAGGCTTTGAAACAGTTGGCAAACTACCAAAAGCATTTAACCATCCAAAGTTAGGATTGGTTGATGCGCTAGTTATGTACAAGTGGCTGGAATGACCGCTATTGGCCGAAAGCTGACATAAACTAAACCGTTAAGGGGCATCAGGTTTGAAACACAAAATAAACATAGTTTAATGACCGCTATCGACCCAAAGCGGACAATTCAAAATTAATAAGTAACAATATGAATTACCTCAATGAGCCACTACCAGTAATTCATTCCGCACGAGTACTTTGTTATGCCGTGAATGATGACTCAGTCCACTACACAGACCGTATAGAACTTCATGCAGGTGTTGATAGTAAGTTTAAACGCGTTGGAGAGATGCCTCTGCTTGTAATAAGCAGGAATTATGTGAAACCCCAAGATATCTTACTTTTCTTTTGTAACTCTGAATGGGAACCACAAGGAACCATTGCATTTGATAGCGTTGATGAAGCTAAACAGAAGGCTGAACGCGGTTACGAAGGAATCTCACATAAATGGATTGATTCAGCATACTCAGAAAATCAAATTAATGAGTACTTGCGTGAGGAATATGAAGTTGACCCAAATACTGAATTGTGGAAAACAGAGTGTTTTTTCTGTGGCTTAGACAACGATACTGAAACGGGAAAAATAATGTTGCTTGGGAAGAATGGTTACCTATGTGGCGACTGTGTGAAGTCATGCTATGAAGTGGTATCTGATATGGAAAATTCTTAAATTTAGGTGTGAGAATCTAAATGGAAATAAACAGGATAATGTCCGCTATTGGCCGTAAGCGGACATAAGTGATGATTTATTGCTCTTTCAGTCTCGGCATCAATTCAACTAAGTTACAGGGTCGATTACGGTAATCTAATTGATGTGAGATTAGTTTATCCCATGCTTCTGCACAGGCGCCGGCTGAGCCTGGCAAGCAAAAAACATAGGTTCGATTGGCAACACCTGCAAAGGCGCGTGATTGTAAAGTAGAAGTTTTAATGGTTTCAAATGAAAGAACTCTAAACATTTCTCCAAAACCAGTTATTTCTTTATCTAAAAGTGGCCGGATAGCTTCGGGCGTTCCATCTCTGCCAGTTACTCCTGTGCCGCCTGTTGTAAGAATAACATCGGGCTTGGTATCAGCTATCCAGGCGGACACGGTTGCTCGTACTTGATAGATATCGTCTGTGACGACTCTCTTGTCATGCACTATGTGGCCAGCCTTAGTTAACCGGTCACATAATATCTTTCCTGATTTGTCATCAGCTTCTGTACGGGTATCAGATATGGTTAATACTGCTATATCTAAAGGTATGAAAGAACGTTCTTCGTTAGTCATATATAATAGAGTTCTGGTTAGTTAGCTTGTTAATTTAACGCACTTCGTAATTAATGTCATAGTAAAATGAAAGTAGAAATATTTGAAAAGCCATATGATCCATGGCAAGTAGCTCAACAGTACCAAAATGACACGCTTGAAGCAGGTAAGTTTGGTGCGATGACGTTATTCGTTGGCACGATGCGTGATTTTAATCAGGGTGATTCAGTAACCACTATGACCTTAGAGCATTACCCTGCAATGACTCAAAAGCATCTAGAAAAGATTGCTGAAGAGGCGAAAAAAAAGTTTGATATATTAGATGTTTTATTGATGCATAGAGTGGGAAAAATATTTCCGAATGATCCCATTGTCTGTGTTGCAGTTTGGTCTGCGCATCGTGCAGTTGCATATGACGCAAACCGTTATGTAATGGAAGCTTTAAAAGCTAAAGCACCATTTTGGAAAAAAGAATCTTTAAAGAGCGATTCAGATAATAATTATCGTTGGGTAGAAAAGAACACGCCTGGTTGAGGAATTTTACTCCGTTAGAATATTTAATTGCTAATGTGATTATATTATTGTTGAAAATGGGAGCACTTGAACTTTATCGCCTTCATCTATACCGCTAGATTCCATTGGTAAAATAATAAAACAATTTGCATCGGACATAGAGCGTAAAATACCCGAACCTTGCTCACCTGTTTTAATGACTTCATATTGTGTGGGATCTTTTTTACTTTGAGTCAAAATGCCACGTTGATATTCTATGCGACCGGGTCGTTTCCTTAATTTTGTTTTACAGATTGCGCTAATCATAAGGGGTGTTTGATAAGGGCAACCAGAAAGTTTTTTTAGTGCAGGTTGCACAAACATATAGAAAGTAACCATTACTGAAACTGGATTACCGGGCAATCCAAAAAACCATGCATTTTTTATTTTACCAAAAGCAAGGGGGCGTCCTGGCTTCATGGCAACTTTCCAAAAATTTACTTTACCTAATTTTTCTAATGTTTCTTTGACAAAATCTGCATCACCGACCGATACACCACCTGATGTAATGACAACATCCGCTTTATCAGCAGCATCTATGAAGGCAGCTTGAACAGCTTCTTGTTTGTCTTTGATTACCCCTAAGTCAATAATTTCAACGCCTAGTCTAGTAAGCATTCCGTGGAGCGTGTAGCGGTTACTATCATAAATTTGCCCTAGTTCGAGATCACTACCAACGGGACGCAATTCATCTCCCGTTGAGAAGAATGCAACACGTAACTTTTTGACGACATTTACTTCAGTAATTCCTACCGACGCAAGTAGGCCGATGTCTGAAGGAGTAAGTAGCTTACTTTGTCTAAGTACTGTTCCTCCTATAGGAATATCTTCGCCTGCTTGGCGAACATTTTGGCCGGCCTGGTTGGTTTGATCTATATGTATATTGTCGCCGTCTTTTTGAACATGTTCTTGCATAATGACCGTATTGGTGCCTTCAGGCATTGCAGCACCTGTCATTATGCGAATGCACTCACCTTGGGTAACGCTTCCTTGGTATGGTCGACCGGCCCATGCTGTACCGATGTTTGTTAATTTTTTTGTGCCTTCATTGGGAATGTCATTTGAATCAATGGCATAACCATCCATGGCAGAATTAGTATGTCCTGGCACATTGATAGTGGAAGATATATTTTCTGCTAAAGTGCGATTTAAGGCATCACGTATAGGTACCGTTTCAGTTGTGCTCAATGATTCCATTTGGTCAAGGATAAGTTGTAATGCTATCGAGGCATCCATTGAGTTTGGATCAAAATCGTCCATACAACTGGGATCACGCTCAATCGAATCGGTCACGGTACTATTGGATGACATAAAAGTTCTTTTTTATAAATTGGACTATATTATACGTATAATATAGTTATTATATGAACCAAAATTCTTTGTTAAAATTCAATCTATCCATGATGATCATTCACTCATTGCGTTCATTCTCACTTATGAAACACATTTTTTATTCTATGTTTATCCGCAGTCACCATATTATTAGTTTGATGCTACTTGCATGTTCATTGCAACTTAGTGCGGAGTGGCAAATTGAAGATGCAGCGATTATGGGCACTACGATTCGTGTTGAAATTTGGCATAAAGAAGCAAGCGTGCGTCAACAAGGTATCGATAAAGTTTTAGAGGAAATGGAGCGTGTTAATCGTCTGATGAGTCCTTATATTGAACAAAGTCAGTTATCCAAAATTAATAAATATGCTCATGAAGGGCCTGTTGAAGTAGATCAAGATTTATTTGAATTAATAGAAAAATCGCAAGAATATTCTAAACTTACTAATGGTTCATTTGATATTACTTATGCAAGCGTCGGACACTTGTTTGATTATCGAAAAGAAGTCAAACCCACTGAAGACGAAATTGCTGCGGCTAAATTATTAATCGATTATAGAAATATTGTATTAAATCCTGAACAAAAAACTATTTCGTTTTTAAAACAAGGTGTGAAGATTGATTTGGGCGGTATCGCGAAAGGATTTGCAGTGGATCGTTCAATTCGGCATTTAAAAGATTTAGGGATTCGACATGCGCTGGTTTCGGCCGGTGGAGATACTCGTTTATTGGGAGACAGAAACGGACGTGCATGGTTAGTAGGGATCCGTGACCCTGAAGATACAAAAGAAGTAATTGTGATGTTGCCACTGCAAGACGAAGCTCTGTCTACATCAGGAGATTATGAACGATTCTTTATCGAAGACGGTAAGAAATATCATCATATTATTCATCCTACGACCGGGTATTCCGCTAGCACGGTGCGTAGCGCATCCATCCTTGCAAGTGATTCCACAACTACAGATGCGTTATCAACTAGTATTTTTGTTATGGGCGCTAGCAAGGGCTTGGAATTGATAGACAGTCTAGAAGGGGTTGAGGGTGTGATTGTTGATCAACAAGGTAAACTGTATTACTCACGAGGCCTTGAGCAAGAACAGAAAAACTCGCAAACTTCTTCAAATTGATTTGGTGTGTGATGTGATTCACACATAACACACTGAATAAATTTCTTCTAATTCATAACGACAATTATTAATACCATTTGTCCGTTGCATTTTACCGTTGATACGTTTGTCACGGTTTCTATCTTATAACAAGAGAATAATCAGTCAAATATAGTCCTTTTAAATCAAGGAGATAGGGCTATTACGTAAGATTGGTTGTTACCTCAAATAATCTGATGTTAATGACTGAATCTACGTGAGTTTTTACATAGAGAAGGATCTTTATACATTTGCGGAGTTGGTTATGAGAAGGAACTTTAGACATATTTGTGCTGCGGTGGTTGCGGTATGTTGCTCGGTAGTTTTGTTACCTAGCTGCAAAACGGGATCATCAACTTCATCCGATGGTTTCACTACTGTAAATGGTGATTTTGCAATTGTTTATGCTGAAAGAAATCTAGATGCTATCGGTGACCCTACCGATGGTGTGACCTTTTCTGCTGGTGGTGATCTTATGTATAAAGATGCCTCCATTCCCGTCATTCTTCCTATAAATATTACTTCTGGTTATACGCAGGGACAAGGTGACGTTTCTGATCCTTCAGTTAATTTCGACGCAACTAAAGTAGTCTTCTCAATGCGCGGCCCAAATGATGAAACATTTAGCTTATGGGAAATGGATGTTGCGACTAAAGTTTACACACCCTTAATGACAGATGCCGTGGCTGCTGAATTTGGTGATGATGTCGATCCTGCATATTTACCAGATGGCCGTATCGTGTTTAGTTCAAATCGTCAAAAACGTATGCAAGAGATGTTGCAAGAACAAAACATCGAAAGACATAAAACACTAGATGAGTATGAGAGAGAGGCAGCACTTCAATTACATGTATTGGATCCTGCTACACAAGATATTACCCAGATTTCATTTAATCAAAGTCATGATCGTAATCCTACTGTACTCAAGGATGGTCGCATCATGTTTAGCCGTTGGGATCATTTAGCGAATAAAAATCACTTTCCAATCTTTACAGTAAATCCTGATGGAACTGATTTGTTTGTTTTGTATGGTGCATTTAGCCCAGGTAATTCTTTCCTCCATCCTATGGAGCAAAAGAACGGAAGAATTATGTCTACATTAATGCCTTTGTCTGGAACTGATGAAGGTGGAAGTATAGTTTCTATAAACACTGCTAATTATTCAGAAAATTGTGAACCTGCACCAGGTATACCTGCTGGCTGTAATGGCCAAGTTAATATGTACTTTAATAACCAAGCAGTAACCTTTGATGGCAGCTTCTCTCCGGGTGGTCGTTATACAACACCAATGCCTTTATGGGATGGGACTAACCGTGCCATCGTATCGTATGCCATTGCTCCAAATGCAAATTTTGGCGGAATACCTACTGAGACGCATCCATTTAACGGTTCAGTCAAACAAGTGTTTGGTCCAACCAAATATCAAATTTGGATGCTAGATTTCAATTCACAAGTGGCTCGTGTAGTACAAACTGATTCACCAGGGAAAGCATTGGTAGATCCAGTGGCATTATTCCCACGTGCATTAAGCGATTATCCTTCTATTATTCCTAATAAACCTGTTGATCTAAATATGGTGGCGGAGCCTAATGGGTTAGGTGGACAAGGAATGGGTGTATTAGGTGTTCGTTCGGTATACCACACAGATTTCTTAGATATTATGGGTGATAGCGTACTCGTTCCTGGTATAGGTGAAAGCATACCTAAAATTGGTGGCGAGCCTAACTTGCAAGCAATGAAAGATCCAAATAATGCTAGTTATTTGAATCGACCTGGTTATTTTGCGCGCGTTACTCGTGCTTTGCCTACACCTCCTGGAATTTCAAGAAGTGCTATAGGCCGAACAAATTTTGAAATGCAAGAAGTACTTGGATACGTGCCTGTTGAACCTGATGGTTCTTTATTAGCAAAAGTTCCTGCTGATTCTGCATTAACAATTAGTGTGTTGGATAAAGATGGTCGTGCATTCCAAACACACACTAACTGGTTACAAGTCCGCCCTGGTGAGACACGTACCTGTAATGGTTGTCATTCTCCAAGACGTGCAACGGGTTCAATTAATGTTTCTCCTATAGCTGGTAGTCATGCAAATGCATTGGGTGCAGAGACAATGGCAGAAACACGTACACGTCTGAATAACCAAGTTGCTCCTAGTTTGAATCCAATCAGTGCAGACTTCATGGAATTTTGGTCTGATGGTTTAGAGCAAGACTTTAAGTTGAGCCTTGATAACTTAGTTACTCCAATTCCTGTTAATGGACGGATCGATTATGTTGAGCATATCCAACCATTATGGGACAGAGATCGTGGTGCTAATACTTGTGTAAGTTGTCATAGTAATGCTCTATTAGCCGATCCAATCTCTGCCGGTTTAAGTTTAGAAGGTGGTGTGCCAGGTGCTGGTGGACATGTAATTTCTTATACAAACTTAATGGTTGGCCCCTATAAACTTGATGAAAATGGTGTGCCATTACCTCCTGTTGTAAGTGAGAGTGGACGAGTTTCTTTTCCACGTAGTCGCGCTCTAGTGCGAGTTGGGAGCTCAAGAAATAGTTCACGCACGAGTCATTTAGTTGAAACGATTTATAATTCTAACCTACGTGCAGGTGGTAGTTTTGCATTAGGCATAACTGACCATGCTTCCATGCTAACACCTGATGAAAAATGGCTTATCTCAACTTGGGTGGATATCGGCGCGCAATATACGAATGAACCCTATGAACTTGTAAATGGACAATATGTGGTTCGTGATGACATTGTTTCAAGTCGAGGAGTTGATCGACAAGTATTTAATGATCAAATACATCCAATTTTACAATCTGAATGTTTAGCTTGTCATCAGCCAAATGGATTTGGTGGTGATTCAACAGTAGACCCAGCAGAGTTTGCAGATGAGAATGATGAAGCAGACGAGTTTAATCGATTTGTACTAACAGGTAACCAATCAGGTGATTTTAATGTTACACGTGCGATGATTAATAACTTATGTGATCCACAGAACAATGATTTGCTGTTACGTCCGATTTCTAACGGCGTTGCACCAAATTTACCTCATGGACAGATACTTGTGGACATCAATGATCCATTAAGTGCCACTCAGCCGGTATTTTCAGACACCGGTCCAGGATCCTCCTATGACACGATTTTGACCTGGATTACGATGGGTGCAGCTAGTAATCCAACCTGTCTAAATTAGTAAATAAAACAGAGGTTTGTCGTGCAATCAATATTGCGACTGGTGCTACTGGTCGCAATAGCACCAATCATATTTTTACAAGGATGTGACAGTACATCCAACGAATCACTCCCAAATAATGGGGTGAGTCTATGCATAAATCTTTATGAAATGTGTGTAGAACCTATATTGCATAACCCAACCGCTACCGGTGCTTCTTGTTCACAAGCAGGTTGCCATAACCCACCAGTGGGACAAGACGGGTTCTTTCTCTTTAACCCACCTTCACCTGCAGAATTGATGGCAAACAATTTTCCGCAAGTGGAAGCTCGAACGCTTAATAACGATCTATTGCTTAGTAAAGCCACTGGAGGAGCGGGGCATGGTGGTGGTGCACAATTCAATGTAGGTGATCTTTGTTACAACACCATTACTGAATGGCGAGCAATTGCAGCTCCTACAGATGGTTCAGCTTGCACGGCAACTATAACTAATTGTGCGTTAGCTCCAGCTTTAATTGCTACCTGCGGCCTCTAAATAATAATTAATGAAAACTCTAAAATATAATATGGATAAGTGCGAAATGAGCAAGCTTGTAACTCACTTATTTACAGTGCTTTTATTTTTAACGCTAATCTCAATGCCATTTTCTAATGCATTGGCAGAAAAAGAATTTCAACGCGTAAAAATTGTTGACCCATATATTGAATTGCATACAGGTCCAGGTCGTGGTTATCCAATTTTTCATGTCATTAAACGACATGATTGGATCGACATTATGAAACGTAAAACCGATTGGTTTAAAGTAAAAAATGATCGTGGTGTAGAAGGTTGGGTTAGTCGTGCACAAATGGAGCAAACTTTAACAGTCGCTGGCATACCTAAGTCCTTTAGAGACATTTTATATGATGATTATCTTCATCGACGTATTGAATTTGGTATTTCTACTGGTGAATTTGATAGTGATCCGATGGTATCAGCACGTCTCGCATATAAATTTACTGAAAATATTGCACTTGAGTTTCAAGTTTCTAAAGTAGCTGGAAAGTTATCTAGTTCAGATATTTATGCTATCAATTTAGTTTCAACTCCTTTTCCAGATTGGCGTTTAACACCTCATTTTACTATTGGTTATGGGCACTTTGAGAACGAGCCTAAAGGTGCTCTTGTTCAGAATATTGAAACGGATGACGATCTAGCAAATGTTGGTTTTGGGATGCGCTATTACTTAACTAAAAGATTCTTTCTGCGTGGTGACTATCGACGTTACATTGTTCTATCTGAAGATGATAGAAATGATGAGTTCGATGAATTCAGCGCTGGAGTTTCATTCTTTTTTTGATGCTTAACTTATAGGATTTAGCATGAAAGTTAAATTAATTATTATTTTATTATTTTTTTATATTTTTCAACCTGCACATGCAGATGATGATGCTCCTGAACCAGAGTCCACCCAAGAACAGGTGATAGAGCCAGATATTTATCGCAGAGATATTGTTGTCCCACGTATTGATACCGAAAATTTTGAGTTAACAGCTTATTACGGTGTGTTGGATGTAGAAGACTTTGGTACAGAACCAAGCTATGGCTTACGTGTTGCATATCATGTAACAGAAGACTTTTTTATTGAAGGATCTATAGGTGCTTCAGAGGTCTCGGATGAGACATTAGAGAATCTAACTACCTTTAACATTTTGCAAAATGAAGATATTAATTACTACAACGTATCCATTGGCTACAACATTTTTCCGGGTGAAATATTTTTAGGTCGAAATTATGCAATGACCAGTACTTTTTACCTGATGTTTGGAGTAGGCAACGTCGAGTTTAATGATGAAGATGAGTTTGCATATAACTTAGGTTTTGGGATGAAAGTGCTTCCGACGGATTGGTTATCGTTGAGACTAGATGTGCGAGATATCGTTTATGAAACAGATTTACTAGGGGATAACGAATTCACTAATAATTTTGAAATTACAGGCAATATAGGCGTGTTCTTTTAACCGGTATGTTATTTGAAATAGCAGAATCTTCAATGGAATGAAATGTGATGAATAAAAAAATACTAATTATTGTAATAACTGCTCTATTGGTTACAAGTTTTATCAGTGCAGTAGGGTTTGCAAAAATTAAGGCAGATAGTGCACCAGATTTTGTTTTAAAAAGTGATTCAGGGAAAAACGTTCGTTTAAGTGAACTTAAAGGACGGGTAGTGATGCTAAATTTTTGGGCCACATGGTGCGGCCCTTGTACTGAAGAAATTCCATATTTGAATGAGTTGCATGAGTCATTAGACCCTTATGATTTTGAATTATTGGGTATTAATTTAGACGAAGACCAATCTAAGGCAATGTTTCTTGCTAAAAAGTTAGACGTTAATTTCCCAGTGTTATTTGATACTGAAAAAGAGGTTAGTAGGAGTTTTGATATTAAGGCTATGCCTACAACCATCATAATTGATCGTTCTGGAAAAGTTAGGCACGTTAATCATGGTTTTAAGAAAGGCTATATAGAACGTTATCTTAAACAGATCCAAGCTTTAAGGAAGGAATGATAAATGTTCTCAAATATTAAAAAAATATTATCTACATCCATATTTTTAACATTGATATTAACTATGGCTGCTTGCTCATCTTTTAGTCTTCCAAGTTTGCCCGATATAGAACCATGGGTGGCGCCATATGAGCGTGAATATTTGGCAGATCCAATTATGAGTTTTAATAAAGATCCACTCTCTAATAAGTATAGACAGCATGTATTTAATACACGTGAAGGAGCCAAAGGTGCAGGTTATGCGCACGGCGGTGGTTGTGGTTGTAACTAAAGTTAAAAAATGAAAAAACTAATCTACATAATTTATCTGCTTATTATGATTCTGTTGGTATTTGTCCATCAGAATGCGCTGGCAGAAGTCTTGCCCGAAGAAAGAGCAGATATTGGTTATCACTATTATGACGGTGGTGGTGTAGAAGTTGATGGTGCAACCATGTTGGTACGTAAGAATTTCTCTGGAAAGTATTCTATTTACGGTGGTTATCATCACGACAGCATAAGTGGTGCTTCTCCTGATGTGTTGGCTGGAGCGAGTGAATACACTGAAGAACGAGATGAGTACACCTTAGGTGGAACGTATTTATACGACAACACATTAATGGATCTTTCTTATACCTATAGTGATGAAGATGATTATGAGTCAAACATGGTCAGTTTTGATGTTTCTCACGAAGCTTTTGGCGCTATGACAAAAGTAAATATTGGTGCATCAGTAGGGTCGGATGATGTAGAGCGAAGTGATTTACCAAGTTTCGCAGAAGATTTAGATCGTTATTCGTTTAGAGCAGGAATTTCACAAGTCATTACCAAGACTTTTGTGATGGCGCTAGATTATGAAGCTACAGTTGAAGAAGGTTTTTTGAATAACCCTTATAGATTTGTATTTGTAAATGGTGTCTCTCAAGGTAGTGGATCAGAAGAGTACCCCGATACGCGAACCGGGCAAGCGTATTCTATTAAGGGTATTAAGTATTGGCAGCATCGTGCTTCTACTTCACTCGGCTATCGGTTTTATAGGGACACTTGGGATATTACCTCATCTACAGTAGACCTTAATTACTCACAATATATTGGAAATCAATGGGTTGTTGATGTTTATGGCCGATATTACACACAAGATGAGGCAGATTTTTTCAGCGATAACTTTAGCTCTAGATTGAGGTATATGGCGCGAGACAAAGAACTTAGTTCGTTTGATAGTTTTGCTATAGGTGGGCGTGTTCGCTATGACTTATTTAAAGACTATAAGTATTTTCGAACGGTTTCTTTAAATTTAGCAGTTGAGTATCTGGATTTTGACTATGACGATTACTCAGGTATTGAATCAGTTGCAGATGTAGGCGAATTGGGTAGTGGATATACATTTGATGCAACTACCATTCAGTTTTATTTATCAGCATGGTTTTAAATGAGTTAAGTAGGTTTAAGTTTGTGGAGAAAACTTATGTATAAGAAGTTTATTTTATTTGTCACTATATTTTTACTTTCATATGTTTGTAGTGTGGGTGCAGGTATAGATGATCTGAATGCAAGTGAAGATCAGGACTTCCAAGGTCTAGACGACGATATTCAAGTATTGAAGGAAGAAGTACTTGAGTTAAATCGTGATCTTTATATTCTGGAAGAAGAGCTTTTATATCCTTCCAGTACTCAAGTTGCTGTATATGTTTCAGTAGACGTTGGCGATTTCTTTGATTTGGATTCTGTACAGGTAACCTTAAATGAAAAAGTAGTAGCAAATTATTTGTATACAGAACGTGAAGTAGATGCATTGTTACGCGGTGGTGTGCACCAAATTTATATTGGAAACCTGCCATCAGGTGAGCATGAGTTAGTGGCATATTTTGTAGGTAAAGGGCCCAAGGGTAGAGATTTTAAACGTGGTGCAAATCGAATTATTGCGAAAGGGCTTGGCGCAAAATATCTAGAGTTGAAAATAACAGATCGCACTCCTAAGCATCAACCAGATTTTGTAGTTAAAGAGTGGGAATAAAATATTAAATGTTATCAGTAAGATTAAAAACATTGAGTATTTTCAAAGCCAAGATAACCTTGGCTTTTTGTATATTTGCACTTTCATTGGTTGCAAGCACATCAAGTGCAAATATCGAACAGCCAAACATTATCAAAGATCTTCATTATGGCGAGGTGTTGTTCCACTTTTATCAAGAAGATTATTTTACTTCAATTGTTCATCTACTAGCAGCACGTGAGTTAAATAGAACTTCAAATCATGTGCCTGAAGATGAATTGTTATTAGGTGGCATTGATCTTTCTTATGGTTTGCATAAAGAGGCCGCAAGAATATTTGATAAATTACTTCAAGGAAATGTACGTGATGCTATTAAGAACCGTGCTTACTATTATCTAGCAAAAATATACTATCAACGAGGATACATTGATGAGTCTGCGGATTTTTTAAGTAATGTTAGTGGTCCTGTGCAAGAAAGTGTATTTGGTGAGTTAAAGTTGTTAACCGGTCAAGTGTATATGGCGCAAGGAAAGTATTCTGCCGCGATAGATAGTCTAGATAATTGGAAAGCGCCTAAAAACTATAAAAATTATGTAAATTATAATTTAGGTGTAGCGTATACAAAGCATGGTAATGTTGACAAAGGAATCGATCATCTTAAGAAAGTAGGCAAACTTAAAGCTAAAACAGAAACGATGCGTACGCTTAGAGATCGTGCAAATCTTGCTTCTGGTTTGACATTAATTCAGAACGATCGTCCAGCGGATGCGATAAAGTACCTTGAGAAAGTTCGCTTAGATGGACTTTACTCCAATTTGGCTTTGCTCGGAATAGGTTGGGCAAATACAAATGCAGATAGACATGATGCAGCAATAGCGCCATTACAGGAGCTACGCAATCGAAGCGCTTATCAATCTGAAGTACAAGAAGGTGTACTAGCCCTAGCGCATGCCTATAAAGGAATGGGTTTACATGGAAGAGCAGTGCAAGCATATGAAAATGCTGCTGATATATACATCGAAGAAGCAAAAGAGCTTTCTTTTGCTGCACATGAGATTGAAAGAGGTGTTTTAGTTGATGCATTACTAGATCGAACTAAAGGCGGCCCACAAATGGGATGGTTTTGGACGCTTAGAGATCTCCCTGAATTGCCTGAAGTTAAATACTTCACTGAGCTTTTAGCTGAACATGAATTCCATGAAGCATTGAAAAACTTTCGTGACCTATTGTTTCTAAAGAAAAATCTAAGGCATTGGGATGAAAATATATCCATATATCTAACAATGTTAGATACACGTAAGGCGCGCTACCAAAAATATTTACCTCTTGTTGAAAAACGACTTAGCGGATTAGATTTAAGCAAGTTACAAGCACAACAAGATAGTTTGTCATTTATATTGAATGAAATAGAGAATGACAATGCATTTCTTCAATTAGCGACCACTGAAGAAAAGCGAAAACTTAATGAGATTGACGCACTCGAAAAACGCCTAGAATTATTAAAATTACAAGAGCCTGATAATAATAAGATTGCACAAATGAGTGAAAAAATCTCATTAATGCGTGGGATTATGAGGTGGCAAATACATAATGCATATATAGAACGTAGTTGGAACCATAAGCAAGAGGTTTCCGAGATAGAAAAACATCTATCAATAACGCCTGAGAAAAGCGCATCCATAAAAAGTGCGATAAATGAAAGTGTAGAAAAGTTTGATGCATTTGAAGTGCGTATACATGCACTACATAAAGAAATTAAAAGATTAATACCAATTGCTGATCGAATTTTCGAGCAACAATCTCGTTATCTAGAACATGTAGCGGTTAAAGAGCTTAAGCAACGAGAAAAGATCTTAGTGGGTTATGAAAAACATGCCCGTTATGCTCTCGCTTCTTCTTATGATGCAGCAGCATCCAATATTCCCAATAACAGTGCATCTGATAATAAAGATGCTGAAGCTAAAAAATCTAAAAAATGGTGGAAGTTATGGTAAGACTTGCACATAAAATATTTATAATAATCAGTGCCACATTATTGGTTGTTGCATGTGGAAGCTTTGGCGGTAACAGAGGCGATACTATAGGTAGTCTTAGCAAGAAACGCGCTGATGTTAAAGAAGATGTACCTGTAGAAAGCAGTCGCACTAAAGCAATAAGTCAGTATAGAAAACTTGTCAATGAAGATCCTAATAATGTTCATCCAGAAGTATTACGCAGGTTAGGTGATTTGCGTATGGAAGAAACTGAAGATCAAATGGCAGAAAATGTCCAGTTACCAAATAAAAGTTCGTATAGTGAAACCATCAAACTCTATGAAGATGTTTTAACCAAGCACACAACATATCCAAATAGAGATCGTGTCTTATATCAATTATCTAGAGCTTATGAGCTTACTGGGCAGCATGAAAAGGCGCTCAAAGCATTGGATCAATTAGTATATGAATATCCAGAATCAAATTATTTTGGTGAAACACAATTTAGACGAGCTGAAATTTTATTTGTTGAGAAGCAATATGCGCAAGCCGAAGACGCTTATGAGTCTGTAATCAAACAAGGTCCAGAAGGTAGATTTTATATCCATTCTTTATATAAGCATGGTTGGTCTCATTTTAAACAAGTTGATTATGATTATGGAATACCATCTTTTAATAAAGTGCTTGATAATTTATTAGTTGCAGGCGTTGAAGATGAAAATATTTCTCAGTTACCAAAACCTGAACAAGAACTACTTGACGATACGCTTAGAGCAATAAGTTTAAGTTTTGCATATTTAGGTGGGCCTGAAGAGTTATCAAAATTTTATGCTGAGGCAGGTCGCCAACCTTACGAAATACTTGTTTATGAAAGACTAGGTATACAATACTTAGAAAAGAGGCGTTGGAGTGATGCGGCTAATACGTATCGGCAATATGTTGAAACACATCGATATAGCCCTAAAGCACCACATTTTCAGATTAAGTCAATCGATGCATATAAGAAAGGTGATTTTCCTTCAGAAGTTTTGAGAGCGAAAAAGCAATTTGTTGTTGATTATAATCTTAAGGCAGAATATTGGGCGCATAATGATGTGACTCAGTCAGATGATATTGTTGCATTCTTAAAGTCGAATATTACTGATCTTGCTAAGCACTATCATTCAATTGCTCAAAAAGAACGTAAAAAACCAAAAGAATACTATGATGAAGCCGCAACCTGGTACACCGCATATTTAGAGTCATTTCCAGAAGATGAGAAAGCATCAGAGATGAATTTTCATCTTGCTGAGGTGCATTATGAAACGAAACAATATGCTAATGCGGTCCAAGAGTATGAAAAGACAGCATATAGCTATAAAAAACATTCCAAATCTGCAGAGTCCGGTTATGCAGCGATCATAGCGTATAACGAATGGTTAAAAGTAGAGAGTCAATCTGCACAGCAATCTGCGATTAAAAATCAATTAATTGATAGTAGCTTCCAGTTTACAGAAAGCTTCCCTGAGCATCCTGAAGTTGCAAAGGTCATGACATATACTGCTGAAGAGTTGTATGCGAGAAAAGATTATTCACGTGCTACTAAAGCATCAGACATTATTATTAATGATCATTCTAATGCCGATAAAAAATTGGTGTTATCGGCTTGGACAGTAAAAGCAAACTCTGCATTTGATACCTCTCAATTTGGTGCATCAGAAAAAGCATATATCGAAGCATTGAATAGAGTAGATGCTAATGAAGAGCTGCGTGATCCACTAAAAGATAGATTAGCAGCGTCTGTTTACAAGCAAGGTGAAGCGAGTAAAAAAGCGGGTGATCTTGAAGCTGCTGTGTCTCACTACTTGAGGGTAGGTCAAGTAGTACCTGATGCAGAAATACGCGCGACTGCGCAATATGACGCAACGGCAGCATTATTAGAATTAGAGGATTGGAATCGCGCTTCCAGCACTTTGGAAGATTTCCGCTTCCGATATCCTGATCATGAATTACAAGAAGATGTGACTCAAAAATTAGCGGTTTCATATGATAAAGGTGGTCAACATATCAAGGCTGCAAAAGAATACGAAGTTATAGGGACAAATGCTAAAGATCCAACGTTAAAACGAGAAGCACGCCTTCAAGCGGCTGAATTATATGGCAAAGGTGGTGATTTTTACGGTGCAGAGCAAAGTCTAATTGCTTATGTAAAAGAACATCCAAAACCAACAGAGCCAGCTATGGAAGCCATGCAGAAGCTTGTTGATATGTATGCTGAACGTAAATATTTCGATGATAAGTTAAGTTGGCAGAGAAAAATTATTGATGCCGACGCAAGAGCAGGATCTGAGCGTAGTGATCGTACAAAGTATTTAGCTGCAAACGCAACGTTGGATCTTGCAAAACCAGAATATGATGCATTCAGCCAAATATTCTTGCTGCACCCGTTAGAAAAGAACCTAAAGCTTAAAAAGAAGCAAATGCAAATTGCATTGGACGCTTATGAGGCTGCAAGTAATTATAAAGTACAACAAGTTACTACAGCGGCAACTTATTGGTCAGCTAAAATATATCAAGATTTTGCAATTTCAATGATGGAGTCTGATCGTCCTTCCGGACTTTCTGCCGAAGAGTTCGATCAATATGAAATTCTATTAGAAGAGCAAGCATATCCATTTGAAGAACAAGCAATAGAGATTCACGAGTTAAATGCTTCACGTATAGGGGATGATGTATACGATGAGTGGGTTAAGAAAAGTTTAGCAGAGTTAGCAGTATTATCACCAGCACAATATGTAAAAGCTGAAAGGAGTGAAGATCTTGTTCAGAATATATATTAAAAATTTATTTGCTAATGTTATAACCATTATATTGATATTGATGCTTGCAAGTTGTTCTAGTATTTCAAGTGTAAAAAAATCTAGTTCTGCTTCTAAAAATAACGAGAAAGCTGAAAAGTCAGATAGTAGCGCAGCAGGAAAAATATTAGCACAGCCTAATTTTAGAATTAGCAAAAAGACAGCGAGTGCATATAACGCTGCATTGAAGC
Organism: uncultured Gammaproteobacteria bacterium; assembly: GCA_937922735.1. Classification (GTDB taxonomy): domain Bacteria; phylum Pseudomonadota; class Gammaproteobacteria; order UBA4575; family UBA4575; genus JABDMD01. The sequence continues at coordinate 4,629 of CALAJL010000031.1, read as the reverse complement.
ATATGCGTGCAAAAAATTATGATACTGCTATATCTGAAATGCAGAATGTTGCAAAAATGGATCAACGTATATCAGGTCCTTGGGTGAATATTGGGGTTGCTCATAAAGAATTAGGTGATATTAAAAAAGCAAAATTTGCTTTCGAAAAAGCATTAACTATCAATCCAAAGAATCCATTTGCATTAAATCAACTTGCTATTTTAAAGCGTGAAGAAGGTGCTTTTGATATTGCTGAAAAGCTTTATCGGCAAGCATTATCCGCATATCCGGATTACCAAAACGCTCATCTGAATCTAGCTATTTTATGTGATGTGTATTTAAAGAAAATAGACTGTGCATTAGGGCATTATCAAGAATATTTGAGTTTATCTGGTGGGCAAGACAAGCAGGTTATCGCCTGGATGTCACAGTTAAAGAAACAAGGCGGCTAAGCGAGCTGATTTAGATAGATAATGAAAAAATATATTAAAAATACACTAATACTCATTGCATTACTGCAATTGAGTAACGTCTTAATTGCAGAAGATGAAGTGCCGGGCTATGCCCCTGAATTAGAAGGTATAGATGTAATTGGTAATCGAGAGTTACCAAAAGCACTAGTTATAGTGCCGTGGAAAGCGCCAGAACCAGGTGATCTAGATGGATCTCCATTGCAAAGTCTAATTGATGAAGTGCTTGGCCCTGTTGACAAGGACGTGCACAAGAGAAAAGTAAGTTACTACGAACAATATTATTGATAGTAGTTTTAGTGCTAGTTATTTATTACATGATAATGACTAGTTTTAATTAAAGCGTTTATCGCTAAGGAGCAAAAAATGGAAGAGAACGGGTCAGAAATCATCACTACAGATGGTTCAGGGACTATGATGATGGATGGTGCAGAAATACTAACTACACCAGAAGTACATGATCCTAGTTTATATGAAACTGTAGTTACATTTTTCCAAACTGGTGGACCATTTATGGTGCCAATAGCAATTATTCTTGCGATTGGTATTGCAATTGCTATTGAAAGGTACTTATACCTATCTGCATCACGCACACGCAACACACTTGCATGGAATAAGATGCAATCTGCATTAGCCACAGGGAATATTTCTCAAGCCATGGGATTTGCTGAGAAATCTAAAGCAGCTGTGAGTCGAATCATTCATTATGGTTTTCAACGTGCAAAAACATCTAGACGTAGAGATGACGTTGAGATTGCAATGGAAGAAGGTTTGATGGAAGTCTTGCCTAAACTCGAGAAGCGCACACACTACTTAGCGACCTTTGCAAATATCGCAACCTTGCTTGGATTGCTTGGAACTATTATAGGTCTGATTGGTGCTTTCACTTCGATTGCTGAAGCTAATCCTGCTGACAAAGCGGATATTCTATCTGCAAATATCTCAGTAGCGATGAACACTACAGCATTTGGTTTGATGGTTGGCATACCATTATTGCTAATGCATGCATGGTTATCCACAAAGACAACAGAAATTGTGGATAGTCTTGAAATGGCTTCTGTAAAAGTTCTGAACTTTGTTACAGACCGTAAACCTGCAGAAGCTTAACTTAATACGTTTGGACATTTAACATGCTTAACAAGAGACGTTTTCGTAGACGCATCACAAAGCAAGATGCAGAACTCAGTGTTACACCATTTATGAATTTGATGGTGATCTTGGTTCCATTTCTGTTGATTATGTTGGTGTTTGCAAAGATAACGGTTTTAGAATTGCAATTACCTGCGGCTTCAGATAATTCACTGCCGGATCAAAAACGACTTGTTTTAGAAGTAATCATCAAGGAAGACCGTCTGATTGTTCAAGATAAAAATAACAACTTCCGTGGCTATCAAATTGATAAAACCGAAGATGGTTATGATGTCTTGAAACTGTCAGAAACTTTGCAAGCTGTAAAATATAAATATCCAGATAATGTTGCGGCTTCAATATTACTTGAGCCCGATATTGGTTATGAAAGCTTGGTATTAGTAATGGATGCCGTTCGTGCTATCGATCTTGAGGATGATACTGGTAAGTTTACTCGTTCAGAATTATTCCCTGAAATTTCATTGGGCGATGCTCCCGTCTCATAAAATATTTAGGGTAATTAAGGCTAAATCATAGGATATCAATGTGAACGATCGAAGAATTAAACGCATGGAACGTCAACATGGACGTCACAAGCAACCACCATTTAATGTTGTGTCGTTAATGGATATTTTTACCATTTTGGTATTCTTTTTATTAGTTAATACGAATGAAATAACACCTTTACCAAATCCTAAGGGCATTGAAATGCCAGAATCGATTTCAGAGGTTACCCCACAAGAGTCAGTTGTAGTCATGCTCAGTAATGAAGCAGTTCGACTCCAAGGCGAAGACGTTATTACGATAGAAGAAGTAATGAAAGAAGATTCAGCTGAAGTTTCTTTGTTTGTAGAAAGATTAAAGCAACTAGCAGAAGAAGTTGAGCCAGAATCTGAAGAAGATCCACAACGTGAAGTTACCATCATGGGTGATAAGGAAGTGCCTTATAAAGTGTTAGATCGTGTAATGCGTCTGTGTGCATCACATGCAGGATTTTCCAAAATTTCACTCTCTGTTATTCAAAAAGAAACACAAATAGAATCCCAAATAGAGTCTTAAATTATGTCCGCTTCAATAGCTAATTCATATTTTCCGCAAGATTTACCTTGGACGATCCAAAAGGATCAGCAGAGTCGTTTTAATAAACTATTGCGATGGTCAGTTGCTTCTATAATGTTCCTCGCATTTCTGTTTGCATTTCTTCCATTACCGGAACCTGAAGAAATAGAAAAACCAGAACCTGAACGCTTAGTGAAGCTAATTCCAAAAGTAGAAGTCCCAATTCCACCGCCACCTAAAGTGGAACCGGTACAAAAAGTTAAACCTAAGCCAAAGCCTAAGCAACAAGTAAAGCCAAAGCCACAGCCTAAAAAAGAGCCAATTAAAACGGCAGCACAGCCCAAAAAAGCTCCTGTACCCACCAAGTCGGCTAAAGAAGTTGCTGCGAGCTCTGGTTTGTTGGCAATGAAAAATGAATTATCTGATATTAAAAGTGCTACTTCATCTACGGCTCTTGGAGAGCGCTCATTGAGCAAGAGCGGTACGTCAGGCAAAGCAACTCAGCGCTCTTTGGTAACAAAAAATTATGGTAAAGCGAGTGGTGGTATCAATACCGCTGCATTGAGCACAAGCACAGGTGGGAATGGTTTGGGAGGTCGTTCGGCTGGTCAAGTAGGAGGTGTTGATGGTTTGGGTGGCGGAGGTGGTACTAGTAACGGAGGTGGTGATGGTTCTGGTAATGGAGACGGTTCAGGTTATGGGAAAACGCGTGATTTGGAAAAAATTCAGATTATGTTTGACCGTAATAAAAGTGGTTTATTCACACTTTATAACCGTGAGCTGCGTCAAGATGCATCATTGCAAGGTAAAGTTGTTTTGAAAATTACTATAGCGCCATCGGGTAAAGTTACAAGTGCAAGCATAGTTTCCAGCCAACTAGGAAACCAATCACTTGAAAATAAAATTATTCAACGCGTTAAGTTAATTAATTTTGGCGCAGAAGATGTTCCACCGTATACATTCAATTACCCAATTGATTTCTATCCCGTATAAATGTAGTAGGCCAGCTTTATTGTTGCTGGTCTTTACATTTTTTATATCACCTTGTTCTTTTGCTAAACAGCCCGATTGGGTTTTAAGTGGTACGTTTCTGGATACTAAAAAAGCACACGCTATGTTTGTTGACAATGATGGGAATGAACTCTTATTAGAATTAGGAGATAAAATACAGGGTTGTAAACTATTAGGTGTATTGCAAGATTCAGCAAAACTATTTTGTGCTAATAAGGAATATGTCTTGTATTTACGGAATAGTGTTGGTGATATCATTCTGCAAGCACAATATGAGGAAGCCATAGAAAATAGTAAAACGATCGTTTTGTCAAAAACAGAGCTCGCTGAATATGTTAATCAAAAGCAAAAATTTGTATCGGAAATTGGTTTTTTGCCAATAGTTGAAGATGAGAAAGTGACTGGTTTTGCTCTTTCGAAAATACGACCTGATACAAAAGCGGCAACTCTAGGTTTATTTAATGGAGATGTTATTAAAGCAGTCAATGACATACCCGCATCTGATCCAGAGTTTTTGCAACGAATTCAAGAATTATCGGATGTGCCTGAGGTTACCATTCAAGTAGATCGTAATGGTAGATTAATGGCTTATACTTACTTATTGGATTAATTTATTCGACCATCCAGATATATATTATATATATATTTATAATTATCATATATTTATAGTATACAATTAATGTAAATTATCTTAATTTAATCAATCAATATTCATTCGAAAAGAACATGCGTTTAGCGTGTTATATATCAACGTTGTCTTGTACGTTTACCCTCACGATGGCGGTCTATTGCAGTACAATATTCTTAATTTTTAAATAACTGCCATCCAGGCATCAGAGGATTTATTAATGACATTACTCGTTTGGTTAATAGTAATCGGAGCTTTGGTTATTGGTTTAGCAAAAGCCAAGTGGTCATTTTTAGTTTGGACTGCTGTAATTGCAGGCGCACTATTTGCTCTTACTTTGTCTCCATATCTAGG
>CALAJL010000030.1 GCA_937922735.1 uncultured Gammaproteobacteria bacterium | reverse complement strand
ATGGAGGCGAACATGAAGAAGTTACTAATCAACGCGCGCTATTTTTTAGCTCCGTTACTAATATTAGCCAGTTTATTTGGCGTGATCGCAGGCGGGCCATGGGTCTGGACCGGCGTATTTTTACTAGGCTTAGGCGTCATCATCGACACCCTCACCACCAAACAAACCCCGGGTGCAGGTTTTGATGAAAATGGCGACACCAATGGCATCGTGCCTTTATTGAACGGCACCATGTACGGCATGTTAGCCGTATTCGCCCTCATCCAGTTAGCCCTAGCGTGGCGCATCTGGCAATACGTTGGTAACGTGCCCATCGGCACCACCGAGATTCTGGGACTCACCGTACAAAACGGCATTACCGGCAGCCAACTTGTAGGCGCCACCATGTCCTCTGGCATCTTTGCCGGCATCGGCATCATCTACGGCCACGAACTAGCCCACACCAAAGGCTTCAGCTTCGTGATCGCACGCTGGATGATGGCATTAAGTGGCAAGGCCCATTTTTGCTACGCCCACGTATACAACCACCATCTAGAACTTGGTCATCAAGATGACCCTGCGACTGCACCACGTGGTCGAAACATCTATGCCCACTACCCACTTTCCGGGTTAGGGCAAAGTAAATTCCTATTCATGATGGAAAAACAACGTCTAGAAAGAATCGGCGTCAACTTCCTATCTTGGCAAAACCGTTGGATCCGAGGCTACTTCATGGCCCTACCAACCGTCCTACTATTCTGGTTTGTAGGCGGGTGGATCGGCATGCTATGTCTAGCGGGTCTATGGTTAATCTCCAACTTTGAGCTTGAAGTTCTCAACTACTTAGAGCACTACGGCTTAATACGAGAGAAAGGTCAGCCTATTGACTACCGTCATAGCTGGGACAACAGCACCGCATTCACCAGCTGGTTCTTCATCGAGATTGGCCGTCAAGGCGACCACCATGATCGTGGCGAGACCCACTTTTGGGAACTAGAAGAAGTGGGCGCTCCGAACTGCGGACGCGGGTACTTCACCTTATTTGCCATGTTGCTGGTCCCACCGGTATTCCATACCTACATGAAGAAGCAATTAGCGAAGTGGGATGAAGAGATGGCCTCTGAGGGCGAGTTAAAGATCGCCGCACAGATGAATAAACAGGCTGGATACGTTTAAGCGTACAGTTAGTTTACTAATCTCATAAAGTAAGTAATGCCCCGGCCCTGTATCTACAGGGTCGGGGTTTTTTTTGCAGGGTCGTAATGTATGCTGGTTATGCATAACACGTCACTCTAGTGTTAGGTTGAGATAAGAACAATAGTGAGAGTAATGCACGGAGTAATTCGAGTAGATTACCGAATGAGTCGATATAACATTCTTAAACAAATATTAATTATTAACTTGTTTTTTTATAACTTATAACCATTTTAATATGTAATTAATAATTTTAAATGAACACTGCAGTAACATCATGATAGAAAAGTTTGACCCTAAAAAAATTGCATCAGGAACTAATTCATTACCGGATGTCATTGGTTCTGTACAATCTGCAGATGAGCGCGCTTGGCTTGAAAATGAATTAATCAAGTTCCAACAACAACTGAGAAATTTACCAAAAGAAGCGAGTAATATTGATCGTGCAAAGTTAGAGCTTGAAGTTGCAGAAGTCTTGGTTGACTTAGAAAAATTAGAAGACGCATGGAAAAGTGCGCGACCGTTATTTGAGTTGTTTATTGATGAGTCAGAATTCGAGTTAGCCGTGCGCACTTGTCGCGTGTTGTATCAATCAGATCATGAGTTATCGATAGTTGCGTTAGGCCAAGGTTGCTGGTTATCAGTAACCTATCCAATCAATCCAACAATCTCTGTAGAAATGTTGCATCACATCGTAGATGAAACACCAGATAATTCTGATGGTGCTGCCGTAGCAGCAATGGCAGCACAATATATTGCTGATATGCGCGGTGATGAGCATCGCGATAACTTAATGTTTCTTACCACCCAAATTATTGCAAAAGTGGCCAAACGGCATCGCAATATTGAAGGTGAAGAAATGATTAAGACTTGGATTGAGATTTTAGAGCTGAATGATACAGATCAATTATTTGAGCGTTTAGCCAAAATCATAGACGTTATGACCGCCGATCAGTGGTGGTTTGACCGCGACGAGCTCCGTGCGCAATTGCCTGTAAATTAAGGAAAAACTGCAAACTTGAGACCCCAGTCACACTATATCTTTCCGCTAATCACGTAATCCCCTCCATTTACTCAAAAGCTGCTGATTTTACTGTGAAATTGTAGCTATATCTCATTATTGAGCGCGCAATAGCTGTAGAGTTATTGCACTAGAGTTGGAAACTTTTATGGAGAGCGTGGTGAGTCTACCAGCACAAAATGCTGGCTTCACCCTAATAGAGTTAATGATTGTCATGGTGATTGTGGCAATTTTTGTAACTGTGGGTGTGCCAAATTTTCAAAATATGATTAGTGATAATCGCTTGTCTACGCAAGCGAATAGTCTCGTCTCGTCATTACAGTTAGCACGTTCTGAAGCTTTAAAATTGCGCACACCGGTTTCTGTTTGTCGATCGGTTGATGGCGCAACTTGTGCAGGTGCTGGAGCATGGGAAACTGGATGGTTAGTTTTTCTTGATAGCAATGAAAACGGTGATGTTGATGGTCAACAAATTATTCAAAACATTAGTGGTTTAAGTTCAAGCAACACAATTCGAGCATCTGCCGCTCCATTTACAGATTTCGTGAACTATCAACCAACTGGACTACAAAGCGCGGGTGCAGGAAATTTTCGTATTTGTAACGGTAATAACCCCGATGTTGATCAAGGGAGGGAGATATCCATTTCACCCACAGGTCGAATACAAACAAATAAAGGTGGCCTTGCATCTTGCCCATGAGATGAATTTAAAAAAATGAAAGCAACTGAATCAAAAAATGAATTTTCATCAGGCATACGGAAACGTCATATGTCTGGATTGTCGTTGATTGAAATTTTGATAACCGTTGTTATTTTATCAATTGGTCTATTGGGTATTGCAGGCATGCAAGCGTTTGGTATGCGCTATAGCCATGACTCTTATGCGCGAAGTCAAGCGACAATGCTTGCGAATGAATTAATAGAACGAATGCATGCCAATCCAGATGCGGTAGCGAATGGCGACTATGATGATGCAGATAATAATATTGCATTAAATTGTTCTGCTGTAACGAATGATCCAGCACACCCAATGAATGTTGCACCAGACTGCAACGGAACAAGTACATGCAATGTTACAGAATTATCACAACTAGATATTTTCAGAGTTAAATGTGGCCAATATATGCCAGGTCCGGCCGCATTAGTCGGTGGTGTTGAGAACCTGCTGCCTGGCGGAGCACTAGCAATTACATGTGCGGATTCGAGCCCGGGCGTTGCGCCAGCATGTGAAGGTGATAATACAAGGACTATCACTGTGACGTGGCAGGACCCAGATCAAAAAGGTGTTGTTAATGCTCCAAGATTGCAAGTAGAAATGAATGCGAGATTTTTATGAGTGTTCTAAAAAGTAACATTAAAAAACAGCAAGGGCTTTCAATAGTAGAGCTGATGATAGCGCTAGTGTTGTCTTTGGTGGTGATGTTAGTTACCACTGGTATTTATGTAAGCAATAAACAAACCTATCAATTTCTAGATCAATATAGTTTGCTGCAAGAGAATGGTCGTTTTGCGATTTTCTTTTTGCGTGAGCATATATTGCAATCAGGCTTTCCGCGACAAGCTGGAGTAGATCCTTTTCCTGTTGTTCCTGGTAATAATACTGGGCCTAACGGCAGTGATAGTATTACAGTTCAATTTCAGTCAGCAGTAGATTGTTTGAATGATGTACCAGCGGGTGCATTGCCTCTAAAGATTACACAAAATACGTTCCAGATTTTGGATACAGATGGTGATGGAGTCTCTGAGCTTGTTTGTAATGGTAATGGACTTGTTGCTGGTGTTAATCAACCTGCGCAGCCTCTTGTAGATGGTATACGTAATCTACAAGTTGAGTATGGAGTGGATTCTGATGCGGATGGCATAGCAAACAGTTATGCAAATTCTGCCGTTGTAGAACTAGGAACGATTGGTGGTGGCGGCCCAGATTGGGACAATGTAGTTTCAGTAAGGGTTGCAGTCTTGGTAGAAGGTGCCGCAAATGTGCTAGATCAACCACTAGCGATCACATACAACATTCTTGGTACACCATTTGTTGCAAATGATAGAACGCCTCGTCGTGTATTTACCACGACGATTCCATTACGTAATAAAAACAGAACGATTATCTAAGGATAAGATCATGAAAAACTCACAACATAAACAACAGGGTGTCGTTTTAGTAATTGGTTTGTTGATGCTTCTAGTTATCACGATGGTGGGTGTTACGGCAATGAGTGGCACGACATCTAATGAAAGAATGACTGCTAACCATCAGTTTCAAACCTTAAGTTTTCAAGCTGCAGAATCAGCCATTCATGACAACTTTAATATTCCATCAGTCGTACCATCAGTATCAACCTATCCTAATAGCGATGCGCCTACCCCTAATAATTACAACGTGAGTATCGCTGGTGGAAATACAGTAAGGGTCATGGCAAATGCAAATATTCAATTTTGTGGGGAAGAGTTACCTATAGGTTCAGGCTTTTGTAATGGCATGGCGGGGCCATGTGATATTGATCAGATTTTTGATGTTAGTGGAAGTGGCCAAGTAGAACAACTAGGCACACAAGAAACACATATGCGTCGTGGTGCTCGACCGATGATGAGTGCGGGCATGCCATTTGATACGGCAGTATGTATGGAAGTGCAATGAATCAAAAAAGGAATTTTGATTTTAATTTAAATTTTATAGTGAGTTGGTAATTATGAAAACGTTAATACGGAAATTTAGTGTAAGCACATTAGTGTGTTCAATTACATTTTTAAGTAGCTTTTCAAATGCTTTTGCGGAAGATATTGAAATTTATAATCGAACACAAACAGTTCCTAATGTCCTGTTTATTGTAGACACCTCTGAAAGCATGAAGCATCAAGTGGGTGGTAAATCCCGCATGCAACACTTAAAAGATGCTTTAGCAACGGTGCTCGGAGATAATTATTCAACGTTAAACGTTGGCATGATGAATCTAGGTTATTGGGATGGAAGTGGTATTGATTTTCCCATTACTGATATTAATACACCCGTGAAACCCATCGAGTCAGGTGTAGCCAGTGCAACCGAAACTGTAGGTCAGTTTTTAACGCGATTAAGTGGTGGTTACGAAGAAAAGGGCATCACCCCGACCGTAGATACGTATTATGAAGCGATGCGTTATTTTCGTGGTGAAAATGTCCACCGAGGAAAATTCAGGCCTGGTCCATGGGATGATGCGAGAAATTATTATGCAAATGATCAACTAGGCAGTAAAAACGCCAATGAAGTGGGTTATCCAATTCCTGGTCCAACACCAATTAGCCAAGCTTATCATCGCAATGCCGCCAACCCACTGTCTTACACCGGCGGTAGCTGGGATCCCAATGCTGAATTACCAGGTCAGAATTGCTGGACTAATGCATTTGGTGCGGGAAATCCACCGGGTGGTACACAGTGCGTGCCTGCAAATGTTTTTCAACCTGCTCCGTTTACTTCTAATTGTGCAAGAGTCGATCCAACACCAGCCGGAACGCCTTATCAATCATGTCCAGAAGATCAAACGCGTAGTTGTTTAGTGTATTCGGAAAGTGGCACAAATACGAAGGCAAACAATAATGATGAATGTGCAACATGGGGTCCTTATAGTTGCCCTGTGGCCACAGTAACTGTTACCCCCCCTGCACGACAAGGTTTCTATAGGTGCCAGCATAAAAGATATGGGCAATTTGTAGGCACCCCGACATACACCAGTCCCATTAACACTGCGTGTACTGCAAACTATGTCATTATGCTAACGGATGGTGCGCCGTCTAAAAATGTCAGTAAAGATGATGCGACATTAATAATGACTAACGGAAGTTCAAGCGATTATGCAAGTTATTGTTCAGATCTTGCGAGTGAAGGCATTACTAATCCTGCAATTTTAAATCATGGTTTATGTGGCCCTGATATTGCTGAATTTTTAGCCACACAAGACCAAAGCACTTCGCAGACGGGTGACCAATTTGTAAATACGTATACCGTAGGAATTCAGTTGCCAACAGGCTCTGATACAAGAACGTATTTGGAGTTGCTCGCAAATAAGGGTAATGGTGCTTATATTGATGCGGCAAATCCTGCGACCTTGGTGTCTGACCTACAAAGTATTGTGAGCGCAATCACTCAAAAATCACGTACCATCGCGCGAGTAGGCAATACATTGGACTTATCCACTCTTGGCTCAAGTCGAGATGAAGTCTATGTACCAATGTTTACGGCTGAGCCCAATCAACCGCGTTGGCCAGGCAACCTGAAGGGTTACACTCTAGATCCAACTGGAGTTCTTGTTGGCTTGGATAGCAGCCCTGTGTTTACAACAGCAGGAGAATTTAGTGCTTCCAGCAGAAGTTATTGGTCAAGTTCGGCTGATGGTGGTGATGTAAGCTTAGGTGGTGTTGCAGGTTTACTAAATCCAGCTACACGCAATGTAAACACAGACGATGGGCCAGGCACTTCTCGTACCTTGCAAAGTTTAGATTCTGCGAATTCTGCCTTAACAGGTGATCCAGCATTATTTGGTCTTGCGGGTGCAACCTCTACCGCGCTAATGCAAGAACATATCAATTGGGCGCGTGGCGTTGATGTGGATGATGAAGACGTAGACGGCAGCACATCAGATGCACGTAATTATATCGGTGACGCGTTACATTCTGATCCTATTATTGCTAATTATACTGGCAGTATTGAGCGTGTAGCGTACTTCATGACTAATGAAGGTTATCTACATGCAATAGATGTAACAGGTAATACCTCTGTTACGGGTGGAAATGAATTATTTGCTTATATGCCAAGTGATTTACTTCCAAACCTGGATGCTTTGCGAAAAAATATTGCAGGTCCAAAAGTGTATGGTCTTGATGGGCCGTTAACACTTTTCCAAATGGGTGGACCAACTAATACCGCAGGGAATAAGTATTTATTCTTTGGCATGCGTCGCGGTGGCATGAATTACTATGCAATGGATGTAACCGACCCGACTGCACCCTCATTAATGTGGGTGATAGAAGGCGGCAGTGGCGACTTCCAGGAATTGGGGCAGTCATGGTCAGAGCCTATTGTTTCCAATGTAAATGTCGGTGGTACACCTACCTTGGCATTAGTGATTGGTGGTGGTTATGACACTACACAAGATGCTGCGACAACTTATACTCCAGATAGCATGGGTCGTGCGGTTTATGTGGTCGATGCAGTGACCGGCGCAAAAATTTGGTCTGCTGGGCCAAGTGGCAGTCCTGATTCACATGATCTAACGCTTCCTTTAGCCAATGGTATTGCAGGTGATGTTTCCGTTATCGATTTTGATAATGATACTGTCGTAGACCGATTATATTTTGGAGATACAGGCGGTGATTTATGGAGAATAGATTTACAAGGAAATCTTGATGGAACAGCAGGATTTGCTGCAGATTTTTCTGGCTATAAATTAGCGAGTCTGCATGGTACCGCAACAAATGATAACCGCAGATTTTTTGCTAGACCGGTAGTTGCATTAACCCCAAATGGTAAGCTTGCGATTGCGGTCGGATCAGGCCATCGTCCTCATCCGTTGGATCCTTCGGTTCAAGATCGTTTTTACGTGCTGTATGATCCGAATGGCAGCGGTGTTCCAACTTCAGCGCCAAGTCCAATTACAGATAGTGATCTTCAGGATCTAACAGGCTTTACTGCAGGATTTGATTCAAGCAGTACTACAGTTGGTGGCTGGAGAATTGATTTAGATATCGCTGGTGAAAAAGTATTTAATACGGCGAGTATTTTACGTGGCGAAGTATTTTTCAGTACTTATTATCCACCTGCTCAAGCATGTAGTAATACACCTGACGGCTCACGTTTGTTTGTTCTAGACTTGGAAGGTAATCCTACGCGTGATTTGGATAGCTCTGTTACCGGATTAGAACCTTATGTTTCAACCTTAAACTTTGGAATCGTGTCTGAATTTACGCTGCATTATAGTCGTCATGATGGAAATGTAAGAGGTATTAATTTACCGAATGTTCAGAATGTCTACTCTACAAATTCATTGTTTGATCGGTTCTGGACAAATAACCCTTAAATCAGTTTAGTTACTGAAATAAAAAACGCCGTTTTATAGCGGCGTTTTTTTGGTAAAGAACTATTTAAATTACATAATATTTCCTAGTTATACTTCTTGGCATAGTCTTCATAAGAACCATGAAAGCCCATATGTTCTTTTTTATTAAAGGGTGCAGTGTTTTGTTTTTTCATAGGCGTTTGTGCGCCACTGCCATATTTAGCTAAGTATCCATCCATATCTCCATGATAGGCGCTACTGTTTGAGCTCTGTTGCAAGTTTGCTGGAGAGCCACTTGTTTTGGCATGGTACTCTTCCATGCTCATGGAAGTAGCTCCATGTGCTTGATTGTTATTGCTTGTCTTAGTGCTGCTGGCTTGTGCGTGGTTAGAAACTTTAGGTTTTGCACCACTTAGATATTCATCAATGCCGCCATGAAAACCTTGGTGATCAGCAACGTTCGCTTTTAATTCAGCATCGCTTTCATGACTTAATTTAGCCAAATATTCATCTATATCCATTGAGGTTGCGCTTGCGGTTTGAGTGCCCTGTGATGAATGACTACTAGATGATGGAGCATTTGCATTGCTTGATGATGCGGATTGTTTATGAGTAGCTGGGGAAGGTTTTTTGTCTGCTTTTTTACCTGCATGTTCACTGTTTGCTTGTTGGTGTTCTGCAGCGTCGCCGCCATGTTCACTAGTGCTGGCACCTTCAGCGATTAATTTCCTTCGATCATCGATATAAAAACCAGCGATGATTCCAAAGATGAAAATGGCAACAATGGGCCAAAGAATTTTGTCAGATATAGCAGCCATGGTGGTAACCTCGTTATGGTATTGGCTAGACTTATTATGAATCTAGCTATACATCTAGAAATGAATCTAGAATATTTATTAGTAATTTTTAATAGTGATAACTTATAGGTAAATTCTAAATCATATTCATGGCTATTGGGTAGTCATTTGATTATAAGAAGTAGTCAATTTTCATTGATTAAACCCTTGGTAAGAATTCTTTAGTGAGAAAATGAATTGTAGTTCCACATGCAAGACATCATACACATAGATATGGATGCATTTTATGCTTCGGTAGAGCAAAGGGATTTCCCTAAATACCGTAACAAACCTGTGGTTGTGGGTGGAGACCCTGAACAACGTGGTGTGGTCGCGACCTGTAGTTATGAAGCACGCATATTTGGCATTCACTCAGCTATGCCATGTGCCCATGCAAAACGTTTGTGTCCCGATGCAATCTTTGTGCGGCCGCGATTTGAATTATATCGAGAAATCTCACAACAAATTCGTGACATCATGTTTAGCTATACAGATCTAGTAGAACCATTATCGTTAGATGAAGCTTATTTAGATGTCACGCATAGTAAACGCAGTTTTGGTTCGCCAACCCTTGTTGCTAAAGCAATAAAAAATGAAATTAAACATGTTACGGGTCTCACTGCTTCTGCTGGGATCTCGTACAACAAATTTTTAGCTAAAATTGCTTCTGATCTGGATAAACCTAACGGTTTAACGCTGATTACTGAAAAACAAGGGCCTGAATTTGTAAAGCAATTGCCGATTGGAAAATTCCATGGAATCGGGCCGGCTACCGAAGGGAAAATGAAAGATTTAGGTATTTATAGTGGAGAGGATCTACTGTCATGGGATATAAAAGAGCTTAAACCCATTTTTGGTAAAGTTAGTGACTACTATTTTTATGCGGCCAGAGGTGTTGACCATCGCAAGGTCATTAGTCATCGGCAACGTAAATCCATAGGATCTGAGAAAACATATAATGAAGATCTAGGTGATAAGATGGAAATGCTGAGTAGACTGGAAAAGCTTGCCGAAGAAGTTTGGCTGGATTTAAAAACTAAGCGCATGACTGCACGTACCATCACGATAAAGGTGAAATTTAATAATTTTGTTCAGCTTACCCGCTCAGTCACGCTAGGCAATGATATTAGTAATCTGCAAGATATCACGAGCCCATTACAAGATTTGCTCGATAAAGCCAATGTGAGTGGTAGACAAGTGCGTTTATTGGGCGTTTCGGTGTCAAAATTGACGTCATTAGAGCAGTTGGATGAAGAGCAACTCTCTCTTCTTTAAGAACTTTTTGATGATTACGAAGTAGGTGAATTCTGTGTAATTATCATACTGTTTTTGAGCACTTTATATGCGCAAATAAATCCCTTGATTTGTGTAATGTTTATCCAGAAAAGTATGCGTTTATCGAGTACATGATAATACCTCGTTTATATTGTTGGCCCATATTGTAGACAATGGGGCCTTGTAGTAATGTTAAATTAATAAAGAAGTGACACCTCTTATATATGTGTCACATCATCAACCTGCTCGGTATGAGCCAACGTTCAGTCAATGACAATAAGTAGTGGACCGAGAAGTAGTGTGAGGAGATTCAAATAATGCAGACCGATAAAATTAAAGCGCCCGAAGGGCATTCCGTTCACCACGTTACTTGCCCACATGATTGCCCTGATTCATGTTCCATGTTGGTAACTAAAGATGATTCAACAGGTAAGGCGGTACGTGTTCAAGGTGATCCTACACACCCTATTACACGCGGATATTTATGTAACAAAGTGAACCACTATCTTGATTTGGTCTATAACGAAAATCGCGTGCTTTACCCGCATAAACGTGTAGGACCAAAAGGTCCAGGCGCCAAATTTGAACGTATCAGCTGGGATGAAGCGTTAGAAACTATTACCGGTAATTTCAAAAGCGTTATAAGTGAACATGGAAGTGCAGCGGTACAACCTTATTCCTATTCAGGAACCATGGGCATGGTGGGTTATTGGACCATGGATTATCGCTTCTGGAACAAGATGGAAGCCGCTGGCTTAGTGCAATCAATTTGTATTTATGCAGCCATGTGGGCGGATCTACATACCTATGGTTTGGCGCATGCAAATATGTCTGTGCATGAAGCGGCTCAAGAAGCGGACTTAATGATTTTATGGGGGGCAAACTTAGTCAGTACGGGTGTTCATGCTATTCCTTTCATTCGTGAAGCGAAAGAACGTGGTATGAAATTGATCGTAATTGATCCACGGGTAACACGTACTACGATGATGGCTGACTGGCATATACAACCTAAGCCTGGTACCGATGCAGCATTAGCATTAGGCATGATGAAAGTTATTGTTGATGCAGGTAAACATGATCTGGAATTTTTAAAAGAACAAACCAATGGTTGGGAAGCATTACTAGAAACTAAATTACCTGATTACCCATTAGATAAGGTGGAGCAAATTACAGGTGTTCCAGCTGCAGATGTTGAAAAACTCGCATTGGAATATGCGTCCTCTAAGAAAACCTGTATTCGTGCTAACTATGGTTTAAATCGTCACCAAAATGCGGGACAAATGTGTCGCTCGATATTGATACTTCCATGTATTACTGGTGCATGGCGAGAAGCGTGTGGTGGTGTTAGTTTTGGTACATTGAATGAGATGTGGTTCCGTTGCATGAGCGATAAGTTACATCGGCCCGACCTTGGCACACGTAAACGAGCAGTGAATATGGTGCAGATCGGTCGTGCATTGTCAGAAAATATTGGAGCAGATGGTGAGCAGCTAGATCCGCCTATAAAGAGTATCTTTGTATATAACTCAGACCCAGCAAACTGCGCACCAAACACTAATGCAGTGCGACAAGGTTTCATGCGTGATGATTTATTCGTTGCCGTTCATGAAACGTTTTGGACGGATACTTGTAATTATGCTGATATCGTCATTCCTGCTGATACACAGTTAGAACGCATGGATATGGTCGCCACGTATGGTAATTGGTACTTCACTATGAACAAACCCGTGATTGAACCCTTGGGTGAAAGTGTTCGAAACTCAGAGATGTTCCGCATGTTAGCGAAGAAAATGGGTTATGTTGAAGAAGGTGATAATGCCTTTACACAAACAGACGAAGAAATTATTCGTGATGTATTGTGTGATGAAGGTGAGTCTAATTTACTAATGGAAGGTATTAAATACGAAGACTTTGAAAACAAAGGTTTTGTACGCGCGAATACCAGTACTGAAAGTAGAAACTTCATGAAGAATGGTTGGCCAACGCCTTCCGGTAAAATTGATATATGGTGTGAAGCATTAAAAGAGGAAGGTATTGATCCACTACCTTCATATGTACCTGAAATTGAAGGTCAAGAAGACCCAAAACGTAAAGACTATCCTTTGCAAATACTAAGTAGTGCTTCACATTACTTCATTGGTGATTCATTCCAGTCAGTTCCTCGCTTGCAGGCCATGATGTCTAGACCTACTGTGGAGTTAAATCCAAAGGAAGCTAAGTCACGTGGCTTAGAAGATGGCGATTTATGTCGTCTCTATAACGACCGAGGTGAAACCTTTGCATATTTAGTTATCGTTGAAGGCCACGTAGATGGTATCTGTTCGACTCAAAAGCAGTTTAAGGGTAGTAACACACCTGGCGGCGTTAATGTGAACGCTCTAAATTCAGAGATGCTTACCGATTTTGGAACGAGTCCTACGTTCTATTCTGTGCTTTGTGAAATAGAAAAAGCGAGTGAAGAAATGCGTAGATCAGCATTGCTTAAAGAATGGGGTGGGAAAGAAGGCTATATTAAAAAATGGCGTGAAGATCCACAAAACCAAGGCATTGAAGCAAGTGAT
>CALAJL010000029.1 GCA_937922735.1 uncultured Gammaproteobacteria bacterium | reverse complement strand
TTTAACTTGGCATTCTGAGAACTGTCGTGTAAGAGCCAGCTCCATTCCTAGTTCTTTAGCGCCACGACCTACTCCATTATTAGGAGCATTCCACCCCACCCAACTGTTTTGACCTGAACGCCAATAGTTCACCCAAGAATCGCCCGTTGTAGCGAACCCGGTTGGGAAAACTCCTGCATCATTTAAGTATTTAGGTTGAACTACACCATCTGTATATACGAGACGTTCACCTTCATCTTCGACTTCTGCGAAATCATAATAAGCAAATGCACCTGCTAAACCGTCCATACCAGCGTGACAGGTAAGACAATCATTCATGAATATTTTGCTATCGCCACCAGGTGAGCGATCTACATCTTGTCTAACACGATCCGGATAAGCTGTCTTATCGCGGAAATTTTCCATGTCCATACACATAAAATTAAGCGTCGCAAATCGAAGTGCAGCACGGTTGGTTCCCGCTGAATAATATGCTTGTGCAAAACCACGAGTAGTCATTACACCTGCGGTTTGACTTGC
Organism: uncultured Gammaproteobacteria bacterium; assembly: GCA_937922735.1. GTDB lineage: Bacteria > Pseudomonadota > Gammaproteobacteria > UBA4575 > UBA4575 > JABDMD01. The sequence goes on along the minus strand of CALAJL010000029.1, from coordinate 24,472 downwards.
ATTTAATTGATTGTTTAATGATGACTGTGTCATTGGGATCAGCACAGCTGGATCGCTGAAATCTCTGCGACGATTTTGTAAATCTTCGTAATGTTCATTATCACTAACAGAGTACGCATCGTTAGTAGCATCTGCAGAACCGATATAAACTGTATCTGCATATAAGATCTGGTCAAATGGAACATCATCACGAACCATGCCCATCACCGTAGCAGTTGAATCATTGAGATCTCTGTAAACTGATTGATCTTCATTGAACCAAGGTGTTGCCCAATCTTTTATTGTGCTATTGATAAATGAAGGATTGTTCATTGCAATCTCTGCAGCTTGTATTGGCTGCGCTGGAAGCAATGCTGCCATTTGTGCAAGCACTTCTTCTGTAGGAGGCACACCCGTTAGGCGGTCATGCATTCGTTTAGCTTGTTCACGTGGACCCGCAATGGATACCGAAACGCTCGCAACGCTTAATATAAAGATAAACGCACTACATGCGTTAATAATTTTGTGTCTACTTAAATGCATTTTCGCACCTCTCGTATTTATAACGTTCATATCGATTAACTTCTTTATCGAAAACTTAAAATAGTTAAGTAAACGAAAGTTTATCGACAGCCACTTCCCGGACTGCTTGGAATAAGAAAGAAAAAAACGAAATATGCTATGTAACTATAAAAATAAGACTTAAATCTTTACATGAAATATTAAATATTATTTTTAATAGTTACGGCGTAATATTGTGACTGATATCCACCGTCCTAGTGAATATCATTGGTCGACATATTGCCGCTTCATTGTTCCAAACTCCAGGTACGAATACTGAAGGTAAACAAATGTAATTAAATAAAACGTGCGATGAGAGGTTAGAAATTACCTACGAACGGCAACCTGAAAAAATGTGAATAATATTACACACAGAATCAATACATTATAAAATATTTTATACTGCAGTGAGAAGACAAATATGATTATAATTAATCTAAGAGATTAGATAACTGTCTGATAGTAAGTGTTTATTATAAGTAATTACAAACTTAGCCTGTTAGTTTAAAAAAATATTTCACTAAACTTAAAACTCATAATGCATCACACTTTGATACGCTATTTATACTTCAAATATGTTCAATATTTAAGATGGTTCCACTCAAGGATGTTACCTTAACTTTTTTACCAGCATCGCAGTCATTGCCATATACTTTCCATAATGTGTCATCCACATGGATTTTTCCGTAATTATTAACAATGGGTTCACTAAGTGTGAATACACGTCCTATCAGTTCTTCACCACGTTTATTTAGCGTGGGATGTGCATCAATGACAGGTACTTTTTGTCTATACAACCGCCAACCTATAATAGAAAGCACAGATAGAAATCCAAATAGTGCTATTTGCCATTGCCAAGTTAAATCCGGCAGCAATAACAATATGACGCCCATTGCTGCTGCAGAAGCACTAAACCAAATAAATACTGCTCCTGGAACAAATATTTCTAGCGATAAACACACTATCGCAACAATCCACCAATGCCAGTATTCTATATTTGTAACAAAGTCATTCATAATTTAGCACCTCACTAACAATCTATTAGCATAAATGGGGTTAGGTTTTATCTGACAAAGCTGATTTTGCAATTTCTGATATCCCTGCTATTGACCCCATTAAACTAGAAGCTTCAAGTGGTAACATTATAATCTTTTGATTATCTGCTGAACCTATTGTGGATAATGCCTCTACATATTTTGTAGCAACAAAATAGTTTACTGCTTGGATATCTCCACTGGCAATTGCCTCTGAAACCATTGAAGTTGCATTGGCTTCTGCTTTAGCTAATGCTTCACGCGCCGCAGCGTCACGCTTTGCAGCTTCTAATCTGCCATCTGCCTCTAAAATAGCTGCTTGCTTCTCTCCTTCAGCTTTTAGAATTTCAGATTGTTTATATCCTTCAGAAGTTAATATTTCTGCACGTTTATCCCGTTCAGCTTTCATCTGTCTTGCCATTGAATCAACTAGGTCTTGAGGTGGTGCTATATCCTTAATTTCAATACGTGTGACTTTTACGCCCCACGGAGAAGTAGCTTCATCCACTACATGTAACAACTGGGCATTGATCTGGTCTCGATTTGATAATGATTCATCTAATGACATGGAACCAAGTACCGTACGGATATTCGTCATCGTGAGGTTAAGTGTCGCACGTTGCAAATTATTAACGTTGTAGGATGATTTCACTGGATCTAGAACTTGATAAAACACGACACCATCAACACGTACTACAGCATTATCCAACGTAATCACTTCTTGTGAAGGCACGTCCAGAACACGCTCTTTCATATTCACTCTATTACTAACGATATCGATATACGGAATAATGAAAGACAAACCTGGTTGGAGTGTTCTTCTGAATTTACCAAAACGTTCGACCGTCCATTCGTAACCTTGCGGTACACGCTTTACCGCCATGACTACGGTAAGTACTGCCAACACTAAAAATGCTACTGGTAATATTTCAAGCATGTGCCTCTCCTAAATAAAACTTTGTAATGATATCGTTTTTTATGTAACGATATGTTTACATATATTTACATTTAAATCAAGGCAAATAGTAATATATAATAATTAATGTTAATATATATTTACTTCAGTAACTTATTCGTTATGTATGGAACCATTGGAAAAAATATCAACTACCTATAGTCATGATCCCAAGTGGGCCATTGGTGTTTCGAGGTTGATTAAATCTCAAATGGCAGCAACTGGAATAACATATTCTGATTTGAGTAATAAGCTCAAAACGCTTGGAACTACTCAAACACCTGAAAACTTAAGAGTTAAAATAAATCGCGGCAACTTCGGCGCACAATTATTTGTTCAACTGCTCATCGTCATGGGAAGAAAAGAAGTTAATCTTAATGAGCTAGAATCTATCGTCAATAGTCTAGATATGTAGTTTGAAAATTAATGTTCATTAAACAAATTTATCGAAAAAGTTTTATTTTAGCTTACAAAATAAAATAGAACTCGTTCACATAAACATTTATACCATGCTTACCGCCTGGTATAAATTGACATATCAACCCCAATATTAGACCTTCCATCCCCTTCTTTAATCGCAATATAGTTTTATAGGCAAGAATATTCATCATATTTTTAAATGGTGATCACAAATGCTTAGTAAATTTCTATTTCTTGCAAAAGTAGCATTGTTGATTACTTGTTTTGCACCACTAGTGCTTCACGCAGAAGAAAGTACACCCCATCAAATAATTGAGCAGACATCTGCACAAGTTCTTAGTGCACTTAAAGAAGATGCAACCGAGATCAGAAGTAATCCTAATAAAATAAATGATGTCGTTGATGAAATTATTTTACCTATTTGTGATTTAGAAAGAATGAGTAAATATATTCTTGCTAAACATTGGAAAACAGCAACTATAGAACAACGCAATGCTTTTATCATAGAATTCAAACAAATGTTAATTCGAAACTATGGTTCGCATTTAGCAGAGTATTCCAATGCAACCGTTACAGTCATGCCTGATAAAAATACTGAAGAAAAATTATATCAAACTGTGAGCACAGAACTTGATACTCGTATTGGCTCTAAAGCATTTCAAGTAGACTATGTGTTTAGAGTGGCTAATGATACTGCCAAAGTGGTGGATGTCAGAGTAGAAGGTATAAGTATTTTAAAAACATTTCGCACTGCTTTTACTAAAGAAATATCTGAAACTTCATTAGCAGACTTAATTGAAAGAATTACTCTTGTAAATCAACCTGCATTAGCGATGAACGATATTCGTTGAGAATAATACTCAAATATACTTCTCACCTGCTACGACTTTCCCATTTTCAATATCTTCTATCCACCAATGCGTGTAAGGCTTGCAACGAACATGATACATGCGTTGTATTTCTGCCTGAAATTCTAAGACTCTTTCTTCACCAATAAAATCCAAAGAATTAAACTCGCCAACGGCTTCTTCACAGTAAACTTTAATTTGGTGCTTACCAATTGTAATTTTTATAAGTTTATTTTCACGAGTTATATCTGTACTACCATTTATTTCTGAAATACGTGTGCTACGTATATAATCACCACTCATAAAAACACCATCACGCAAATATGCAACAGATTCTGCGGGAGATTGTTCTATTGAGTACCAACTTAACGCGCCACACGCAGCCAAAGACATTGGCGCCATGATAGCCACAAAGATAATATTAATTTTATTCATGATTCTTTTATAGGTTTACGCCAATAGGTAATATTGAAAGACATCAACGGCATACCCTGATTATCTTTAATTTTATAAAATATTTTTCATAGCATAGTCTCAGGAGCGCACATGTCTACTACCTTAACAATTACTAATTCAAACTCTCTCATGCAAGAAATAGAGCCTATCTTGGTTTCACTTTATATGTGCGAAAATGGGAAATCCCCTACCTTATATGAACTAAAGCAATACTTAGTGAGTTATGCATCTGAAAAATTAGTTGATATTTTAATCAATTCTGAATCATCCATTTTTTCTTCTATGACACCTAATGAAACATTAAAAACTGTAAACCTTTATATCAGAAAACTAAGAGTCTGGTAATTTATAGCCATAATTAAGTATTTCATATAAATTGAGCACAGAAATATACTGTCGCTCTCATGATTCTAGAAGTATTCAATAACTATAAATATGAATTATTTGTCCTTGCCTGGATATCAATAGGATTATTGATCATAAGCTTAGCGATAATCCCCTTTGTGGTAATCAATATGCCTGAAAACTATTTTTCAGGACACTATAGAGTTAGAGCCAGCAAAAAAAGCAACTATCCTATCATTGCGCAATTATTAGCCGGTCTTAAAAATCTAATTGGATTTATTTTTATACTATTTGGGATATTAATGCTTGTATTGCCAGGTCAAGGAATATTGACCATATTAATGGGGCTTTTCCTAATGAATTTCCCAGGTAAGTATAAATTTGAGCGTAAACTTGTTTCCATTCCAAAAGTACTAAAATCATTAAATTGGATACGATCTAAAGCCAATAAACCGCAACTAATGATAGAATAGCTAACAGCGATTCACCATTAGACAAGTATTTATGCAAGATACAAACCCAAAAGCAAGCTCATTATTTAGTGGGATGACATTTATAACAGGAATTATATGTACCGGTACAGCGGCCATCGGTATGTTTTGGCTTAGCAGAATTCTACCTGGAATTTATCATACCCTTTTTGAAAACGGCTTCTCCTTTATGTCTAATTCGTTTTTGTTCCATATAGTTTGGGCTGTATTTTTTGCAAGCTTGCTGATTACTGGCGTTAAGCTATTAATCTCAGCATTAAATAAAAAAACTAAAGATTTAGTACCAGGAGTGCCACTTTATTTTGTAGGCGCATCATTAGTAATTATTGGCTTATTCTATTTGGTGTTTGGTGAATTTTCTTACGCTTTTATCTCCATCATTGCGGGAATCTTGTGTATCTATATAGAGGGTACTAGTGAGATCGCATAACAATGATTATTTCATATATTACAGATACTTAAGTGCATTAATCACACCTAAACCAGCACCCATGACAGCATAACTGGAACGGGTGCTTGCAATAAAATTCCATCATTACCCGCCATTTCATCCCCATATTTCGCATCCTTTATCGGTAAGGATGCCACTCTGAAGATATTTTGTGTCCAAATAGGACGTAGAAAAATTCTCTAAAAATTATTGTTTTAGCTGCACAAACATAGCTATTCCTAATTAGGATCATATGGAAATGAAATACCATTCATTAATAAAAAATATCTTAATCTTATTATTATTAGGCTTAAGCATTTCAACAAATTCAGTACTTGCTGAAAATGCTTTAGAAAATATACAAATTGCCAAATCTGAAGATGTGTATTCAGTACCAGACGACCACGGTAAGTCCAAAAAAGGGAAATTTTATTCTGAAAATAACGAGTCCATACTTGAAGATGGGCGTTTATTTTTACAAATTAACATCGCTTCATATCATCCAAGCGAAGACAGTGACGATGATTTTAACGAATTCAATCCAGGTGCAGGGTTAGAGTATCACATGGATGGCTACTATCTGGCAGGCGGGTTTTTTGAAAATAGTATCGATAAATTTAGTACTTACTGGGGTGTAGGTCATGAACGTACTATTGGCACAGACTGGTTTGGGCTTGGAATCTTAGGCGGGATTGTTACTGGATATGATGGCGGCTTTTCACCTCGTTTAGCTGCAGTGCCTTATATACTATTAAAAAATGGACGCACCTCTGCAAAAATCCATTATGTACCTGCGGTTGGTGATGTTGATTCAGATGCTGTTGGCTTTTCCTTACGCTTTGATATGGGCGGTTTATTCTAGAACCCATCTAATTTTATAGCCATTAATAAGAAGTAGTTAAAATTTTAGATTAAAGAAAAAATAACACCCTTTAATCCCTCCTTCGCTCTAGCTATACTGACCTCACATGATTTCGAGGTAGTTATTCAATGAGCTTTAGTGATTTCATTCTTACCATTATCGTGCTCATAGGCATTTCTTGCATAGTATGGGTATTAGATCTTAACCCTTACAGTAAACAATTTCAGGTATACACACAAACTTGTGACAATATGATATTAGAAAATACTTTTTGCAAAGGTATTTGGTCAGACAATTCTACAATGACATTCACTGTTAGCGAATATTCTGATCAAGTAATCGCTCAATTTGACAACCAAACCGAACCTCTCACATATGATCAATGCATGATTCAAGATCGTAAGAATTGGTCTTGCATGGACGTGGCAACTCAATTAGAAATCAAAGTTAAAGATGGAATGATCATATACAATGAAAAGAATAATATTCGTCAAATCACTCGCTTACAATGGTTACAAAATAAATTTCTTAACCTAATAAAGAAGTAATATATGAGCGAAACCATTTTCAATAAGATCATCCGCAAGGAAATACCTGCAGACATCATCTATGAAGATGAATTATGCTTGGCATTTAAGGACGTAAATCCACAAGCACCCATACATATTCTAATTATCCCCAAAAAATCAATACCCAAAGTATCAGATGCTGTTAAAGATGATCACAATGTCTTAGGTCATCTATTGCTTAAAGCTGGTGAAATTGCCAATACTCTTGGTGTGAAAGATGCATTTCGTCTAGTCATCAATAATGGTGAAGATGCAGGTCAAACTGTATTTCATTTACATATTCATTTACTTGCTGGCAGGAGATTGAATTGGCCGCCTGGTTAGTAATCAGATTCTAATTGTTCACGTGCTATTTTCAATTTAGCTCGTTCTTCTTCATCCAAACTTGGATATTTTAAGTTTAAACTCTCTAGAGTTTGCTTAATAATTTTCGCCACACTATATCGCATAAATGGTTTATCATCCGCGGGTATTGCATACCACGGCGCCCAAGTTGCCGAAGTGTTCTTTAAGGCTTCCTCATACGCATTCATATAATCATCCCAATGACCACGTTCTTTTAAATCTGCTGATGACCACTTCCATTGTTTTTCTTGATTATCAATTCTGCTCATAAAACGATTTTTTTGCTCATCTTTAGAAACGTTTAACCAGAATTTCAATATCACTGTACCGTTTCTTGCTAAATGTTTTTCTAAATCTTGAATTGATTCATAACGTTCACTCCAAATATGATCAAGATCAACCTTATCAGGTAAATTTTGATAGCTTAAAATTTTAGGATGAACACGTACGACCAAAACTTCCTCATAATAACTTCTATTAAAAATCCCAATACGCCCTCTTTCAGGCAAACTTTTATTAGTCCGCCATAAGAAATCATGATCCAATTCTTTTGATGATGGTTTTTTAAATGAAAATACCTGACATCCTGCGGGATTAATTCCAGACATTACGGCACGTATCGTTGAATCCTTACCTGCAGCATCCATTGCTTGAAAAATCAGCAATACAGAGTGTTTATCGTATGCATAGAGAATTTTTTGTAAATCCTGAATACTATCTATAACTTTATTTAGCTTCTTCTTATAATCTTTATTATTATCAAAAGATGAAGGGGGTTTTGTTGATGAACCAGACAATGTAAAACTACCATCTGTAGGCACTAAAAATTCAGACTCTATTGCTTTAAACATAATCCATCCATATTAAAAAAATAAATTGCAGACAAAAAAAAGCCCCTTAGATAACCAAGGGGCTTTTTTCATATTGTTAAAAAATTAAAGCTTAATGCCTAATTTTGACAATGTTTGCATAGTCAAACCACCGCGTGGCAAACCATTCGCTCTTTGGAATGCATCGACGGCAACCATAGTTTGACGGCCAATTACACCATCAATAGCACCTGGATTATGTCCAGCTTTCGCTAAAGCACGCTGTATATCCGTAATGGTCGTCCCTGTCATGTTGGTTTCACATAATACAGGTCTCCATTGCATTGACTCTTCAGTAACTTTAACTTTCTTAGAAACAAGTTGAGTTTTAGCAGGAATTTCGATTTTCTTTTCAGTTGCAGGAGAAGCTAACTTACGTTTTTTAACCACCTTATATTCTGCTGGTACTTCTACAACTTTAGTAGACGCAGGAGTTTTTACTTTCTTCTGCTTAACTGTTTTGTATACGGCTGGTACTTCTTTAAGACACAAAGTTGAACCAGTTGCCTTACCGTTTCCGCCAGCACTACTTCCCTTCAATGCCCACATCACTTTTTCATCAGCAGTTTTTACACGTTTTGTTACAGTTTCATATGTTGCAGGTATCTCTGTTTTCTTTTCTTGAGAGGCTGTAACTAATTTACGAACTTTCTCTACCTTGTATTCTGCTGGTATTTCAACTTTCTTAGTTGAAGATGGGCTTTTCAATACGCGCTTACTTACAGTGTTATAAACTGCTGGTATCTCTACCAAACACATGATTTCACCAGTGCTTCCATCCAATCTTTCAACTGGACCACGTCCTTTTTTCCACTCTGTAGTTGCCGGAGTAACTAAAACCTTTTCAGTTACTGTTTCATACATAGCAGGAACTTCAATTAATTTAGCAGAAGCCTCTTTAACTAGAACCTTCTCTTCTTTCCATTCATACTTTGCAGGGATGATATCGATCTTAGCTGAAGCTTCTGACTTCAACACTTTCTGCGTTTCAGTTTTATACTGAGCAGGAATATTATATTCAGCGTAACAGCCACCTACTTTAGCATCCGCAAGATTTAAGCCGTTTGCTGCTGCACCTGCAATTATGGATGCGTTAGCGCGACTTGCGTTTTTAGCGGAACCACGCGTCCAAATCTTTTCTGCTGGGGTTACTAATACTTTTTCACTTACTGTTTCATAAGTAGCGGGAACAGGTATCAATTTTTTAGAAGCTTCTTTAATTAGAACCTTTTCTTCGGCCCATTCATATTTAGCCGGAATAATTTCGATTTTAGATGAAGCATCTTTAACTGTTACTGTTTGTGACTCCGTTTTATATTCTGCTGGAATGATTACCTTTGCGTAACATTCACCAGCTTTTGCATTTGGCAATGCATTTGAAGCATCACTCGATACACTTTTAACAACAGAAGCAGTAGCACTACCAGCTTCTTTCATCATTTCACCGGCTTTATCTACCATTTTGCCAGCTGCTTCACCCGCCTCTTTCATTGCGTGATCATCAGCAAATACTGAATACGAACCCGCCAGTATAGTGATGGATGCAACTGCTGTGAAAATTTTCTTAATTTTCATCTACTTCTCCAATAAAGTTAATTTAATTTATTATTACTATAAAGCCTTCCTATGTCGCATAGGCTAGGCCGAAATACTTTTTATACCAATATTATACGACAAGGCCCCACGAACAAAAAGTCTTACTAACGATTCATGCATTTAAATGTATTTGTGGCCAGATAGTTATGAACTGCAATATTTCTCTCTAACGGCAAGTGCTTCTGGCATCCATTCATTCAATAGATTAATTCGCGTTTCATGACTGGGATGTGTAGACATAAATTCTGAAGGTTGGCCTTGGCTATGTTCAGCCATTCTTTCCCATATTTTTGGAGCTTCGCGTGGATCAAAACAAGCCCGTGCTAGGTAAATCAATCCCATATAGTCTGCTTCAGACTCATGTTTTCTTGAGAATGGCAGTAATATGCCATATTGCGCGCCTGTTCCTAATGCACCCATCACCATCCTCTGTGTGCTTGCATCCATTGAGCCTAGCGCCATCCCTGCGGCCATACTTCCATATTGTACAAGTTTTTGATGCGCCATTCGTTCAGCACCGTGCCTCGCAATAGCATGAGCAATCTCATGCCCCATGACAGCACTCAGTCCATCTACATTTTTTACGATAGGCAGAATACCAGTGTATACCGCAACCTTTCCTCCCGGTAACGCAAATGCATTTGCCTGTTCAGAATCGATCACATTGAATTCCCATTCAAATCCAGGATCATCATCAATCACTTTTGCAAGCCTATAACCAATTTCTCTTACTAACTCTACCGACTGGCCTGACCGTAACACATTCGCTTCAGATAATAATTGTTGATAGCTTTGCAGTCCTAATGCCATCTCTTGCTCATGAGAAATATCAATTAATTGACTGCGGCCCGTCATGGATACTTCTTCTTGATTACTGAAGTAGTAATAGGCCAAGTACAATCCAAACAATACGATCGGTAACAAACGCATCGCTCCACCACGTCGATTACCGCCTCGACCATACCTATATGCACTTCTTCTCATAGATAACTTTAGTTATGACAACATAACGTACTAAGCAAGTTAACAAAGAACAAATTATCGAACGAGCGCTTTAGCGCCGATCCTCAACACGTCATCGACAATTGAACCATCCCCACCCACATCAAGAAAACCACTTACTAAATCCATCATTCCATTTGATGGTGCGGCTTGACGTGCACCCAATAAACCATCTGATGCAGCGCGCTTATTCATGGCACCCATTACGACCGTCGCAATTACGGGTAACATCTTTTTAATTAATGATGAATCTATACCAGTTTTAGCAGATGCATGACCTGCAAGGCTACGGCTTGCATCTTTATTACCTAAAATATGGCCTAATATTCCATTACCATCTAATAAAGTATCTTGATTGCTTAATGTTTCAGGCTGGTCATAGTAACGAGCATGCTTACCAGAATTTAAGGCCCCGAATAATCCTTCAAGACCGCTTTGTGTGTTAGTTCCATTTTTAATGCCACCTGCAAGCACAGGCAAAACCTGGCCTAACAATTGTTGCATTTGATTTGGCTGTAGCCCAGACATGGAGGTTAAAGAATCTAGGGCACCACCTTTTTGGGATTGCAAAATCATATCTAAAACATTCATTTATTCACCTATTATTATTTAGGAACTTCAATTAGTCCATTTTACACGCAAATTATATTTTTCACTATTAAACAAATAATCAAATACACAAATTACGTTAAGAATTTTCATAAATTTGCATTGTATGTTGTGCAATCATAAGTGCTTCATTTGTTGGTATAACAAAGATATCAACAGGACTTTCCTGGTTATTTATCATAGTACGATTATCTTTATTTGCTTGCATATCTAATGACAAATTTAGCCAGTTAGCTAATCGACATATTTTTTCACGAATTATCGGTGAGTTTTCCCCTATTCCAGCAGTGAAAACAAGTTGATCGATACCCCCTAACTGAGCAACTAAAGCTCCTAAATGTCGATTTACTTGATAGCAAAACATATCTACTGCTAACTGAGATGATGGTTGATCTGAATCTAGCAACTTACGCATATTATTAGTTTCTTCAGACAGACCAATCAAACCAGAATTTTTATATAGCAATGCGGATATGTCTTTTGCACTCATCGAATAATGATTCATTAAATGCAATACAACACCAGGATCTAAATCTCCACAACGCGTACCCATTACCAAACCATCTAATGGAGTAAAGCTCATGGTAGTTGCAACTGATTTTTTATCATGGACTGCACACATACTTGCACCATTACCTAAGTGAGCAATGACTATTTTTTTATTTTTGATGTCTTTATAGGCATCTAAACTATTGACGATATATTCATACGACAAACCATGAAATCCATAACGTCTAACGCCTTCATTATAATATTTTTCAGGTAACGCAAAACGTTTTGCCATAACAGGCATAGACTGGTGGAATGCAGTATCAAAACACGCCACTTGCAATAGATCTGGATAAATTGATTTTATGGTTTCAACGGGTGCTAGATTATGTTGTTGATGCAAAGGCGCAAGTGGTTGAAAACTTAATAACTCTCCATGCACCGTTTCATTTATCTTTACTGGCTTTGCGTATTTTGGCCCACCATGTACTACTCGATGACCAATGGCTACTAAGTTAATATCGGCTTGTTGTGATAACCAGCCAAGAAAGAACTCAATGGCTACTTTATGATTAGGTGGTTCTACCGCAAGTTCAGCGAGATTTTTTTCAATCAATAACTTTTTATTGTGATCATAAATACTGATCTGTGCATCATCGTTAAATAGCCTAACTGCACGCGCATTGATAACACGAGATAAACTTTTATTCGACGAGTTAAAAACCGAAAGTTTTACGCTTGAAGAACCAGCATTGATGATTAAGAAATTTTCCATTCCTAACTTTTATAATTATAGTTATCGCTTACTTTATTACTTATTGATTAATTATTAGCAATCATCACGGCAAGCGCGCATGCTGCTAAGCGACTTACCGCATCATCCGCTCTACTTGGAAGTACCACAGGAACTTTTGCACCTAATACAATACCGGCACCTTCTGCATTTGCTAAATATTCCAATTGTTTAGCCAACATATTGCCCGCTTCAATATCTGGAACTACTAACACTTCAGCCTTACCCGCCACATCCGACACAATACCTTTAATCTTTACCGACTCTTCTGATATTGCATTATCAAAAGCGAGCGGACCGTCCAACAAACCACCTTTTATCTGCCCTCGATCAGCCATTTTGCATAAGGCTGCCGCATGCAAGGTAGATTCAATCTTGGAAGTAACTGTTTCTACCGCAGAAAGAATGGCAACTCGTGGGGTTTCAATTCCCAATAAATGTGCAAGATCAATAACATTGCGAATGATATCTGCTTTAGTTTCAAGATCTGGGCCAATATTTATTGCAGCGTCGGTAATAAATAATGGCCTTGGATAGGTCGGAACATCAAATGCAAAAACATGGCTCATTCTCCTGCCAGTTCGCAATCCACCTTCTCTACTGACCACTGCACTCATTAGTTCATCTGTATGAATCTTACCCTTCATGATTGCCGAGGCTTTTCCATCTCTTGCCATTTCTACGGCAACTTTAGCTGACTCATGACTATGCTCAGTTGAAATTATTTCAATGCCTTGAATATCAATGTCGGCCTCAGAAGCTTTATCTAAGATACGCTGTTTTGGACCAATAAATATTGGTTCAATTAATCCATCCTTAGCGGCTTCAACCGCTCCCAAAAGTGAAGACTCACCAACTGGATGAACTACTGCTGTGTGTAAAGCTGGCATATCTGAGACCGCTTGCAATAAGCGTTCTAAATGAGGTCGTGAAATAGCTTGCATAATGATCAACCTAAAACATAATTGTTATGTGTTAATTAAGGGTGTCTGAATATACTTGAAGATTACATTTTTTTAACAAGTAAGGTAAGCTTGAATTATTATATTATTAAGTATCCATTAACCTTTCAGGAGAACCTCAATCATGACGGTCGCAAAAATTACGGAAATTAGTTCCTCATCAACAAAAAGTTACGAAGATGCAATCGAAACAGGCATCGAAAGAGCCAACAAAACACTAAATGGAATTAAAAGTGCTTGGGTTAAAGACCATCAAGTTTCCGTTAAAGGTGGCAAGGTTACAGAACATAGAGTAGTACTTAAAATTACCTTTGTACTTGACTAATTAGCACCACATCTGAGCGAACAAGGAGGTTTGCTCATTGCTCAAACAACATTAGCCAAGGAACATATACAAGGAACATATATATGAAAAGTATAATTATTGGAATTCTCGGCTTACTGTCTATCTTGTATATCATTAATCCCACCGCTGGAATCTTTGAGCTCATCCCAGACAATTTACCTTTAATAGGCAATCTTGATGAATTAGCAGCTAGCACACTATTACTTAGCTGCCTAAGTTATTTTGGTATTGATTTATTTAATCTTTTTAAAAAAGATAAATCTATAATTGAAAGTGAAGAAATTACCAAACAATAAATAGCAACCACAAAAGCTTACCAAGATAATATTTATTCATTGCGTTGAATTTCTGCCAAACGGCTATCTATCCATTGTTTCAAACTCTGAATACGTTGCTCACCAGTCCCTTTAACATCAGTATCGTGCAAATTTTCACGTATATACGATATCAACTCTTCAAACTTTATTGAACGCTGTCGATAATATTCAGCATTTGTTTTACATTTATGCAAATCATGCTTAAGTGAAGCAAACGTCACTTCACCATGCTGTTTTGCTGCACCACTTTCAAACGATTGTTCTTTAATTTTTTCAACTAATGAAAGCATATCGGCTTGTTCTACATCAGCCTGAGGGTAACATTCAAGTAAATCTTCAATGTGAATTTTTCCACGTGTGGTTACAAGTTGATTGTTATTTATTTTTTCTTGTATATCTTTTATCTGAACATTAGCAAACATGGCGGCTTTTGAAATAGAAATGAAACGCGCCATTACTTATATAAAATGGTTATTAAGCGTGAATATAAATGTGCTAAACAGAGATCACCTAACAGGAACATAACCACCATTTACTCCTTGTTTACTAAGGATTATTTGCCAAAGCTGTAAGTTTCTTGCGCGAAATGCACCTGCACAACATAGCAAGTAGTACTTCCACATTCTATAAAAACTATTGCTATATCTTTTAGACAATTTATCCCAGTTTGAATCAAAATTATCAAACCATGCCATCAAGGTCTTATCATAATCTACACCAAAATTATGGAAGTCCTCTAAAACAAATGATTTTTCAATAGCTATACTAATATCTTTTAAAGAAGGAAGCACTCCATTAGGAAATATATATTTGTTAAACCAAGGGTCAGGATTATGACGCGTATAATTTGAACCGATCGTGTGCAATAGAAAAAGTCCATCTTCATTCAAACAACGCGACACCACTTTCATGTAAGTCTTATGGTTTTTTGGGCCTACATGCTCAAACATACCTAACGAGACAATATGATCAAATTTTTCATTTAACTCGCGATAATCTTGCAAGCGCACTTCAATTGGTAAATTAGTAGAATTTAACTTGATATGCTCTGCTTGTTCTTTAGAGACTGTTACACCAACCGCTCGAACACCATAATGTTCAGCTGCAAATTTAATAAAGCTTCCCCAGCCACAACCAATATCTAATATACGTTGATTTTTTTGTAAGCCGATTTTACGACATACCAGATCTAATTTATCTTCTTGTGCTTGATCAAGGGTGGTAGCATTTTTCCAATAACCACAAGTATAGGTAAGACGCTTATCAAGCATACATGCAAATAAATCGTTACCAGTATCATAATGTTGTTCACCCACATGAAAGGCACGACGAATACTTTGTAAGTTGAATACTTTTGAATGTAATGCTGTCCACAGGTTGAGATTAGACTTAACTTTATGTTCTATATTAGTGCTAAGAAGTCTGTAAAATAATTGATCAAGAGCCTTAGCATCCCACCAGCCTTCCATATAAGACTCGCCCAACCCTAATGGGCCTTCTGCTAATACACGTCGATAAAAACGCTCATCATGAACCTTAATATCCCAATCTTGTGAGCCATTTAACGTAACGCCCGCTTCTAACAATAGATTATTTATGGGTTCATCAAACTTAGTCACGACTTATATCCGCATAATAATTGTTGTTTTAAATTTATTTATTTGAACGATATAACAGCATACAATCGATACACAATAATAATAAAAACCATAACAATAAAAGATTGGCCCATGTTGCTATCTATCAACCTTCTTTTTGCTTTAGTTGTACTACTAGTTGGTGTCTTGATGTTAATAGTCAAACACTAAACATATTCTACAGAAGCATCTACCATTAGCGGTAATACCTCTAATTGTTCTAACAATAATGCTTTATAGAATTGACTACGATGAAATAATATTGCACAGGATTAGTGCAAATTCAAAAAACAACTTTTATAAAGATATTCTTAAGGAATATTCTAGATGTTTTAATCTAGTGACAGTGAAATGTTATGCAGTCGTTTTCAGCATGCTCTATAGGCTTACCTAAACTAATAACTCCATTGCCATATATATATGCTTTTTGATCTTTAATACGTATTTTGCCTAGATCTTCCGCTTCAATAAACGTCCCATTAAGACTCTCATCTTGAAGCACGAATTCGCCATTTTGATAGGAGATGATGGCATGGTACTTAGAGACAAAGTTATTTGTGACCCGGAGTTCACATTTATATGAGCGCCCCAAACTAAACTGCTTCAAATTAGTATCAAAATAATAGCGTTGGCCAGCAAACTCTATCGTTAACTCAGTTGCATTACGAATAGGTTGGTTTTCTTGCCAAATAAGTTTGAGATTGCTTTTACGACGATCTTTAACCCGGCGACGATCTTTACGAACAATATTAAAGTCGCTATCAAGAAGCGGAAATTGTATTGATGTAGATACCATTCGACGGTCATGACCACGTTGAATGTATACTTTTGATGCTACTTCTGCACTTTCCATTGATGAATGCTATCTATTCAATTTCAATGGCAACAGTATAGGGAGTGAGGTCATTGCAAAAAGTGAATTAGATCAACCTGTGACCTAATAATACTCCTGACCTTACAGAAATTAGCTAAAGATTAGTTAAATATTCCCCATAATTATCATGGATTTACAAAGACTTACTCTATTGCTTTATAGGTTGTGGTGTACGATATTTATGTGTAAATCCGAAGCCTATTCCTTCATTTGAAAGATGTACGACTACCGCCCACACACGAATCAATCTTATTGCGTTCTCCTCTGCAACAGAAAACACTAACTGCACTCTTCTTCCCACATAAGCATGATCGGGGACGTTATCTAGATAAGCTCCACGAGTACTTAGATTAATTGGGCGACAGCGAGTCAGATTTAGTTGCGGGCAATATAAACGTAGATTTGATGGTGAATTTTTGCGACTTGTTCCTCGTCGCTCTTCATCAGAAGCAGCACTTTGATTCATCGATCCCTCTTTAATTCAATCATAATTATAGTTATATAGTGACAAATTTAATTGTCATTCTAAAGATAATAATACCTTGTTTTACAAGGTCTTACATATGCTCACTGAATTAGTCTAACGCAACTAAGGCGAGGATTACAGATTAAAGTTATTATCAAACAAGAAAATTGATATATAAGTTTTTGTCGACAAATAAACCTTAATCAAAATCAAATGCCACTCTATGCAATAACTTATTCATTGTTCTAATAAGCTGTAATAGTTGTATTATTCAACCTCTAACCAGTAAAACCAAGGCTTTGGGAAGAATAAACTTGGTAAATGTAACGTTTTTACATACAATACTGGCGTTCTGTCGCAGCGATGGATAAGTTATTATCTTTCGTATCCACCTGGGAAGTTGGGTGGTACGTGACTAACACTAAATTAATCAATCGTACGATTATCAATTAAAATAACTTCGGAGTTAATAATATGCTAACTAAGAAACTTCTAATCCCTGCTGCAATTGGATTTGCTGCAATCTTCTCAACCGGTTGTCAAACAACTGAGACAATGGCTGAAGAGAGCGTAGACCCAATGGCTGAGCTTCGCTCAGTTGCTGAAGAAGCTTTACGCACAGCTAACACAGCTGCTCATGATGCTGCTACTGCTAAAGATATGGCACTAGCTGCTCAAGATGCTGCAAATGCTGCACAAGCTTGCTGTGATGCGAATTCACGTCGCATGGGCCGCATGTTTGACGGTTCTATGAGTTCTAAGTAAGAGCTGCATACGTATTACTCTCTTTTGAGGGTAATAATAAAAAGGGCCCTTTATGGGCCCTTTTTTGTGTTTAAAGACTTCTCATTTAGCAATCACTCAATCTTAGTCCCGACTGAAGTTGGCAAACCAGTTTTATTCTTGGCTAACTGATTAGCCAGTTCCCAATTAACTTTATAGCCTTTTTTAGTCTTCGTCGCGCCAATAATAGCCTGTACAAACTGTGTTAAATTCCTAGAATTTGTCCCGGACTCATCCCCTTCACTAGGATGCATTTCTGCATATAGCTTTCCATCACTCCACGCTACCTTATAAGGCTGATTAATAATTGTCACCGGAGTACGCACGGAAACCCTTGAATAAAGATCTTTAATGTCATCGGGATGGAGTCTTACACACCCATGAGTGACGCGCATTCCTATCCCGCGCGGGTTATTCGTGCCATGAATGAGATAACCCGGCAAACCCAGTCGAATCGCATATTTACCTAGTGGATTATCGGGTCCGGGAGGTACCGTTGCAGGCAGTGGATCATTCTTTTCTTCATGTTCTTTTCTTATCGATTCTGGTGGTGTCCAGGTGGGATTCTTCCTCATTCCAATAATTGTTGTTTCAGTATTAGGCGTATCCCAACCTTGTTTGCCAATACTAATTGGGTAGGTATGCACGTACTCTGGAGATTCTTTAGGGAAATAATACACGCGCATTTCAGCTAAATTTAAGATCAAACCTTCACGCTTTATATTTGGTAAAATATAGCGTGTCGGTATAACTACTTGTGTACCTTCTCCAGGTAACCAAGGATCTACATTTGGATTTGCCAATACCAACTCTTGAAAACCTAAACCATAACGTCTTGCTAGCTCAACAAAGGTGTCAGAATCTTTTGTTGTAATCATGGTCATTTGGCCAACGATTGAATCGCCATTTTTAGGCAACTGATAACGTTCTGCATGAAGCTGCAAAGAGCTGAACAGAAGGCATACACCAAATAAAGAATAGAAATATTTCATATATTTTTTTGCAAAATCAAATTAATTGCGCTTATTATTTAAACTATAGTTAGCTATTGGATCGAAGTAAAACAAATCCGTTCAAATGCATGGAAACCCTAATGACTAAAAGACCTAAAAACGCGCCAAATAACGCTTTGATGATGCTAAATTCTGAATACGCCTCTATTGCCCTCTGTCTAGCACTCATAAGCTTGCTATTTGCCTGTGCCTCTACACCTCCATCAACAACCCTTCCTCAATCCAAAGTGGCAGTCTCAAGCATTGATCACAACAATTATCGAAAATATTTGAATGATGATGTGACGGCAGCCAAGAATAAACTGAAAAAAGCACATGTATTTGCAGCGGAAAAACAACATATAGAAGCTGAACAGCTCGCACAGCAAATACTTGTAGACGTTGAATTAATACAAATAAGAACTCAACGTATGAATGTAGATCAAGAAGTTAAACAAATTGAAGATAGTATTTCTAACTTAAATGAAGAATTAAAATGGCGTGAACCTGTGCAACTAAGCCCCCTCAAATAATTAGCCAAATATAATTAGCAAAAACATAACAGATATAATTATGATTAAAACAAACCTAGCAATATTACTTGCAGTCTTAATGTGCAGTTGTGCTAGCGCACCTAAATCTTATTCGCCATTGGAAGACGCTAAAGCAAAATTAGAGGCTACCAAAAACCAACCAAATATTAATGAAGTGGCCTCGGTTACGCTTTATGAGGCAAATGAACAACTTAAAAAAGCTGAATCTGCGTTAAGTGAAAATGATACATCAACCGCCGATCACCATATTTACCTGGCCATACGCAAACAGCAAATCGCTCAAGAGTTATTTATTAAACATCAACAAGAACAAGAGCTTGCAAATTTAAAACAACAACAACTAGAAATGATTGCACACGCACGTCGCAATGAATCGTCGCGCGCTACTTCTGAAACTCGTAAAGCCCAACAACGAATCCAACAACTCGAACAAGCATTGGGACAATATAAAGCAGAAGAAACCAGCCGCGGCACGATATTAGTCATCAATGATTTATTATTTAATTCAGGTGGTGCAAATCTAAAACCTGCATCACAAAGAAGACTCGACCCCCTTGTGCAATATTTGCAGGGCAATTCGCAACGAGAAATAATTATTGAAGGTCACACAGACAGTATCGGTAATCCTGAAGTTAATAAACGTTTATCCTTAATGCGTGCTGAAACTGTAAAAGAATATTTAATCACACGCGATATAGACGCTGCCCGCATTGAAACACGTGGATTTGGTGAAGAGGTTCCAGTCGCTACCAACACCACCAACGCAGGCAGAAGCCTAAATCGACGTGTTGAAGTGGTAATTAAAACTCCTGGTCAATAGAGCAAATAACGAATGCTCAAAGTAATATTATTAATTTAATCTATAAACCATTACAAATCTAACTGAGGCAAGATAAATGAGAATTTCATCTTTATTTTTTACATGTTTTATTGGGCTATTTTCAACTGGCCAAATTGTATTGGCCGATATAAAAGAACCACTACCAAAGCCTTTAGTAGAAACAAGCTGGTTAGCGAATCATCTTAATGATGTGTTTATTCTTGATGTACGAGACCACAAAAAAAGCTTTATCTCAGAGCCCGTTTTCAATACAGACAAAAAAACCGGCAAGAAAAAATTATTGAAGGTTGGCGGCCATATCCCTACTGCAAACTATATTGAATATAAACCTTTGCGAGGAGATCAAATAATAGATGGAGCAACCATCAAACATATGTTGCCCACTAAAAGTGCATTTGAATCGCTTATGCAGCAAGCCGGTGCCAATCAAGACAGCTTTATTGTCATAGTAACCAATGCTGCAAATGACTTTGACATCACCATGGCTTCACGCGTTTACTGGCAACTTAAATATTTTGGTCAAAATGAAGTTTCTATACTGAATGGTGGAACGGCTCAGTGGTTAACTGAAGGACGTGAGATTTCTATTACACCAAGCAAACCCACAAAAGGAAACTGGCTAGCAAAAGGCGAACATAATGAATTGTTGGCTGATAGCCATGATGTGGCAAGTGCAATTGATGATGAGAACACACAACTTATCGATGCACGCACAATCAGCCAATACCTAGGTACAAGCAAAAGTTCAAAAGTAAGTGATACAGGACATATTCAAAGCGCTAAGTTCTACCCTGTCGAACTAATGGTTACCAGGAAAATGCCTGTGAAATTTTTATCTGCAGCAGAGTTACTTGAAGTAACCAATGCTTTGAATATTAAGCCTGATCAAAGCAGCATTACGTACTGTAACAGTGGACATTTGGCATCAGGAGGTTGGTTTGTTATGCATGCATTACTAGGCCATGAAAGTGCAAAACTATATGATGGCTCAATGCACCAATGGACCTCTGAGAAAAGACCTGTCGTAAGAATGAAAATGGAATGATTTGGCTGCTTATATCTTAAATGAGACCAACGACTGTTTGCGCCTGCATTAATGCACATGCACTCTTTTACTTCTAATATGGATTATCTACGTCTGTCCTTTGTGTTTTTGTTTGAATATGCGTGACGATAGATTCTTTGCTTTCGGAAATATCCGCGACAATTACTTTTAGGTCTTCTAGTGAAAGCTCTAATTCCTTAAAATTACCATAACCATTATTAATAATTTCACGATACAGCTCTTTGGAGCTGACATCAGTACCTTCACATGCTTTTTCAATGAGTTTATTGAAAGCATTCTTATTAGACTTTTTAATATTCATAGCTGTTTTACCTCAAAAAAGTACTACAGGTATACATACTTAAATTAGCCAATATATTGATATTCTGCTTTAATTTTAAGCTAGAAAATATCTCAATTGGAATGCAATTTATAAATATTAATATCTTTCCATGAGACGCTTTCTAAGGCATTTGTCCGTTAACAGCCCATTAGCCATTTAGTAGATGTTTAGAATTTAATATCATGAGGAGTCAAGGTTCGAATCACATATTTATCGTAATTTGATGTCCGTTTACGACCCAAGGTGTGGGCCCATGGAAGGGCGAATATGAATCGCACTTCCATGTGGTCACTATTGGCCGAAAACACACACTCAGAATGGTGATGAGATAGCTATTGAAATTCTGCACGTATTCATAACAAATGTATCGTTTTTAATGTTATTGGGCATCTATCCATTTTGTCGAACGACTTGCATCAGGTATCAGCATCGAATTTTGGGCGACGACATCATTTTTTATTGAAGTTGATGAAGTGCGAGGATTATAGTCAACTTGAATAATCTTTTTCCCATTTGTATTTAAATAAGACTCCACATCGATATTATGGGGCTTATTCCCCCAATCTTCTCCCACCACGAAAATATCGGCATTCAATTCCCTGCAAGCTGATACATATTCAAGTTCATAGTAAGGACGCACAATATCGACACAGCTTAAAGCTTTCAGCATTTCCTCTCTTTGATCGAGTGGAATAACAGGAATATTAGGTTTGTAAGAATTCACTACACTATCAGAAGCAACACCAACTGCCACGACATCGCCTAATGCTTTGCATTGTTCTAGTAATGCAAGATGTCCAACATGCAATAAGTCGAATGTGCCAACTGTATAAACAATCATTATGTTATATAGTTCCTATATTAAAGTAATTTTTCATTATTTTGTTTCGTCGACTTAGTTGCTTTTTATAAAAGTTTCCAGCCATAAACGCCCGTTATTACAAGCGTATATACAGCGAGAAGATAGACGTTAATCGGATGTCCAGAAAGCTTTGGTGTTTTTAATTGAGATACATTCAATGACGCAAGCGCTAGGCAACTAACATATAGAATGACTGAAAATATTCCCTGATTAAAAATACTTTCAAATAAAAATATAAAAACGAGTACTAGATTATTGTTATCTAGGGCTAGTCCCGTATATTTCGACCCATCAGTAAGGCCATATGTGCTGAAATAGCTTAGTCGTAATGCACTGGCGACGAGCATTATAAAAGCCCCCACTAAAAATATAGGCTCGAACTTTCCATAGCTCAGAAGAAGAATCGCTGGAGCGACCCCGTAGCTCACAATATCGATTAATACATCAAGTTGCCCACCAAAAATACTATCGTTACCAGATCGCCCTTTCATATTTCGTGCAATTAGCCCATCTGCCCAGTCAAAGGCGACGGCCCAAACCATGCCTATCATTGTTGCGTAATAAATGCCCAAGATACCGAAATAAATAGCTAATACTGTGCACGCTAATCCTGCAAGCGAGCACAAATTGGGAAGGTCTTTTACATAGAAAAGAATAGGAGGTTGTAACTCTTGAGACACTGTTTCGTCCTCAGTCATAGTGACTAATTGACGGATAGGATCGATCACCCAAGTTATTCATTTTATTGATTTGCTATCTTGTAGTTTTAAATTAACAGCCAACTCATTCTTAGCGTAGGCAAGTGCATCATTCAATCGTTCATATCTATATCCACGAAAATTAAAGATTGTTAACGTTTCATAGGTAATATCAAACTGATCCATCAATTGTTTCTCTTTTTCAGTCATATGTAGTGCTCTAAGTTTATTGAGCGCACGCACGCGCTGGCAACTTGAGAATCAAGTCGTGCATATCTGCTCCCAATAGCATCAAGCTAAGGGTATGAATTTAAAATTTACCGATGAACTGGCGAGAGGTTAAACTCGAGAGAGGATCGGAACGAAGTTCCTAGAAAGCGCGATTATACGCTTAATATCCTATTAATACATAACTGATTTGACTGGACTGGTATGCGGAAGCTTTGGGTCATTAAGCGGTCATAATAGTCCAATGAGATTTGGATGCTTAAAAATATACTCTTGCACCAAACTCTAAAAAACAGAGAGTTAATATGGGTAATGTAAAATTAATGATAGATTGGCTTAATCACTTAATGTCCGCTATTGGCCGAAAGCGGACATAACACTTCAGAGTTTTAAAATATTCGTTATTGATGTATCTAGTTGTAATATGCGAGCAGTGCCATGATAACGGGTATGCTTAATACTACTAAGCCATACAGTGACCACTGAATATAATTGGCCGTTTTCAATGTAGTATGTTTTCGCGCGAACCTCATGATAGCTCGACCTATTAAAGAAAGAACATAAAATACAATGCCAGCTAATATCAGTATGGCGATTACATTCACTTTTTTTAACTCCTGTTAAGTTACTTTTTTATACTACGACAACGATTTCTTGCACAACTATAGCTGCAATTAAACTATGCATTTGTAGCTAAATTTAATAATTATTACCCAGACAACAAATTACATATAATCACTTTGCAATCGCCAGCTCAATCCCCTGCTCTGCTACATCTACCAACATTTTAATTTCTTCGGGTGTAATCACGTATGGAGTCATAAAATATATAACATCTCCCAATGGCCTTAATAGGGCATTATTTTTCAAG
>CALAJL010000028.1 GCA_937922735.1 uncultured Gammaproteobacteria bacterium | reverse complement strand
ACTACTTGTTAATACATTTGTTAAATGGGATGACAATCAAGAGAAAAGGGAATTACTCTTTTCAGTGGATGGCAACTACTTAAATGTAATTCATTTTGCACAAAATGTATCAAGTAACTTGCAGTCCTTTACAACAGGAGCAGTTGGTTTTTATAAAGGCTGTGAATTTAACTAATCGCTACAAATTAGCATTCAAAATAAAAGTCTGTTAGTTCGCATTAACTGTACGTGAGCTAGCCCAATGCCTTAGCTTTTCTACTTTTTCAGCCATCACTACAGAAAGTGGTTTAGTGCTTAATAGTTCTTCTAATAATTGAATTTGTTTTAATGGTGATCCTTCAGCATGAGCAGCATAAAGTGAAGATACGACAGCCTGTTCAATTTCAGCTCCTGAGAACCCTTTGCTAATCAGCGAAAGTCTATCCAAATCAAACTTATCTTCAGATACATCACGTTTGTTTAAATGAATTCGGAATATTTCTTTTCTCGTTTCTTGATCAGGCAAGTCTACGAAAAAGATTTCATCTAATCGGCCTTTACGTATAAGTTCTGGAGGCAGGGCTTCAATATTATTTGCAGTTATAGCCAAAAATACGGGATGCTTGCGTTCTGCCATCCAAGTTAAAATTGTGCCTAATACTCGATCACTTGTACCGGTAGTATCATCACCAGAGCTTATACCTTTTTCAATCTCGTCAATCCATAAGACACAAGGTGACATTACTTCAGCTGTTTTAATCGCCTCACGAAGATTTTTTTCTGTTTCACCGATAAATTTATTGAACAGGCTGCCCATATCTAGCCTTAACAAAGGTAACCCCCATACGCCAGCGATGGCTTTGGCAGTGAGGCTTTTACCGCTACCCTGTACTCCTATGAGTAGAACTCCTTTTGGTCGATCTAATCCTTTAGGTGGATTCTCAGAGATAAAAATTTCTTTTCGATGTGCTAACCATGTCTTTAATTTCTTCATACCTGCAACATCTGAGAACTTTGCAGTGTCATATTCAAAAGATAAGCCATTGTCTTTGCTCAATAGACGATATTTTGCTGACATGATCTCAGGTAGGTCAGAGATAGTTAGGGCTCCGTCTTCAGCAATAGCACTACGTGCTAGTCTTCGTACATCTTGTTCAGGTAGGCCAGTCAGATTTCGTGCTAACAACTCAACTACGTCGTTATCTTGAATAACCTGATGATTATTATTTTTGCTTTGCCAACGAATGGCTTCTTGAATAATGATATTTGAGAGCTCTTTGGTGGTCGGTAGACGTAATTCAAAATGTGCAACAAATTTTTCTAGCTCAGCAGGTATCTTTAAGTCATGACTAACAAATACCAATGTATTGGGGTTTTCGTCATACTGTAAGGCGATTTCTTTAATGGTGCGTATATTAAATGGATCTTCTATATAGGGATGAAAATCCATGAATAGATAAATACCAGACTTAGATCCGCTACGAATATGTCGTAATGCCTCTAGTGGCTCCTTATTAAAAGCTTGCGGGTGCATGTCCTGTATATCTATTCTTTGTAACCCTTCCGTTACTGCCCACTTATATAGTTGACTTGGAAACTCAACTACTAATTGAGTAAATAACTTCAGCACTTGGGCTTCATCATGGGTTTCTATGACCACAATCGGAGTTTTTGATTTAATTAAGACTTTGAGGTCATTTAGCCCATGCATTTCTAGGTGCCTTGAGTATAAAAAGAGGTAATTATTAAGTATTCAACATGTTTTAGCATCGAATTCAATAATTATGCAAGAAATTGCATACTCAAGTGTCTGATAAGGTGGATTATCAGAGAAGTAGGTAAGTACGATTAAACTGAATGTGGGTATTACTTATCGAATCATTGATTAGTCTTCTTGGCTTTTTGAATTTCTTTGCGATACCTTAGTAATATAATTTAATTCATAGAGAAACGAATAGTTAACTTAAATAATGGAAGATCCAGCTAATAATGAATTACGAGAGATTCGTATAAACCCAATAGTCCCTACTGAGTCAGTGCTGGTTTCAACGGCACGTGGTCTGCGGCCAAGAAAAGATGAAAAGCCTTTTGAGACGAGTAGTGAATCCAGAGTTGAGAAGTGCCCATTTTGCAAAGGCAATGAAGATAAAACGCCACCAACAATAAGTAGTTGGCCAAATGAAGATGAATGGAGCATCAGAATTGTAGAAAATTTGTTTCCAGTATTAAGTGATCGACAAATATCTAAAAATCTAAGTTTTGGTTTGCAGCATGTTATCGATGGGTATGGTCGTCATGAAGTAGTCATCGATCACGACAATCATTCTATACATGTGGACCAAATGTCTCAAGATCACTTATATGCTTTATTCAAAACTTATCGTGATCGCATGCAAATACTATATAGTAGTGATTCACGTATTAAATATGTATTAGTGTTTAAAAATTTTGGTCCGGCAGCAGGAGCGAGTATTGCGCATACTCATAGCCAAATTGTTGCAATGCCTGTTGTGCCGGAAAATGTGGCGACTGAGTTACAGCATTCATTTGCACATTATGAAAAATATAATCAAAATATATTTTCCCATCTTGTAGATGAGGCACTTACTTTTGAAGCTACAATTTATGATCGTGAGTCAGGAGAAGTGCGGCGTAAAATTGATGTTGGACAGTATGTAATCGAAAAAACCAAACGGTTTATTGCAATTAAGCCTTTTGCTAGTCGTTTTGAGTGGGAAGTCCAAATCTATCCATTATTTTCACAAGCCGATTATTTAGAGTGTAGCGATGAAGATTTAGAGGACTTTGCAGGACTACTTAAGCGTACGATGTTACGCTTAAACAAGGTTATTGGTGGTGCACAATACAACTATTTTTTGCATTCAATTCCACATGGAGATGAATTTAAAAAACATGCTGCTAGTTATCAATGGCATTTAGAGATTTGTCCACGCACCAGCATTCCAACAGGCTTTGAATTAGGATCAGGTTTGTTTGTCAGTACGGTCAGTCCTGAAGATGCGGCTAAAGAACTGCGTGAAGTGAAAATAGATTGAATTAGTTAGGCTAGTAAGAGTTAAATACTAGCCTATTCTTGAAAAATTTTAAATTTATATCTCTGCGCCAACAATTGGTAATAACTTGGCAAGGTCATAACCAATAAGTGCGTCAACCTTATTGTCTATTTGGTAAAATCTTAATACTTGATTTTTAGGGAGTACTTCTTGGAATTTTCCTAGATAAATCTGTTTAATTTGTAATTCTCTGCCTTGAATTCTAAAAATATTTGCAAGCATATTTGATGCACTTTGTTCTGAGATAGTATTATCTTTATATTTTGAATTATATTTTTGAATTAGTTCATACTCATCTTTTATGATGCTATCTAATTCTTTCTCATAGTCTGAATATACCGCCCAAAATACTTCGCTCTGATTGCCTGTAAATTCCATCGAATTAGCGATCATTTCCTTCTTTTTCTCATTTAATTCCATGAGAGAGTTCTCTAAGTCATCAGCAAATGCAGGCATGCAGATTACTAAGAATGCGCTAAGTAAAGTGGTTAAAAATCTCATTGTTTCTCCAGATTAAAAATGGATGGATATAATAAAAGAATAAATAGGGTGTTGGTATAGTTAATTATAAGTTTTGTAACTTACTCTAAATAGCGTGCTATATAAAACGGGGACTAGTAGTAAGGTTAAAAAGGTAGCAAAAAGTAGACCAAAAATTATTGTTACTGCCATGGGCCTAAACATAGCAGTACCACCCCACCATAGTGGCATCATGCCTAATACGGTAGTGGCTGTTGTTAGTAATATCGGCCGTACTCTTTGCAAGCAAGCATCGATTACTGCTACAGCTTGTTGTTTTCCTAATTCTTCAATTTCAATCTTAATGCGATCTATCAACACAATTGCATTGTTAATGATAATGCCTGCAAGAGAAATAACACCTAATATTGTAAAAAATCCTATAGAAGAGTTGGCAACAAGCAGGCCAAAAGTAACACCGATAATACCTAAAGGGATGGTTGCAAATATAATGATAGGTCGTCGCACGGAATTAAATTGTGCTACGAGTAATAATAGAATGACCATGCCGGCAATTGGCATTTTAGCGGCTATCGAAGCATTACCTTTATCGGCTTCTTCGGTTTCGCCACCTTCATTATAGTAATAATCATTAGGCCACGACTTTTGGGTTTCAATTAACCATGGAGTTAGATCATCATTTACATCTGTGGCGGTAGCTCCCGGGTGCAATTTTGCTTTGAGCGTGATGGTGCGATCACGATCACGACGTTCAATCATGCCAGGCTCAAAAACGAGGCGTATATCAGCTACTTGTTTAAGTGGTACAGATTCGCCAGTAGCTTCTGAGTACACACTGGTCCCGTCTAACTTGCCTATGTCCTGCCTATCCGCTGCGATAGAACGTAAAGTAATGGGTATTAACTTATCGCCTTCACGAAATTCTGTCATATCAATGCCGGTTAAACTGGCATTTAATGAATAGGCAACATCATCACTGGTTACCCCAGCTCGTCGAGCACGTTCTTGATCCACTTCAACTAATAGTTTTTTGGTTTGTTTCCCCCAAGAATTTTTTACTGTAGAAACTTCAGGTTGAGAGTATAGATACTCCGTTATCTGCTCAGCAATGGTGTAAAGCGGTTTAAATTCAGGCCCAGATAGACGGATCTGAATTGGATAACCCACAGGTGGACCAT
>CALAJL010000027.1 GCA_937922735.1 uncultured Gammaproteobacteria bacterium | reverse complement strand
CTCATGATAGCTCGACCTATTAAAGAAAGAACATAAAATACAATGCCAGCTAATATCAGTATGGCGATTACATTCACTTATTTTGACTCCTGTTAAGTTATTTTTTTTACAACTAGAACGACTTCTTACGAAACTATGAATGCCATTAAGCTATGTATTAGTAGTTAAATTTGATATTTATCACCCAAACAAAAAAACATGTAATCACTTTGCAATTGCTAGTTCAATCCCCTGCTCTGCCACATCTACCAACATTTTAATTTCTTCGGGTGTAATCACGTATGGAGTCATAAAATATATAACATCTCCCAATGGCCTTAATAGGGCATTATTTTTCAAGCCATGTTTATAAACCTCTAACCCTCTACGTTCTTGCCATGGATAAGATTTCTTGTTTGCCTTGTCTTTTACTATTTCAATGGCCGTAACCATTCCCGTTTGCCTGATATCACCAATATGTGGATGAGATTCGAAGCGCGCACATTGTTTTGCAAACTCTGCGCTGAGCATTTGGTTATTGCCTATTACATCTTGTTCTTTAAATATTTTTAACGTGGCCAGTGCAGCGGCGCAACCCAATGGATTCCCAGTATAACTGTGTGAATGCAAAAAGGCCGTTAGGTTTTCGTAGTCATCGTAGAACGCGTCGTATACATCGTTGGTAGTTAGCACGACAGATAATGGCAGATAACCCCCAGTGAGGCCTTTAGATAAGCACATAAAATCTGGACTGATGTTTGCCTGCTCGCAACCAAACATCGTACCGGTTCTGCCAAAGCCCACTGCAATCTCATCTGCAATGAGGTGAACACCATAGTGATCACAGGCTTTTCTTAACAAGCTTAAATATTCTGGCGAATACATACGCATGTAGCCAGCACATTGAATCAATGGCTCAACGATTACCGCACACACTTCATCATGATGTTGTTTCAAGGTCTGTTCCATATGCACAAACATTCGCGTCGCATAGTCCGCTTCAGACTCACCCGCTTCACGGTTATAGTTATCAGGACTTGGCACGGTGATGACATCTAACAGTAATGGCTCATACACTTCTTTGTATAGCGCTACATCCCCCAACGATAAGGCACCAATAGTCTCACCATGGTAGGAATTGCTTAAGTTAATAAATTTAGTCTTTTTAGCTTTACCTTTGTTCTTCCAATAATGAAAACTCATCTTAAGTGCTACTTCCACCGCAGAAGAGCCATTATCGGCATAGAAACATTTACGCAACGGTTCTGGTGTAATCTCTACTAATTGTTCTGATAAATTGATGACCGTTTCATGCGAAAAACCCGCCAATAGAACATGTTCCATTTTATCGAGCTGCTCTTTAATGGCATTACTAATCGTTTCATTTGAATGGCCAAATAAATTGACCCACCAGGAACTGATCGCATCTAAATAGCGATTCCCATCAAAATCTTCTAACCACACGCCTTTTGCTCTTTTAATTGGCACCATAGGAAGATGCTTATGATCTTTCATTTGTGTGCATGGGTGCCAGACGGCATCGAGATCTCTTTTCTTGAGTTGTTCGGATTGGTTAGACAATGTCAAAATATGTAGCCCTTTATGTTTGCTTGGTAGTGAATGAAGTACTCATTTCAACTAATAATTCTATCTGGTGAAAATTGGCCGTAAGATCCAGTCAATTTTACTAAGCTCTTACATCGTAAACGCTACTGGATTTATGCTTCACATGAAACAAAAACCAACCTAGCGATTAAAATTCGTACTTATGTATTTGATGTGAAACAAAATATAAAAGCTAGAAATTACTTTAACTGTGAATCTCTTTAGCTTCTCGCGGTCCTAACGTACACTAAGGCCAATCATGAGCAAGAATAACGTATATATTGTCGATGGCAGTCGTTCTCCGTTCCTAAAAGCGCGAGGAAGGCCAGGCCACTTTCAAGCTTCCGATCTTGCCGTTCAATCGGCTACGCCATTACTCATGCGCCAACCATTTGAGCCTGAGGAACTTGATGAGGTGATTGTAGGTTGCGTCGGCCCTAGCGCTGATGAAGTTAATATTGCACGTGTGGTTAGTTTACGCTTAGGATGCGGCGACAATGTACCGGCATGGACTGTACAACGCAATTGCGCCTCAGGCATGCAATCCATTGATAGTGCATTCTCGAATATATTGTTGGGTAAATCAGACTTGGTATTAGCCGGTGGTGCCGAAGCAATGAGCCACTCCCCTGTTTTATTTAATCATCATATGGTGAATTGGTTAGCGGATTTGAACCGCGCTAAAACACCTTTGAAAAAAATAAAAACTATTACTCAATTGCGCCCTAAGTTTTTTACACCAGTAATAGGTTTATTGAAAGGCTTAACCGATCCGGTGGTTGGGTTGTCAATGGGGCAAACTGCCGAAAATGTTGCACAAAAATTTAACATTAGCCGTCATGACATGGATCAATACGCAGTAGATAGTCATTTACGCTTGGTGCATGCACAAGAAAATGGATATTTTGATAATGAAATGGTGCACGTCTATGACGACGAAGGAAATACATATTACAAAGATGATGGTGTTCGTCCTGATTCAAGTACTGAAAAACTTGCAAAACTTAGACCTGTATTTGATAAGAAATATGGCAACATTACGGCAGGCAACAGTGCGCAAATAACAGATGGTGCCTCGTGGTTACTTCTTGCCAGCGAACGGGCAGTTAAAAAACACAACCTTAGCGTCATGGGTCGTCTTGTCGCCTCTAATTGGGCTGGACTAGATCCTCGGCATATGGGCTTAGGTCCCGTGCATTCAACTATTCCAATGTTAGGCGAACATAATTTATCAGCAAATGACATCGACTATTGGGAACTTAATGAGGCATTTGCTGCACAGGTATTAGGATGTTTAGCCGCATGGAAAGATCCTGAATACTGCAAAGAACATTTTGACTTAGATTCAGCGTTTGGTGAAGTGCCTCATGAAAAACTGAATGTAGATGGTGGTGCGATCAGCATGGGCCACCCTGTGGGTGCAAGTGGTACCCGAATTGTACATCACTTGTTAAATGTTCTACAACGCAATAACGCTAAACTAGGAGTCGCCACGATATGCATTGGCGGTGGCCAGGGTGGCGCGATGCTAGTTGAAAATTTACAGTAAACACGACAACACTATGTCTGAAGAAACATTTAAACACTGGGATATCGAACGACAAGACAATGGCATTGTCTGGTTGGGAATGGATGTCGAGAACAGTAGTACAAATGTTTTATCTGCAACCGTTTTAGCTGAGTTATATCAAATCTTATCTAAGCTTTCTAAACAGACCTTAACTGGGATTGCGATAACTTCTAATAAAAATAAAGGCTTTATTGCAGGCGCTGACGTAAAAGAATTTACTCAAATATCTAATCAACAAGAAGCGCTTGAGCTTGTTCAATATGGACAAAATGTTTTTAAACTACTCGACAATATGCCTTGTGCAACGATTGCGGTAATTAATGGCTTTTGCATGGGTGGCGGCTTAGAGCTTGCGCTAGCATGTGATTACCGTGTTGCACTAGAAGATGCTAAAACACGATTATCATTACCTGAGGTGCGCTTAGGCATTCATCCCGGTTATGGAGGCACGGTACGCATACTGCGTCATGTGAATCCACTCATTGCCATGGATCTTATGCTTACAGGCAGAAGCGTTAGCGCCAGTTACGCAAAGAAGATTGGTTTAATCGATGATGCCATCCCGATGAGACTGTTACACAGCGGCGCTGATAAAATGTTGCTGAGCAAACCTAATAAGAAAAAAGCGCCTAAAATTTCAAAAATTTTAAATAACAGGTTAATCAGACCCATCATTGCGATGCAAATGCGCAAACAAGTTGCTAAAAAAGCCAAGCCCGAACACTACCCTGCCCCATATGCCATTATTAATCATTGGCAAAAATATTATGGCAATGAAGATATTATGTTACAGCATGAAGCACAATCTGTAGCTACATTAAGCATTAGCGATACAACAAGAAATCTTGTGCGGGTATTTTTATTGCAAGACGAACTAAAAGCTCTTGCTACTTCTGCTCCAGATAATGAACATGAAAAAATAAAGCATGTGCATATTATTGGTGCTGGTGTAATGGGTGGAGACATTGCAACCTGGTGCGCATCGCAAGGTTTACAAGTTACTTTGCAAGACTTAAAAGCCGAGAGCTTGGCTAAAGCTAAACAAAGAGCATATCGCTACTTTAAAAAACGTCTAAAAAAGCCATTACTGATCAAAGTTGCAATGGATCGATTTACATTAGATGTCAATGGTTATGGAATACCAAAAGCAGACATTGTGATTGAAGCAATATTTGAAAACAAAGAAGCTAAACGAGACTTATACGCATCAATCGAACCTAAACTCAAGAGTAATGCACTTATCGTTACTAATACTTCAAGCATAGAGATCGAACAACTTTGTGATGCAATCACTGACCCTACTCGACTCGTTGGACTTCACTTTTTTAATCCAGTCACCAAGATGCCTTTAATCGAGATTGTGAAGGGTGCACAAACCAACTCTAATATTACACAACGTGCAATTAACTTCGCCAAACAAATTGGCAAATTACCTTTACCTACAAAGAGCTCCCCTGGATTTTTGGTGAATAGAATTCTGACTCCTTATATGATCGAAGCCGGTTTATTACATGAAACGGGACATTCAATAAAAGATATTGATCATGCTGCCAAAGAATTTGGGATGCCAATGGGTCCCGTTGAACTTGCAGACACCGTTGGTTTAGATGTCGGCTTACATGTTGGAAAGCTTTTGAGTGGTGCTTACGGTTACGATATTCCTAATTCATTTGAAGCAATGGTAAACAAAGGCTACTTAGGCAAGAAATCTGGCCAAGGCTTTTATACTTGGAAAAAAGCTAAAAAAATAGCACCTAAAGAAAAATCCACCAAAAGCGATCATAAAATCATTCAAGATCGACTTATTTTAAGATTTCTAAATGAAGCCGTAGCATGTCACCGTGAAGGCGTTGTAGCCAATAAAGATCTGCTCGATGCCGGCATTATCTTTGGAACTGGATTTGCCCCATTCAGAGGTGGACCTATTAATTATATAGAATCAATGGGTGCCGCTGCCATGCATCGATCGTTAAATCAATTAAACATTAAACACGGTGATCGATATATGCCAGATTCTGGCTGGCAAAACCTTAAGCAATAGGCAGCTCTTTCGCTTTTTCAGGCTAACTTCTGCATAAATCTTGATGATTTCTATAGAAACACCTTGGTAATATAATACATAAAATACTTTACATATCTTATTGATATATATAAATAATATTTATATATATCAATTATTAAATTTAGTTTTTGCCCTAAAATAGTGCTTTTATTGAGAGACCTTCTACACTAAAGTGGATAGACAATAAAAATATGTAAGCGCACGAATAAGCTTACACACAATTTATATCTTTAGGAGGATCAAATGGAAACATTAATGCCATTAATAATGCAGCTTATCAGTGGAGCTGTAGGTGGAAACGTAATAGGAGCGCTCGCAAAAAAACTTAGCCTTGGTTTTTTAGGTAATACAGTTGCGGGTTTAGTAGGTGGCGGCCTTGGTGGTCATTTTCTTGGCGACACCATTGGCAGCATGTTAGGCAGTGGAATGGGCGGCAGTATCGGTGCAGCTGCAGGTGGTGGCGGTATTGTGATGGTCGTAATTGGTCTAATAAAGAGCATGATGGCTAAGTAAATATCATGGCGCTTATACGCTTGCAAATAGTATAGGCGCCAACTTTATTTCCGCACCTTGTATTTCGTTATATTTCTAACAACCAATAAACCCCCACACCTTCCACAAAAAACTTCTGCTATTTTGATGTAACACACTCTAAATGTGTCATGAATTTTTTGTTATTTACGACCACCACGATTGTCATTTCTTGGTCGTGCCTCATTAACCCTTAAGGTGCGCCCCTGTACTTCTGTTTGATTAATGGCATTAATCGCCGCCTCGCCATGTGTACTATCTGACATTTCTACAAATCCAAATCCTTTTGATCGCCCTGACTCTCTGTCCATAATAATATTCGCACTGGTGACCTCTCCATGAGCTGCAAATAAGTCATGAAGCTCTTCTTGTGAGATGCTATATGGCAAATTACCAACATAAATATTCATTCTTTTTACTCCTAATCAATGTGGACTGTAGATAATCTTTTATCTTCCTTGATATCAGTTATTTCCAACCGCTTTTAAATAAGCGCTACGTGAACCATTACTATTTACAACGCAACATATTCCACTGACCACTAAGTGGATGGCGTGTCCAAGGGTACTTATCATCTGCTACTGTTATCCAATGTGGTTTGCCAGCCTTACGCCAAGGGTCATACACAATACCTTCTGACCAATTTGTACCTGCAGCATAGATTACAACTGCATTATGTTCTCGTAATTTACTACCTAGTCTTGAAACTACCCAATCGAATTTTAGTGAGTTTGCATTCAACATTCGTAATTTGAGATGCAAGTCTTCCGCCCAATGACAACATAAACCCCTATTCTTAACTCCCGTATTCACAAGCATGTTATGAAATAATGCAGGACTTTGCATATCATATTCAACGGCTAAGCTAGCAGTGACCTTAACCAATAATTCTGAAGTGTTAGTCGCCTCAATTAATAAAACCTCATTAGACAAAGAATAAATCGCTTCCGCTAATATTTCTTCTTCATTTTTATCTACTGCAAGATCTGGTGGCGGCACATGAGAACATGCACTCATATACAAGAATATCAAGCATCCTATTAGATGCTCTATGTGCTTGAACATAGCTACATCTTTAACGCGTGTGTTTATAGTATGCAAAGTATTATGATGGTTAACGATTAATCAGGCCTTATTGCATATCGGCCGCTACCAAGTAGCATAACTATAAAGCCTGTAATTAAAAAGAACGCTTGCAGCTCAAGAGTCCAGCCACCATGCTGTGTCAGGCTAAGGAGATCATCCACATGCACTAGGATGACAGCAAAAAGCATATTAATAAAAATTAAGAATCCACCAAATCGCGTATATATTCCTAGAATAAGCAATATTGGCGCTACTATTTCACCAACATAAACGCCATACGCAACCACAGGATGCAGCCCAAGGCCTTCTAACTGTATTTTTATGAAATTAAGTGTCTGTAAATCAAGCAATTTATCAACACCATGAAATAACATTAGAATGCCAACCGTCATTCTTAGGATAAACTTTGCTATATCTTCACTTCGATAAAAACTACTCATAGGCACCTTAATTTTAACCCTTATATATATTGGCGTTCTTTAGTATACAATCCAATCAGGAAATATATAAACGGTACTATCATTGCATTTATCCCCTAAGCGTTCCTAAATATAACCACAGACTATTTCAGTAGCCGCTAAACTACTTGTGCTGCATATTGTCATATTCCCAACTATTCTAACTAATTTCTTTACGCATTTTATTAACAATGAAAACAAACTTTAAGCACCATCATGTATTTATTTCAATCCTGCTGACATTTTTTCTATTTAGCCTATGCCTTGTGTCCACTAGTGCATTGGCAAAAGATCCGGCAAGAATTATTGCCGGCTGGGTTGAAAAAGTTCGAATCGACCATCAGGATTTTAAAGTTAAGGCTAAATTAGATACCGGTGCAAAAACATCATCTATCAATGCCATAGATATTAAATCATTTAAAAAAGATGGAGAAAACTGGGTCAAATTCACGCTTATAATGACCGATACTGAAGACAACCAGCATGCTATTAAGATGGAAAGGCCACGCTCTAGGCGAACCAATATAAAGAATCATGATGGCAATCATGACAAAAGATATGTTGTTGATTTAGACATGTGCTTTAATGGACATATCGTAACAACAGAATTTACCTTGGCTAATCGTAGTGAATATATTTACGATGTTTTACTGGGCAGACGATTCCTTAAAAAATTTGCTATCGTTGACCCTAAGAGAATCTTTCTCACATCAGACCACTGTGATGAGTAAATCATCAAGCTATCATTACCCGCTATTTAATAATTTTTAGTCTTTATTTCGATTAATCATTCAAATGCAAAACCTAGCTATACGTTTTTGGTCGATATTATTTATTTCTGTAGGCTTAGCCATCATTGCTCATAAAGTATTTCAATTAGGAATACCCATTACCCCAGACACCTCTACGCAAACATGGACCATACAAGCGCAACTAGCGTTTAAGGGCAATGGAAGAAATATTAAAGCCACTTTATCAGTGCCAAATATTACACCTGGCTTTGCAAAAATAGATGAGCATTTTATTTCTGGTGACTTTGGACTTAATGCAAACACAAAAGGTGACAATAAAGCGGCCACATGGGCTAAGCGCAAAGCAAAAGGATCACAAACACTCTATTATCGAACAACCGTTACTCGCTCAAGTATTGAACGGAAGTGGTCCACTATTCCAAAGTACCCAGAAGCACCAACATTTTTTGAACCTTACTTAACTGCTGTTAACAAAATTATAGAAGACACAAGAAGCCAATCAGCTGATACAGAAACTTTTACTTTTGAACTCATCGACCAACTTCGCAACTCTGATGAAAACGAAAATATTTCATTAGTAAGAGGCTTAGCCAGAACCGATGCACAAGTCGCCGAGTTACTTACCAAACTGTTAGCCGTTGCACATATTCCAACGCGAGAATTGTGGGCAATAAAGCTAGAAGATTCAGCCAATAACGTACAGCCACAAGTATTTATACAAGCATACAATGGAGATGAATGGCTAACTTTCCACCCTAGAACAGGAGCTATTGGAATACCCGATGACTATGTTGTTTGGAAAATAGGACGTGGACCTTTATTTAGTTTGCAAGGTGCTAATGATGGTGAATTGCGTTTTTCAATTACAAAATCTTACATAAATCTGCTTGAGCTTGCTCAATTTAATACTGAAAAATCTAATTCCCTTCTAGGCAAACTTACTTTATTTTCGCTACCTGTAAATAGTCAGATTACTTATAGTTTGATTTTGATGGTGCCAGTTGGGGCATTGATAGTTGTATTCATGAGAACGCTAATTGGCATTCAAACTTTTGGAACCTTTATGCCCATCTTGATTGCAATCGCATTTCGCGAAACCCAATTGTTATGGGGAATTGTGCTGTTTACCGCGATTGTATTCGTTGGTCTATTGATACGTTTATATTTAGAACGTCTACGCCTATTACTTATACCAAGACTCACCGCTATTCTTGTAATTGTCGTCATGCTAATGCTGTTAATCAGTTTCCAAACCAGTCAATTAGGACTTGATCGATTATTATCTATATCTTTATTCCCAATGGTCATACTGGCAATGACCATTGAACGTATGTCCATAACATGGGAAGAGAACGGTGCTCAAACAGCCTTAATACAAGGCTTGGGCAGTCTACTTGTCGCCTGCTTAGGCTACCTTGTTATGACCAACAAAAATTTAGAATATCTTATGTTTGCATTTCCCGAGTTCCTGCTTGTGATATTAGGAATATGCATATGGATGGGCCGTTATACAGGCTATCGTGTTAGTGAACTATTTAGGTTCCGTGATTTTAAGAGTTCCACATAAAAATATGCTTAGCTTTGCTAATCCCTTTGTTTTAAAGAAACAAGGTGTACTCGGTATTAATCAACGCAATAGCGATTACATTATGCGCTATAACAAGAGAAAACTTTATCCTCTTGTAGATGACAAATTACAAACCAAACAATTAGCGATCAATGCTGACATTGCCGTACCCAAACTCTATTCAACAATTAAATTTAATCATCAGCTAAAAAACTTAGAATCACTGTTACAAGAATATAATGATCTTGTCATCAAACCTGCACATGGTAGTGGTGGTAATGGAATACTCGTTCTCACTGGGAAAATTGGTAAATTATATAAAACACCAAGTGGTGAATTAATTAGTATAAACACAATAAGACATTACATTTCTAACATATTATCTGGCATGTATAGCTTAGGCGGTATTCCTGATAGCGCTTTCCTTGAGTACCGAATTCAGTTTGACCCTGTATTCGATGATGTTAGCTTTAAAGGTGTACCTGATATACGCATTATTGTTTTTCGAGGTGTACCTATTTCTGCCATGGTACGTCTACCCACCAGTGAATCAAATGGCAAAGCGAACTTGCATCAAGGCGCAATTGGTGTTGGTGTTAATCTTAAATCTGGAAAAACAACACATGGGGTGGTAGGAAATACTATCACCACCCATCATCCTGATACCGGACATTCCATAGAACATTTACAACTACCTTATTGGGACAAAATTTTACAAATTGCAACTAAATGCTCCGATACTGTGGGATTAGGTTATTTAGGTGTAGATATCGTCTTAGATCGTACGCTGGGCCCTCTGATGCTTGAATTGAATGCCCGACCAGGCTTGAATGTTCAACTAGCCAATCAGCTTGGGCTATTGTCAAATTTAAAGTATCTCGAGCAAATGGACCAAATACCGACGATGGTGGATCAACGTGTCGCTTTAGCTCAATCATTAAATGAATGAATACAATATTAATAACATGTTTATCAACATATATAGAAATATAAGCATAATATTAGTACTAATCATGCAACTAGGCATCTCTAGCTTTGCAGAAGAGACAAGTACTACTAGTGAAGAAATCACAGCAGACATAAATAATGAGAGCACTGAAAAAGTTAAAGTTGCCCCAAACCTTAACCTTAAAGATGTTGCACCTGCACCAGAACCAGTAACAGTTAAACCGAAAGAAAAATTTAATAATGAAACGGTAATTGAGCCTAAAGATAAAAAAGAAATTATTGATGAAAATCCTGAATCTCAAAGTAAAGAGGATGATTACCCCACTGCATCGGCTGTAAAAGAAAAACCAGAACGTGAAAAACTCGTAATATTAGGTGCAGAAGTACCCCCTGGCACTTCTACACGACTTGCATGGTCTCCGGAAGTTAGTATTTCAGGGTTAGCACTGCCCACACCGGTATTAGTAATCAATGGCGCAAAACCTGGGCCTACTTTATGCCTAACAGGCGCAATTCATGGTGATGAGCTAAATGGCATTGAAGTAGTGCGGCGCGTGATGTACGACATATCACCTGACGAATTAAACGGAATTATTATCGGTATACCCATCGTTAATCTTCAAGGCTTTCAACGTGGCTCGCGCTATCTATCGGATCGCAGGGATTTAAATCGCTATTTTCCGGGTGAAGCGAATGGAAGCTTAGCATCAAGAATTGCAAACTCATTATTTACGGAAGTAATCAGTCATTGTAATTATTTAATAGACATACACACCGGCTCATTACGCAGAACTAACCTGCCACAAATACGTGCAAATATGAATAACCCCAATATTGCTAAATTTGTTCAAGGATTTGATAAAATTGCTGTAGTTCATCATAGCGGTAATCCAGGGATGTTACGTACCGCAGCAAATAATGCAGGTATTATCTCTGTAACCATGGAGCTTGGCGAATCATTACGCATTCAAGAAAATCAAATTGATGCAGGCACACATAGTGTTAATAGCTTGCTTGATAAATTTGAAATGTATCCACGTGTATTTATTTGGGGTGAGCCTAAACCTGCTTATTATCAATCTACCTGGATACGTGTTGAAAGTGGTGGAATTTTATTTAGCAAAATGGGCTTGGGTGATAAAGTTTCTATTGGTGATGTTTTAGGTAGTGTGACCGATCCGATCACCAACCAAAGTACTGATTTAGAATCTCCTATTAAAGGTTATATTATTGGCATGGCAATTAACCAAGTCGTTATGCCAGGCTTTGCGGCCTTTCATATAGGCATTGAATCTAATCAGGAAGATATGACCAAGACAGAAGAAGATGCACCTGTACCTACAACCTCAAATGGTGAGCTTGATTCAGAATAAAGTTAATTGGTCGTAGTATTTTACGATTTAAGTATCTTTGAATTGATATAGTCATTCTTCTTGCAGTATCGAAAGAGAAATACAGATAACCATACTAGCTCTATAAAAATTAGCGGGTATACCCAACCAAAAAATAAAGCACCCAACTTACGTGCATTATCCATTTCTTGAAATTTTGTGATTTCTATTGCTGTTGATATTGAAGACATATCAATTTTACTAATCAATAGAGATGTTAAGATCACCATTATCCAACCTGAAAAGACAGCAACCATACCTCTAATCACGGTTACCTTTGCATTATTAAATGGATTTTGGAATGCAAATATCCCGTAAACGACTAAGATACCAATAAGAATTAATACAAGTTTATACATATCACCCCAAATTCATGTATTTATTAATAGTATTGATCAACTATAGGTATATATTTATTCGTAAAGTGTAGCCAAAATTAAGGAACAAATGTAGTTTGGCCATTTAATCTGTATAAATTCCCCGTAATTCAATAAAAATGAATGAGTTATCTCAAGATAATCATACTTTTTACTAATGAATTTTAATATCAGAGCAAAATTTAATCTAAAATCTTTACAACAGATATAACCCTAGCGTGATGAGGTTTTAAACCAGTACTACGTAGTTCTATCATAATTTTTATACAGGCACTTTATGGAATCCAATTCGATTACTTCTTTTAAGCAATTAGCATTAAAAGACACTCTATTAAAATCTTTGGATGAAATTGGATATGAGACACCCTCACCTATCCAATCACAAACCATACCGTTATTACTTGAAGGCAAAGATTTAGTTGGTCAAGCACAGACTGGAACAGGCAAGACAGCAGCATTTGCACTACCTATTCTAAGTAACTTAGACCTTAAACAAAAAGACCCACAAGTATTGGTATTAGCACCCACTCGTGAATTAGCTATTCAGGTAGCTGAAGCATTTAAAAAATACGCAACACATTTAAATAATTTTCATGTTTTACCTATTTATGGCGGCCAAGATTATCGCGGTCAGATACGTTCACTACAACGAGGCGTTCATGTTGCGGTGGGCACACCTGGACGTGTCATGGATCACATGCGACGTGGAACGTTAAAGTTAGATAATTTGAAAACTTTAGTGCTTGATGAAGCTGATGAAATGTTGCGTATGGGTTTCATTGATGACGTTGAGTGGGTGCTAGACCAAATCCCAGCAAAAAGACAAATAGCTTTATTCTCAGCAACCATGCCACAACAGATTCGTAGAATTGCGAATAACTATTTAAACAACCCTGAAGAGATCACAGTAAAAGTTAAAACCACTACTGCGGAAACCATACGCCAACGTTTTTGGCCAGTCAGCGGAATGCATAATAAGCTTGATGCATTAACAAGAATTTTAGAGGCTGAAAATTTTGATGCGATGCTAATTTTTGTTCGCACTAAAACTGCAACTACTGAACTTGCAGATAAATTAGCTGCGAGAGGCTACTCTACTGCAGCTCTAAATGGTGATATAGCACAAAATACACGTGAACGAACAATTCATCAGTTAAAATCTGGAAAAATTGATTTATTAGTTGCAACCGATGTTGCTGCACGAGGTTTAGATGTGCAACGCATTAGCCATGTAATAAATTTTGACATTCCATACGATACAGAAGCATATGTACATCGAATTGGTCGAACGGGTCGTGCTGGACGCGAAGGAGATGCAATATTATTTGTTGCACCACGTGAAAAACGATTACTCAGTGCAATTGAAAAAGCTACAAAGAAAAAGATTGAATTGATGGAATTACCATCAACTGAATTGATCAATGATAAACGTATTGAAAATTTTAAACAAAAGATTACGAACACATTAGCAAGTGAAGACTTAAGCCTTTTCACTCAATTAATTGAACAATATCAAACAGAACATAATGTTCCTGCAAATGATGTGGCAGCTGCTTTAGCGGTATTGCTTCAAGGTGATACACCATTACTCTTAAAGAAAAAACCTCACGCTGCACCATCCAAAGACTGGGGTAGAGAAGATTCTCGAGACAGAGAGAGAAAGCCTAGGAATAGAGACAAAAGAAAATCAAGAAAAAACAGGGATTCTTCTTTAGGTAATGATCTTGCAGTAGAGGAAGGCATGAAACGCTTCCGTTTAGAAGTGGGCCATAAGCATGAAGTAAAACCAGGTAATATTGTCGGGGCAATTGCAAATGAAGCTGGATTAGACAGCAAACATATTGGAAGAA
Organism: uncultured Gammaproteobacteria bacterium; assembly: GCA_937922735.1. GTDB lineage: Bacteria > Pseudomonadota > Gammaproteobacteria > UBA4575 > UBA4575 > JABDMD01. The sequence continues at coordinate 13,586 of CALAJL010000027.1, read as the reverse complement.
TCGTAATCCATGACGACTATAGCCTAGTGGACTTACCAGATGGTATGCCAAAAGATATTTTTCACACACTTAAGAAAACCTGGGTTTCTGGGACACAACTTAATATCTCAGAATTAGGTTCAAGATCTGAATCTAGTGACTACAAAGGCAACTCAGACAGAAAACCGAAATCAGATAAAAAACCAAGGTCTAGATCCAAACTTAAGCCAGGAAATAAATCAGGAAACAGTTCAAAAAACAAAAATAGAAAGAAAAAGAAGAAAAAACTTACTTTAAGCTAAGTATTAATTGATTGCCTTAAAAACATTATAAGCATCAGAATGAGCAATGTACCTATCCACATAATTACATACGTTCTCATATGCAATTTGGCTTTCTCTTTTTTCCACCAAGTACGCGGGCTAATACCTTTAGTTAAAAACACGACATTACATGCCAAGTTGACACATACAATATTTACAGCCAATAACAAGGCTGCACCAATCGCGAAATCTATTCTTCCATAACCCAACATAATCCCAAAAGTAGCTGCTGGAGGAAGTAAAGCTACTGCAACCATAACACCTACCAATACGCTAGAAAGCCCAGTAGTTAATGAAAGTGCGGCGGCCGCGCCCGAAGCCAGTGCTAAGGCAACAGAATCTAATCCAACCTCAGTTCGTGATAGAAGTTCAGGACTAAATGCATCGGTTGGCCATACAAACCCAATCATGATTGACATCAATACAGCAATGGAAATTCCTACCAATGTTGTAAAAGTAGATTTTACCATCAAAGAAACATCGCCGAGTGCAGTTCCTAAGCCCAACGCTAGATTCGGCCCAAGCAATGGTGCAATCACCATCGCGCCAATAATTACAGCAACATTGTCTTTAATTAAACCTACTGCAGCAACAATAGTAGACAGCACTACTAAAAGTACAAAGCCAGTATCTAAATGAGAATTTTTTTCTACACCTTTATAGAGCATCTCTCTACTAGCAGTTGCCAAGTCTTCTTCTCTTCGCTCGTCATCAGATAACTTTGGTAATGCCACTTCGATAGGCAATACCACTATTCTTTCGTTAGGTTGTGTTTCTAATGCTTGCTGTAACTTATCGAGTGTTTTTTGAATTTTATTATCTGGGACCAACAACCGCATTTGCTGCAGCCCATCTTCACCTAATGTGCCTAATCGAAAATCGCTTAATTCTAGATGTTCCGCTATGGCAGATACTGTATCAACATGCCCCGTATCACATACCACTTCTACATATTTCATAGCAAAATACCAAATTGATTAAATTATTAGTGACTAGCCAGCTTGATAATTATTCGATAAATATTTATCAAGATGATTTGCAAATGCTTGGCGGTCACTTTGGCTTAGTGGTGGCGGACCTCCTGAGTGCTCACCACTAGCACGCATACTATCCATGAAGTCACGTACTTCTAAGCGATTTTTTATACTCCCCTCACTATACATCTCACCACGAGGGTTTAATGCTAAACCACCTTTATCAATCACTTCAGCGGCTAATGGAATATCACTTGTGATAACAAGATCATTTTTAATCAAACGCTTAACAATTTCATTGTCTGCAGCATCAAAACCAGAAGGCACTTGAAGCATAGAAATATTTTTTAAAGAAGGTTTTCTAATCGGTTGGTTGGCTACCAATATTACCTTGATGCCTGTACGCTCAGCAGCACGGAATAAGATATCTTTAATTACAACAGGACATGCATCAGCGTCTACCCATATTTTCATTGTGAGAAATTCAAATTATTTACTAATTACATATTTTAAGATTTCTACTACTTGTTCTGGTGTTTGAGCCCAGGCCATTGCTGCTGCATCCACCTCTTTTAATGGATGAATTATATCCTCATCATGTAAAGTGATATATGGTTTACCTAATGCAGCACAACTCCCTGCATCAAATGCTGCATTCCACTGCTTATACTTATCTCCAAAACGAATTACGGCGATATCACAATGCTCTATTAATGTTTTAATGCGAATGCTATTTACTTTAGATGACTTATGATCTCGCCAAAATTGACTAGTTTCATCCCCTAACACATCACCCGCAGCATCACTGGCCTCATGATTCGTTACTGCCGATGTGAAATGCACAGACAAGTTATGTTCTTTAGCACCTAATTGTATTTTTTCACGCCAATCAGTGTGAATTTCACCTGAGAGATAAACTAACCATTCCATAAATTACATCTTATTTTTAAAGTTTTATACTTAAGTAAAGGATAATATATATGTAAAAAATAGCTACTTAGCATATGAAAATGCTAAGTAGCTATTACTATATTTAATACTTAGTGGACATGTCCGTGTGATATTTCTTCTTCAGTTGCTTCACGAACACTGATGATATTAACATCAAAGTTCAATTCAACACCTGCTAAAGGATGATTAGCATCTACAGTGACTAAGTCACCTTCAACATGTTTAACTACTATGCGCTGCATTTCGCCATTTGGGTTTTGCGCTTCAAATGACATACCGGGCTCAATATTATCCACACCTTGAAATGCAGCTTTTGGTACAGTTTCAATCAACTCTTCCATCACTTCACCATAACCTTCAGCTGGAAGAACTTTTACAGTTAGCGAGTCATTCTCCACTTTTCCTACTAACTCTTTTTCTAAACCAGGAATCAGGTTTCCAACGCCATGCAAATATGTAAGTGGCTCCATGCCTTCAGATGTATCAATTACATTTCCATCATTATCTGTGAGTTTATAATGCATGCTAACTACTGAATTATCACCAATCATCAACGACATATCTTTTCCTTATTTAATGAATTTTCCACATTTTGATCACCGCCTAGATGTGGCTGATATAGTCATTATTACTGGGATAGAATCAAAATTCTATACAACGCATAAACTAAAAATATAATGGTTATCCAGAATATTATAATTAAGATACTATTGGATTTGTCAACTATTAAATAAGGATTTTGCACAAGATACTCCTCGATCAGAACCTTAGCTTCTTTTAGTCAAATTGATCTTTTCGCGCGTAAAACTTTGATCGCACCAATCTTATTACCCAGCTTTAGCTCTTCTATGACTTCTGGTTCTAAATGCATATTAGTTTGCACAACGTATATAAATACCTATTGTATTTAAATAATCAGCATTAATTATTTCGTGCTTTGTGAGGAGCGCTAACGTACATGAACAATGAAATAATAAACACTAATAATGACAAGTACATGGCGTACCTCCATATGCTGTTATAGCTTTTTAACACACTAACGTCATTAACATAAATCGTCTCACATGCACCATTGCCTTGATCTTCACGAGTAATGCTTGTATTGCGTACTCCACCATGGCTCAAATTCTTATAACTTGATAACCACCCTGTGATTCTAATTTGATCACCAATAGAAATTTTTCGTAGTTTTTTACGTATATATTCATCATCTGTAATGAGATGATTATTCGATAATTGTTCAGTATTGAAATTATCCCATGCTTGTTGATTACGTGTTTCAAAATTACATGTAAATTGCCCGTTCCAAAATTTTATATTTGGCAAAAACTCATTAAAGGCACTTGTGTCCCATACCACACAATAATCAGCAACATTTAGATGATCATTCCATCGCTTATGCAGATTGTAATTACCATCATGGAGTTCATAAGAAACGACTAATCCATATAGTTCATAGTCGAATAATGGTTGTATTTCATATGTTGTCTTATTTACTGTGCTTGAGAAAACTGATTTTTCTGCTCTTTTTTGAATTGGCTCTTGTCTTAGCTCTTCAAGTATTTCCATATCATCAGACAAGTCATTTCTATTCCAGAAACTAATAAGCAACAAAATAAAACTTAATGGAATTAAGTATTTCCAGATCACAGCAATGATATAATTAAATTAGGTTTTATTTGCTAATTTGATAATTTCAGCTGGATCATAGCCCTTTAGCACTTCACCATTGATTAGTAACATCGGCACACCCCTGCCGCCTAAACGTTTAAACTGCTCTCTTCCTTCGGGTGATTTCTCAATATCATACTCATAAAACTTAATATTATTTTTTGTAAGTAGCTCCCTAGCTTTTTCGCAGTAGCCACACCAAGATGTTGCATATAGAATTACTTTCCCATCATGTGCAATAGAATAATCGGGTGGTGGGCTAATAAAATTTATTATTGATGACCAGTTAAGAATTATGGCTACTGCTGCGATTATCAGAAAATATTTTTTCACTCTATTTCCTTTGACATTATTTTATTTTGATAAATTATTAAGGTCCTATTATCTTAAATTAGATCTCACCAGTCCCAATCAATATTATAACCGTGACCGGTTTGTGGGTTTTCAATTTTCCACCAAATCCATTCTTTATCAGGATCTTCTAGGACATAATTCTCATTATACGAATCTATTCTTTTTTGATTTCTATTTACGAAGTGCTCAAATTTACTATAAGGCTTATCTTTAGGAAATAAGACCAGGAAAGTTATACTACGTGTCGGAATACCAACAGATACACCGACCCATGATTGTTTATCATCTTGAAAAGCATTCCAATATGTTTTAGAAATTTTCAATAAAACTTCATTGTCTCCATTAGTGGTATCACTAATATCAAATTCCAAAATACGTGGTTTCACAATGTATCTGTTATCAATTTTTTCTTTCAATCCTTCGCTTTCATATACTTTCATCTCATCTCTGTGTGTAATTGAGTCACTATAGACATCAATGCCACTTGTATAGCCTTTTAAACGGTAGACCGCTGGGCTTATATCGCTTTTTTTAATTTCTTGCCTTATGCGTTGAACTACTGGACTTGTTTTGGTCCTAAGGTCATCAGAATCTAAAATTTCTTTATAGCTCCTCAAATCAGTAACAACCACATGCTCAATCAATTCAAATTCAGACTCATTAGTTGTAGGACCTGGCATATCATCTTTTTTTACTAATACACGTTCTTTTAAAGGTTCTTTTGGGAAAAATACTTCCTCAGAACTATATGGTTCACTTAGCTCTCTTAAGACTAGGTCATGTGCTTCTTTATAATGCAATGGATCAAGCACCTTGTTAGTACCGAACCATGGTTTAATAAATACAATTAAGGTAATAATAAGGCTTGCCAATCCAACTAAGCCATATACATGGTTATGGTAAGTAGCCCACCAACTCTCTTTGAGTCCGAGTAATTTTGCGACACGATGATTCTTCTTAACGAGAACACTAATTAACGCATCTTTACTCTTTAAGTTAGAATTTCTATCACCATAGATGCGCTCAGATATATCTTCAAGCTCGCTTCTACTTAATTGCAATAGATGCTCACGTAATTTGTATTGCTTCATTGATTATCCAACTTAATCTATTAGTTATATCATTCAAGAACTAAGATTTTTCTTTCAAACATTTTTGCATTATTATTTGCAACTTATCTATCCCCATATTCTTCATTAGCTCTATATTTCGTGAAGGAATCTGTTCTACATTCTCATAATTATCAATAGCATCCTCAAGCTTTTCTTCTCGAAGTAGATGCAACATAGGGAAAGGTGATCGATTGGTATAATTTTCAACATCACACGGCTCAGATCCAGCAAACTGATATTCAGGATGAAAACTCGCGATTTGAAATATACCTACCAAATTCATTTCAACTAACAGTTTATCTATATAGGTTAGGAATTCATTATAAACATAGAAGTCTTGAAGTACTTTAGGGTGAATAAGAAACCCGGTTTCAACTGATTCATTATTCATTAGAAATTCTAGCTCTGCTTGAAGTGCTAGAAGCAGACTCTCTTCCGTAGTGGCCTCTGTTACGACAAATCGCACATCATTATTTTTCAATACACGCTTCGCAAATGGACAGATATTGTGTTTCACGACAAAAGATTCAATCCATGTGCGCACAGATAGAATTACATCACTTTTATTCAAAGTCTAATTGAAAAATTGTTAATTAATTATATATGGACAGCACGCTCATCAACTGCTAAAGCTGCTTCATGCATCCCTTCAGCTAGGCTTGGATGTGCATGGATAGTACGAGCAAGATCTTCTGTAGTTATATCTGATTCCATGGCCACCACCGCTTCTGAAATTAACTCAGATGCATTTGGGCCAAGAAGGTGGACACCTAAAATACGGTCGGAATCCTTATCTGCAATAATTTTAAACATGCCTTCGGTATCCCCCATTGCACGTGCACGACCTAGCGCCATGAATGGAAAGGTACCTATTCGGTACTTAATACCACTATCTTTGCATTCTTGCTCTGTTTTTCCTGCCCATGCAATTTCAGGCCAGGTATAGATCACCCATGGAATACTATTGTGATTCATTACCGCATGCTGCCCTGCTAACAATTCTGCAACAGCAATTCCTTCCTCTGAACCTTTATGTGCAAGCATTGCGCCACCAATCACATCGCCAATTGCATACACATTTTGAGATGATGTTTGCCATTGGTTATTAGTTTCTATAAATCCATTTTCATCCGTTTTAACATTTGCTGACTTTAGATCCAGACCTTCAGTGTTTGCTTTCCGGCCTACCGCAACAATTAGTTTATCCACTTCTAATGATTTTTCTTCTCCATCGGTTTCATACTTAATCAATGCTTTACCATTATTCACAGTCACATTTTTAACTAAACTATTTAAGCGTATATCCAGCCCTTGTTTATTTAATATCTTATGAGCTTCTTTGGTTATAGTTTTATCTGCAGTTGGAAGAAAATCAGGCATAGCTTCAAGAACGACTACATCTGACCCTAAACGATTCCATACACTGCCCATTTCTAAGCCAATTACACCTGCGCCAATTATTCCCAAACGTTTAGGCACTTCTTGTAGAGCTAAAGCACCTGTAGAATCTAAAATAGTTTTATTGTCTACCTTTGATATAGGTATATCGATAGGAATTGATCCACTTGCGATTACAATATGCTTTGCATGGAGTATTTCAGACAGTTGATCAGCCGCATTTTGAACCTTAATCGTTTGCTGTGAGGTAAAACTAGCCATAGCAGAATACATATCTACTTTGTTCTTTTTTAATAAACTAGCAACACCTCCAGTGAGTATTTGAACTACTTTATCTTTACGTTTTTGCATGGCAGGCACATCAACTTCTAAATTACCCACCTTAATACCATGCTCATTCGCATTTTCTTTTATGAATTGCACATGATGGCTTGAATCTAACAATGCTTTTGATGGTATACACCCTACATTCAAGCAAGTTCCACCCAATGTTGGCTTACCTTTTGCGTTCACCCAACTATCTACACATGCTACTTTCATACCTAATTGCGAACAACGAATTGCACAAACATAACCAGCAGGCCCAGCTCCAATAACAACTACATCATATTCTTTGTTTTTATCTGACATGATATCTTCTTATACTTGCAGAAGTAGACGATTAGGATCTTCTACAATACTTTTAATATGGTTCAAGAATTGAACCGCATCTTTCCCATCAATAATCCTATGATCATAACTGAGTGCTAAATACATCATAGGTGCGATGACCACCTCACCATTTTGTGCAATCGGCCGTGCTTGTATAGAATGCATACCCAGTATCGCACTTTGAGGTGGATTGATAATAGGTGTAGACATCATAGAACCAAAAACCCCACCATTTGAAATTGTAAAAGTACCACCAGTAAGCTCTTCAATAGTGACTTTATTCTCTTGCGCACGTGCAGCATAATTATTTATTGTTTTTTCAATTCCAGCAAATGAAAGTTGTTCAGCATCACGAATAATGGGGACAATTAACCCACGCTGAGTACTAACAGCGATGCCGATATCATAATAATCATGATAAATAATATCCGTGCCTTCAACCGAAGCATTTATGACCGGATATTCTTTCAAAGCTTCAACGGTAGCTTTGATAAAAAAAGACATAAATCCTAGTTTTACACCATGTGATTCTTCAAAACTTTCTTTATATCGTTGACGAAGATCAATAATATTTTGCATATTCACTTCATTAAATGTCGTCAACATAGCTGTTTCATGTTGAGACTGTACTAAACGTTTTGAAATGCTTTTGCGCAAACCTGTCATCGGCACGCGCTTATCTTCACGATGACTTTCGAGTGAAATCTGAGGCGACATCATAATTTCTGTTGCCGCATCGAGATCACTTGCAGTAGCAGGTTCAGCATTATCAATCAGCTTTTCTATATCTTTCTTGGTTATTCTTCCACCTTTACCCGTACCATGAACATTATTAACATCGATATTATTTTCAGCTGCCAGTTTTCTAACCGCAGGACTTGTCTTAGATACACTTTCGGTTACATATTTAGCAACAAGCGAATCATTTGGAGCAGGCCTTATTTGAGAAATGCTGCCTACATCACTTACAACGTTTGAAGTTTCATACTCATGCTGTGACTTAGATTTTGATTCTGTCTCACCACTTGACATATCATCTTTACTGGATGGAGTCTTTGCTGCTTTTTTACTGGTATTAATAACAGCGATAATTTCATTACTTTGTACATGTTCGTTTTTATGCTTAGTAATAGAGGCTAGCTCGCCCGTTTGAGGTGCTGTAATTTCCAGTATTACCTTGTCTGTTTCAACATCAACAAGTTGGTCACCTTCCTCTACAAAATCACCAGGCTTTTTAAGCCAATCACCTATAATAGCTTCTGATACGGATTCCGCTAATTCAGGAATAGTTACATCTATTTTCATGACATTACCTCGTCGTTCATGAACTAAGTTTACACGGCTCTCAAAGGCGGGACAGAGGCTTGCTCTCTTAAGCCCAGGGCATCTTCAATGAGTGCCTTTTGTTGCTCCCTATGTATATGCAACGAGCCGGATGCGGGTGATGCAGAATACGTTCGACCTGCATACCTAACTCTTTGACCATCACGCAAACACACTTTGATATTTCGTCTGGAATGAATAAAGAACCATGCTCCTTGGTTACGTGGTTCCTCTTGACACCAAACCACGTCACGAGCACCGGAATATTTATTAATAATCTGTTTTATTTCATCATGCGGGAACGGATATAATTGCTCAATACGTACAATTGCTGTGTTTGTTATCTTGTGCTCACGTCTTGCTTTAGCTAATTCATAATACAGCTTCCCTGAGCAAAAAATGAGCTTTTTCACCTCGGCAATGTTTAAGTCCTCTACTTCATCTAACACCAGACTAAACTCACCCTCTGTAAATTCATGCAACTCTGAAGATGCAGCAGGATCACGTAATATATTTTTTGGTGTCATTACAATTAAAGGCTTACGATACGGACGTAACATTTGTCTACGTAACATATGGAAGATTTGAGAAGGCGAACTAGGCATGCACACCTGCATATTATCTTCTGCACATAACTGCAAATAACGCTCCAATCTAGCGGAGGAATGTTCTGGGCCCTGCCCATCATATCCATGCGGCAGTAACATTACGAGTCCACAATAACGTTGCCATTTTGCTTCAGAAGAACTCAAAAACTGATCTACATACATTTGCGCATTATTTGCAAAATCACCAAATTGCGCTTCCCAAATTACTAAAGTTTCTGGATCTGCTGAACTATAACCTACTTCATAACCCAGCACCGCTTCTTCGGAAAGTAATGAATTAATTGGCAAAAATAATGGTTGATCTTTTTTTATGTGTTGCAATGGCACGTAAATTTCACCTGTTTCCTGATCATGAAAGCCAGCATGGCGATGAAAAAAAGTTCCTCTTACACAATCTTGACCAGAAATACGAACTGCATACCCATCTTCAAGCAATGAAGCATAGGCGAGTGTTTCACCAAATCCCCAATCCGCATTAATTTCGCCATTTCCCATTTTTCGACGAGCATCAACAATTTTTTGTACAGTGCGGTGCAAAACAAAGCCTTTGGGTATATTTGTAAATTTTTGTGCGAGATCATTTATACGCTCAGCTTTAAGTTTAGTATTACATTTATCTCGCCAATGTGTTCCTAAATAGGGTTTGTAATCTACGATGTATTTTCGATTCACATTTTTTGCAATAGGCCCACAAACTTGTTCACCTCTTTGTAATTTATTTAGATACATCGTTTCTAGCGCTTTAACTCTAGAAGGAGTGATCGTTTTATTACGAATCAAACGATTTGCATATACTTTTCTCACCCCTTCTTTATTGCGAATCGCTTGATACATTAATGGCTGTGTTACAGAAGGCTCATCTGCTTCGTTATGGCCGTATTCTCGATAACAAATCATATCGATTACAACGTCACGCTTGAATTTCATTCTGAAGTCTACGGCGAGTTGAGAAACATATGCTACTGCCTCAGGATCATCACCATTCACATGAAATATAGGGGCCTGCACCATTTTCGCTACATCGGTACAATATAAAGTAGATCGCGAATCCAAAGGATCACTTGTTGTAAAGCCAATCTGATTATTCACAACTACATGAATGCTGCCACCCGTCGTGTAGCCACGTGTTTTAGCTAGGTTCAATGTCTCCATTACAACGCCTTGCCCCGCAAAAGCTGCATCACCATGAATCAATAGCGGCAAAGCATCTACTCGTTCAACATCTTTGCGCCTTTCTTGTCGGGCTCTAACGGATCCTTCGACCACAGGATTGATAGCTTCTAAATGCGATGGATTAAATGCTAATACCGCATGAACCGGCGAGTGATCTGTTTTTAAATTTGCAGAAAACCCTTTATGGTATTTCACATCGCCTGAACCATTAACAGGATCTAATGTATCTTCAAATTCCTGGAATAATTCCTCTGGGCTTTTACCCAGAATATTTACAAGCACATTTAATCGACCACGATGTGCCATTCCCATGATGACTTCACTTAATTTATGAAAACCACAACGTCTAATAATTTCATCTACAATAACAATTAAACTTAATCCACCTTCAAGAGAAAATCTTTTTTGTCCAACATACTTTTTATGTAAATACGCTTCTAAAGACTTTGCTGCAATTAACATTTCCAATATGGTGCGCTTTCGTTTATCTGAAAAACCAGAAGACAAATAAAATTGCTCTAATCGCTGTTGAATCCACTCTTTTTGATCCGGTGAAGTGATATGTTTGAATTCCGAGCCAATGGTTCCGCAATACGTGACTGAAAGCATATTAATAATTTCACGTAATGGTGCTTTTTTCACTCCACCAAGTGAACCGGTTTCAAAAACCGTTTCCATATCGGCATGTGTTAAACCATGAAACTCTGGGCTTAATTCTGGAATATCCGGACGTGCATCTGAACTTAAAGGGTCAATATCTGCTTGACGATGACCCAAATAGCGATAGGCGCTAATTAAGCGAATAACACCTACTTGCTTTCGATTATTTGCTTCGGAATTATGTTGAGACGTTTTTGAAATATTTTGTTGCGCCGATACGCGCAATTTTTCCCTTACACTAGAGTGTGTAGGATTTGTAGTAGAAGTTGGCTCAAGTTGACAAAATAGCTCACGCCAATATTTAGAAACCGATCCAGGATCTGTTAAGTAATCTTCTAAAAGAGCCTCAACATAGCTAATGTTGTTACTATTCAGTTGCCCATCAGTTAACTTTGAAAGTACGTCTTTATCCATTGCTTTTGATAGTAAAATTATTTATCTATCTAGACAACGATGTGGAACAACAATTCTGTGTCCAGCACAATCATATGCAACTACATTGTATGGGTAGGTCTATCGGCCTGTAATGCACCAGCAAGTAAGCCCTCAATTTTATTTCTTGTTTGGCCATTGTCCTGGTTACTAAATTGAACTCCAATTCCGGTTGTGCGATTACCTTGAGAATTGGGTGGTGTAATCCAAACTACATTTCCAGCCACAGGAAGTCTTTCTGTATCATCCATTAAAGTAAGCAACATAAATACTTCGTCATCAAGCTTATATGCCTTGTTGGTAGGAATGAACAAGCCTCCATTCTTAATGAAGGGTATGTATGCCGCATACAAAGAACCTTTGTCTTTGATTGCTAACGATAGTATGCCTCTGCTGCCTTCTGCCATAGTAAATCTTAATTATTTTCGGCTTAAAACCGGTTGTTCAAATATTTCCTGACATCGAATAAGCATATCTTCGATGAACAACCTCTTATTGAGAGGCGCACTAGAAAACCTACGTAATTCAATAAGTTTATCCATAAATCTGAATAACGAATGTAAGTCTACTCGGCCCACTAGACTATGCAAGCTCCGACGAATGTCAGGATTTTCAAGGGTCGCCGGCTCATCACCATAGTGACAGCGTACCAGATCTGCACACCATGCTTGCTGCCATATCACCAGCCTCTCCAGATGCTCGTCCTGGTGTTTTGATGAGATCTTGGCAATATTACTCTTACCGAGTAAAAAGTGTCCTAAATCCTGATAATAAGCTGCCCTATCTTCACCTAATCCTGAGGCTTCTAACTCTTGAGCTAACAAAGGACGATTGCCAGCTACTTTAAGCAAGGCAGCCCAGTTATCCAGTTTCTTTTGATTATTGAGCCAAGTTACACTTTTTTCTTCATCTGGCAAATGAAATTTCCATGTTTGACAACGGCTTCTAATAGTTGGCAATAATGCATCTGCTCGGTGAGTGATTAACAATATAATTGATTTTTTAGGAGGTTCTTCTAAAGTTTTTAACAATGCATTAGCAGCATTATTATTCATCGTTTCTGCATAATTAAGGCAAACAACTTTATAACCTCCTTGTTGTTGGCTTAAGGTCATAAATTGATTTATTTCTCGAACATCATCAACCTTTATTTGCTCAACTTTATTTGCTGACTTTTTATCTTGATCTGCATCTTCATTAACATTCAACATACGTATGTCAGGATGGGTTCTGGCAATAAATAGCGAACAATCTTTACATTCACCACAAGCATAATCATCTAATGTTGGGGTAGAGCAGTTCAGGCGTTGAATGAAAGACAAACAAAACGCTAACTTTCCAATTGACTCTGGTCCCGATAACAAAACCGCATGTGCTAATCGATCATCTTCTAATAAACGCATTGCGCGTTGCCAATGCTTTTGCTGCCAAGGAAATATCATTCAACAAATACTATTTTATGCGATTAATTCAGCAAATCGTTGCTTAACTGCAGATTGAATTGCCAAAGCTATTTTATCAATCTTTTGATCTGCGTCGACTACTGAAAATCGTTCAGGTTTGGCTTTTGCTAATTTCAAGTAACTACTTCGAACACGTTCAAAAAATGCTAAGTGTTCTTGTTCAAAACGATCTTTCTCGCCTCTTTTAGATACTCTACGCATACCTTCTTGAATATCTCCAGAAAGCAATATCGTCAAATCAGGCCTAAATTGATTTTGCACTGTGTTTTCAATTCTATTAATAACAGGAAAAGACAATCCTCGTCCGCCACCTTGATAGGCATAACTCGCATCCGTAAAACGATCGCATAAAACCCAAGTATTAACTTTTAAAGCGGGATATATAACTTCATTTAAATGTTGAGCCCGTGCCGAAAACATCAGCAATAATTCAGTCATAGGATCCATTTCCACTCCATCATTATCAAGTAGTATCTCCCTGACGCGCTCACCCAGTTTAGTCCCTCCAGGTTCG
>CALAJL010000026.1 GCA_937922735.1 uncultured Gammaproteobacteria bacterium | reverse complement strand
TATTGGCGTCATTTTATATGTGCTCTTTTATTTTATTTGTTACTTGTTTGGTTTTGAAAGCTGCTGTGATCTTTTTGCTGCATTCTTAATCGCAGATTCAATTATATTCTTCATATCATGTTGTTGTAAGGTGTTGATGGCCGCCTCGGTGGTGCCACCTTTTGAGGTGACGGCAAGGCGCAGCGCTTGGGCTGATTGATCGCTTTCAGAAATTAATTTGGCTGCTCCAGTTGCTGTTGCAATGGTGAGCTCACGAGATTCAGCTTCGTTTAAACCCAGCTGTTGTCCCGCCTCAATCATGGCTTCAATCAAGTAAAAGAAATAAGCTGGCCCGCTTCCAGAAATCGCAGTTACTGCATCTAATAATGATTCTTTTTCGATCCATAAAGCCGTTCCAACGCTGCCGAGTATGTCGTAAGCCAGTTCACGTTGATTCTTGCTGACTTCAGAATTTGCAAATAAACCAGTAACCCCTGATTGTACTAATGCGGGTGTATTTGGCATGCAGCGAACGATGGGTAACTGCCCACCTAGCCAAGCATCAATACTATTTATAAGTACGCCAGCAGCAATAGAGATGATTAATGGTCGTTTAATTTGGCACTGTGCAGCGATCTGTTCGCAAGCTGCTTGCATGGTTTGTGGTTTCACAGCAAGTACAACCACATCGGCGATATTTAGTGCTGCTTCGGTTTGTGAATAAACATGACAGCTTGGAAATTTTTCTTTTAACTTGCTTATTAGTGATTGGTCATTGTCGACGATGGATATGTTGTCTGAATGCCAGCCACTATTAAGTAAGCCTGAGGCTAGCGCTTGCCCCATATTACCGCCACCGATGAAAACTATATTGAGATTTTGCATGATTTAGAATGGTTAAATTAACTTATGTTTTAGTGTCCCGCTTGCCAAATATTGCCGTTCCAACTCGAACTATCGTAGCACCTTCTGCAATCGCTGCCTCTAGATCATTGCTCATGCCCATAGACAAGGTGTCTAACTCAAAACCGCCCTGGTTTAGATGCTCAAGCTTTTTGCGTAATTTTGCAAATGAATGGCGTTGTTCATTTATATCACTGCTTGCATGCGGGATGGCCATTAACCCACGTAGACTTATGTTTTCTAAACCAGCTAATTCATTAGCGAGGTCTTCTACTTCATCAAGTGTGACACCTGCTTTTGAAGTTTCGTTATCAACGTTAACCTGAATGCAAATTTGTAAAGCTGGGAGTGAATTGGGGCGTTGATCGTTTAAACGTTTCGCAATTACCAGACGGTCTACGCTATGTACCCATTGAAAATTTTCTGCGATCAAACGAGTTTTGTTTTTTTGAATAGGACCAATGAAATGCCAATTCAAGCCACTATGATGTAATGCTATTTTCTCTATAGCTTCTTGAACATAGTTTTCGCCAAAATGTTTTTGGCCAGCCATATGTGCAACTAGTATATCTTCGATAGGTTTGGTTTTACTCACCGCAAGAAGTTTTACGCTATTGAGTGGTCTTTGATATTTAGTTTCCAAACTTCGCAGGGACGTTAAGATCGTTTTCACATTTTCTTCAATGAAGATTTTTTGCTTTGAAGTTTCTTGCATAAAATGGCGTAGAGTAGTTATCGATAATACATTTTAGGTGCTAAATAGTGCTTCGGTACTGATTTTCCTATCTGAGTGAAATCGCATAAGTAACTCAATTACCCTCAGTTTTTTAGCATGAGTATGCTCCAATGGCTAGTTATCTGGCCATTTAGTCGTATTAATGAAACGGCTTGTCGAGAATCAAATACACACACTCATTATTCGATCAAAACTAGGGATATTAGATGCTCAACCCAGGGCTACGCTCCCCTATAACTGACTGAGGTGAGTAGGGTTAATCCATGGGGCGTCTATTAACCTAGTTTGAAATTAAGGAGTTTACGTGGACATTTCGCAGTTACTTGCATTTAGCGTTAAAAATGGCGCTTCTGATTTACATCTCTCAGCAGGAGTACCGCCGATGATTCGTGTCGACGGTGATGTTAGACGTATTAATGTTCCTGCAATGGAACATAGCCAGGTTCATGAGATGGTGTATGACATCATGAACGATAAACAACGTAAAGATTATGAAGAATTTCTAGAAACGGACTTTTCTTTTGAGATACCGGGATTGGCCCGTTTTCGTGTCAATGCATTTATTCAAAATCGTGGCGCGGGTGCTGTATTTAGAACTATCCCGAGTAAAATTCTCACGCTTGAAGATTTAGATTGCCCAAAAATATTTTCGGAAATTGCTAGTTATCCTCGTGGCCTGGTTTTGGTGACTGGACCCACGGGTTCGGGTAAATCAACTACGTTAGCCGCCATGATGGATCATAAAAATGATAATGAATATAGCCATATTCTTACCATTGAAGATCCAATCGAATTTGTACATGAAAGTAAAAAGAGTCTGGTGAATCAGCGGGAAGTTCATCGTGACACATTAGGTTTCAATGAGGCATTACGTTCAGCATTGCGTGAAGACCCAGATACGATTCTGGTGGGTGAGCTTCGAGACTTAGAAACTATTCGACTTGCACTTACCGCAGCAGAAACAGGCCACCTAGTACTGGGTACCCTACATACTAGTTCAGCATCTAAAACCATCGACCGTATTATCGATGTATTCCCGGGTGCAGAGAAAGATATGGTGCGTTCTATGTTAGCCGCTTCATTGCGAGCTGTTATTTCACAAACATTGTGTCGAAAGATTGGTGGTGGACGTGTTGCTGCCCATGAAATATTGATCGGAACACCTGCAATTCGAAATTTGATTAATGAAGATAAAGTGGCACAAATGTATTCCGCTATTCAAACTGGTAACAGCGCGGGTATGCAAACCTTGGATCAAAACTTACAAGAGATCCTTGGTAAAGGATTGATTGCGCGTGAAGAAGCACGACGTAAAGCAGAACATAAAGCAGATTTTTAACATTAAATTAGTATGACATCGTAGTAAAAGGATTAGTAATGGATAGAGATAAGGCCATAAGTTTCATGCATGATTTGTTGCGCAACCTGCTAACAAAGGGTGGCTCAGATTTATTTGTAACGGTTGGCGCTCCTCCTTCAATGAAAATTGATGGAAAAATGATGCCGGTTACTAACCAGCCATTAACCATGAGTCACGTGCAAGTGTTGGTTCGTTCAATTATGAATGACAAACAATCAAGAGAGTATGAAGAAACGCAAGAGTGTAATTTTGCGATTAGCTTGCCTAATGTATCTCGTTTCCGTGTCAATGCATTCGCACAACGTGGCAGCCCCGGTATGGTGCTTCGTGTGATTAACTCGGAGATTCCAAAATTTGAAACATTGCAGTTGCCACCCGTTTTGCGTGATATTTCAATGACAAAGCGTGGTTTGGTGATATTTGTAGGTGGCACAGGAAGTGGTAAGTCAACTTCACTAGCAGCAATGGTTGGTTATCGAAATGAGAATAGCTTTGGTCACATTGTAACGATTGAAGACCCAATTGAATTTGTGCATAAGCATAAAAATTGCATCATCACTCAACGTGAAGTGGGTGTGGATACTGAAGATTATGATATCGCACTAAAAAATACTTTACGGCAAGCACCTGATGTAATTTTGATTGGTGAGATTCGTGATCGTGAGACGATGGAGCATGCCATTGCTTTTGCAGAAACAGGTCACTTATGTTTGTCTACGTTACATGCGAATAGCACAAACCAAGCTCTAGACCGTATTATCAACTTTTTCCCGGATGAACGCCGTGACCAATTGTTAATGGATTTGTCATTAAACTTGAAGTCAGTAATTTCACAAAGACTGCTACCAATTAAAGGCGAAGAAGGGCGTGTGCCTGCTGTTGAGATTTTGCTTAATACTCCGTTAATGGCAGATTTGATATTTAAGGGCCAAGTGCATGAAATGAAAGCATTGATCGCAAAATCTAATGAGTTAGGCATGCAGACCTTTGACCAACATTTATTCCATCTTATCGAAGCTGGCCTCATTACCATGGAAGACGGATTACGTAATGCAGACTCAGTCAACGATCTACGTTTAAGATTAAAACTGGATAGTAAAGACTCAAAAGATCAAGACTTATTGGATGGCACAGCAGGCTTAATGGTTGAAGAAACCGATGATGATGCAGGATTAATTGCTCCAGTGAAACGAGCAAACCTTGGATAAGCGGCTATAATAATGCTTAGACACCAAATTTAGTATGAATATAGATCCTTATTTAAAGTTAATGGTGGAGCAGAATGCTTCCGACCTGTTTTTTACAACAGGTGCACCTGTATGTACAAAAGTTGAAGGGGTCACACGTCGTGTAAGTAGAAATGTACTTGAGCCAGGAGTGGTCAAGAAAATTGCTTACAGCATTATGGATGACCAACAAATTCAAGAATTTGAAATGACCAAGGAAATGAATCTTGGTATTTCAGTTGCTGGGGCAGGTCGTTTTCGTGTTAATGCTTATTACCAACGTGGTGAAATATCCATGGTGATTCGTTATATCAAAGGCGACATTCCTGAAATGGAAGACCTTGGTCTACCACCTATTCTTAAAAAATTAGTCATGCAAAAAAATGGCTTGGTGTTGATGGTGGGTTCTACCGGTTCAGGTAAATCAACCTCTTTGGCATCGATGATTGAGCATCGTAATAACGAAGCGACCGGCCATATACTTACGATTGAAGATCCAATTGAATATGCGTTTAGCCATAAAAAATCAATTATTGGCCAACGCGAAGTCGGTCTAGATACTCTTTCCTATGAAAATGCATTGCGTGAGGCGATGCGTGAAGCGCCTGATCTCATCATGATTGGTGAGGTGCGTGACAAGCAAACCATGGAAGCCGCAATTACCTATGCAGATACAGGCCATTTGTGTATCACAACGCTTCATGCTGTAAATGCTAACCAGGCATTAGATCGTATTGTTAACTTTTTCCCACCCGAAGGTAAATCACAAATCTTAATGGATTTATCTTTGAACCTGAGAGGAATTATTGCACAACGATTAATACCCGATGTGGAAGGGGGTCGTGTCCCTGCTGTTGAAGTGCTGATAAATACACCTTATGTTTCTGAACTCATCAAGCGCGGTACTGTTGGTGAGATTAAGCCAATCATGGAAAAAGGGGCTGCCTCGGGCATGCAGACCTTCGACCAATCTCTTTATGACTTATACAAAAGTGAAAGAATTTCTCTGGATGATGCGCTTGGAAATGCTGATTCTCGCGGCAATCTTGAGTGGCAAATTAACTTTGGTGGCGGCGTTAAAAGTGTTAGCGATAGTAGTGACCAGCTGGTATTCCCAACTGAAGAACCAGCAAAAAAGAAACCAACCAAACGCAGTACTCAAGCAACAGTGAAATCTGAAGCAGTTGATGCGCAGGAAGAGTTGGACAGCCATATTGGCTTTGATGATGAAGACTTTCTTGATGGCTTACCTTCAACGGAAAGTGCGTCGGTTGAACCAAGAGAATCTATACTGGATGATGAAGATGGGGAAGCAGGTAAAGATTCAGGATACTTTGATCGACTGAAGTCGGTGTTTGGGGATCAGTAGTCATTCACGCAATGCTGCGTGATAAATTTTTTAGTATATTCTTTAATCCGCTTATAGTCGTAAGCAGACATTCAATATAAATCATGTTCAATTTTGAGCATCATCCAAGATACAGCTCTTGTGCATACATCTATGATATATGAAGTCCAACATTGGAAAATTAATAAATATTCTCAGCTTCAAATATAGGCCCGTCAACACAGACGCGTTTCATGGCTACGACTTTGTCGTTTTCTTTATACGGCACTACGCATCCCGCACAGCCGCCAACTGCACAGGCCATGTGTTCCTCTAAGGAAAGTTGGCAGGGGAGTGAATATTTTTTTGCAAATACTGCAACTGCTTGAAGCATGGGTGTTGGCCCACAAGAGAAAACTTCTACTCCGCTAGTATCGTCCAAACTTTCCACCCATTTTTCTGCCAGTTCGTGAACATAACCTTGGTAACAGCCTTGATAATCTTGTTGGCTAGTAAGTCTAGAGGCGATCCCCCAATCATCAAGCAGTGGCATGGCGGCAATTACACCCTCTGGTATACCGGGCATTAAAATCTTTGAAGGCTTTGCGGTAAATGGAAAGGGTATTTCCGAACCCATGATGACGAATGGATGTAAGTTTTTATTGGTTTTGCATACTTCAGCTAAAAACACCATCGGTGGAATGCCGACACCTCCACCCAGTAGCAAAGGGTGTGTGGTGGTTTGACTTATGGTGAATTTATTTCCAATCGGGCCTAAGCATTGAATTGTGTCACCAGCTTTACGTGTAGATAAAAGAGAGCCTCCTTGTCCGACTACTTTATAAAGAATATCAATGTAACCACTTTGTTTATGCGCGCGCATAATGGAGTATGGACGCCGCATTCCCAATTGGTGGTCGCATTGTAAATGTACAAAATTACCTGCACATGCGCGTTGAGCGCATTTAGGTGCTTGTAAAGTTAGTAAGTACTGTCCCGCTGCAAGTGCTTCTTGGTTGATTACGTGTGCAGTTTCTTCAAAGATGGTATCGCGATGAGCGTTCAGTTTCGAATTCCTTGTAATGATTACTGTAAAGTATTTTCGTAGATTAGCTTGCCATTCAGAACGGTGTGTGTGACTCGACCATTCAACTGATCACCCAATAAAGGTGTGTTTTTGCCGCGACTTAAAATGTTTTCGCTATTCAGGATCCAGCTATGTGTTAAGTCTACAACACACGCATCTGCTTTTGATCCTACACAAAGATTGCCCGCAGAGATGCCGAGGATGTCGGCGGGTTTCTGTGTAATTAAATTAATGGCATCACTTAGTGTTAACACGTCTTCTTTAACCAATTCCAACGTTAAAGGTAGTAGTGTCTCTAATGTTGAACTGCCAGGTTCGGTTGATTGAAATGGAGCAAGTTTCGCTTCTATTTCATGTGGTTGATGATCTGCACATATCGCTGAAAGCGTTCCATCTTGAATACCTTTGCGAAGACCTTCTCGATCATTTAATGTTCGGTAAGGAGGTTGATTGTGGCATAAGCCATCAAACCCTTGTATTTCTTGGTCAGTTAAATACAAATGTAAAATACTGGTGTCTGCGCTAATGGGTAATTTGTCAAAACGTGCACGAGATATCATACCTACAGAACGATGAGTAGATATGCGGCAAAAGTGTGTGCGCACATTGAGCTCTTCGATTAAGGCAATTTGAAATGCCACAGCCGCTGTCTCAGCAGCAGCTGGAATACCTGGTAAACCTAATCGAGAAGAGGTAGCCCCCTCATGTACGCAACCATTATTTGCTAATGCATGTACGAGAGGATAGGAGAAAACAGTTAAGTCTTGACTGCTGGCATACTCCATCGCACGGCGTAGTACTAAAGAACTTTTCATTGGTTGAAACACATTGCTTACGCCTACACAACCTGCAGATTTTAATGCTGCCATCTCGCTTAAGTTTTCGCCATTAAGGTTGGTGGTGAGTGCGCCAATAACATATACATTGCATTGGCCACTGCTTTGAGAAAGTTGTTCAATGAGTTCAACTTGTGCAGGTGTGTCTACCACAGGATCAGTTGTTGGCAAGCAAGCAAGGCTTGTGATGCCAGCTGCAGCTGCTGCTTTCGTTTCAGACCTTATAGTGGCTTTATGCTCGTGGCCGGGTTCACGTAAACTTGCAGACAGTTCAACTAAACCAGGCAGAACTAATTTATTGGTTGCATCAATCGTTTGATCAGCTTTCCAATCTGCTGGCGTCTTGCCAACAGCTGCTACCTTGCCGTCGACAATATAAATATTGGCTTGTTGGTCAATTTCATTTTTTGGGTCGACAAGATGCCCATTTATAATTTCAAGTTTCATACGTCGCTTCCTTTCGCGGTAAGCGATTCTTCCGAACTCATTGCGAGCGACAATATGGCCATACGTACCGCAATACCATATTCTACTTGCTGCAATATCACTGACTGCGGTCCGTCTGCAACTTCTGAGCTAATTTCAACGCCGCGATTAATGGGCCCAGGATGCATGACGATAGCGTTTGGTTTTGCATAGGTTAACCGTTCCGGGGTTAAGCCATAAAGCTGAAAGTATTCATGTTCACTTGGTATAAAGCCGCCTTGCATGCGTTCTTTTTGTAATCTAAGCATGATCACAACATCTACATCACGCAATCCTTCCCGGCAATTTTGAAATACTTCTACCCCTAACTGTTCTATGTTTGCAGGTAATAATGTTCTTGGTGCAATGACGCGTATTTCTTTTGCTCCAAGTATGTTGAGTGCTTCAATTTGTGATCGTGCGACACGTGAATGAAGTATGTCACCAACAATCGCTATACTTAATTTTGAGAAATCTTTAAAGTGTTTGCGAATCGTAAACATATCTAACATCGCTTGAGTTGGATGAGCATGTCTACCATCTCCAGCATTGATTACACTTACATGTGAGTCTACATAATTACTAATAAATTCTGCCGCGCCGCTTTCTGGGTGACGCACAATGAACATGTCTGTGTTCATCGCCTGGAGGTTGAATAATGTATCTAATAAGCTTTCGCCTTTAGTCGCAGCAGAGGTTGCTATATTTATGTTTAATACATCAGCCGATAATCGCTTTGCTGCTAATTCGAATGTGGTACGTGTTCGTGTGCTGGGTTCAAAGAAAAGGTTAACAATCGTTTTGCCACGTAATAGAGGGACTTTTTTGACAGCCCGGTCGTCTACGCTGGTGAATGACTCGGTCGTATCTAATATATGATGAAGGTCTTCTATGCTGAGTCCGTCTATTTGTAAAAAATGGCGCATCATTTATATTTTATTCGCTATTTGGGTGAGCAGTAACTTCTAATACTTTTAATTCTAATGGTTCTGGCCCGCTTAATTTAATGTGTTGTGTTGGTTCTAAGTTAAGTTTGCAAGCAGCAACATCTGCTTGTATCGGTAGTTCGTTGCCATTTCGTTGTACAAGAACTACTAAGCTTACTGAGGCAGGTCTGCCGTAATCAAAAATTTCATTTAATGCTGCACGCACCGTTCTACCTGTATGCAATACATCGTCGACAAGGATAATGTGCTTATCGTCAACCCCTAAAGGTAGTTTTGAAGGTTTTACAGTAGGTTGAATGCCTGTACGGCTGAAATCATCACGGTAAAAGGTGATATCTAAAACACCAAGCTTTTGTTTGTTGTTGAGTAAAGATTGCAGTGCTTTAGCAACCCAGACTCCACCTGTCTGAATGCCGATAAATACAGGGTCTGAAATATTCTGATCAGATAAATAATCATGCAGATCATTAGCGAGATCTTTTAGCAGTTGTTGCGCATTAAGTTCGGTCATAATTAACGTTTTAAATTTTCGATGAACCTCTTACTGAAAACCATGAATCTAAAATAATTGCGGCAGAGGCTTTGTCTATATCTGTTTTATTTATTTTTTTACGTTGCCCTTTGCTGCGTAAATTCTTGAGTATCTCGTATGCTTTCATCGACGTATTAGATTCATCTACCGTCTCAACTGGCAAATGGTAGCGTGTATTGAGTTTTTTGCAAAAGTTCATTACTTGTTTTTGGATGGCGTTGTTATTTTGTGTTTTATGGCTAACTGTGCCGACCACTAGTGTACTAGGTTTCCATTCATTAATGATGGTTGTTATTTCATTCCATGGGATACCGGAAGCGGGCACGGTGACTGTAGTGAGCGGATTGGCTGTCTGTATTGTTAAATTACCAACCGCAATGCCAATTCTTCGAGCTCCATAGTCAAAACCTATTACACTAGACATTTTTTAGAATATAGCTTGTAACATGGGCAAGGGTTGATGGTAATGGTTTTAAGCTAACGTTATGGAGAAGAATAAGTAGTTTCAAACTATGCATGCCCTGTTTCATTGGATATTAAATGAACATCAACACCAATTTTCGTAGCGGCGCTGTGCCAGCGTTGTTCAATAGGTGTATCAAAAATAATGTCAGCTTCGTAGGGTACAGTGAGCCAGGCATTGGCTGATAGCTCCTCTTCTAATTGTCCTGCCGCCCAGCCTGCGTAACCCAGTGCGATTAATGAATTTTCTGGGCCTTTTCCTTGTGCAATGGAAAGTAATATATCTTCTGAAGTGGTAAGGCTTAAATCGTTATCAATAATATGAGTTGAATCCCATTGTTTGTCGGAATCATGCAAGATGAAACCTCTGTCTAGTTGAACTGGCCCTCCCGCATAAACGGGTTGATGGTGATGAATTGTATTAGAAGATGAATGTGAAGCTTCGTTATCAATTAGGGGGCTGAGAAGTTCGTCGACAAAAAGTGTAGTGGGTTGATTGACGATAATACCCATCGCGCCATTTTCATTATGTTCACATATTATCGTGACAGTTCGAGAAAAATTAGGGTCTTCCATGCTTGGCATGGCGATTAGAAATTGCTTAGTCAGGTTGTCTGACATCTAGATATTGTATGGTTTATTCAACAGTTTTTAAGTCAGTTAATTAAGTTATTGAGTAAGCAAGGTGTTATCTTTTCCAAATAACCAGGTTCTCGTAATCATAAGTTGATCGTAGTCCTCATGCATTTCAGGCGGGAATGCTTTATACGGAGATGCAATAGAAACTATTCGCTTGGCAGATTCATCGAGTAGAGATTTCCCTGCTGATGATCGCACATCCATAAATTCCACCGTGCCATCATGATTGATAAGTACACTTAGTATCAATGTCCCAGATAGACGGTTATTTCTAACCTCATCGGGATAATTTAAATTGCCAATACGCTCAACTTTTTCTACCCATTCACGTACATAGGTAGCTTCTGTAGCGGTTTTAGCGCTGAGTGTATCGATATAATTAACTCTAGGGCGCTTGGCATAATCATTTTCTTCCTGTCGCAATTCTGCGACTAATTTTGCTAACTCTAATTGTTGTTGAGTAATCTTTTGCTGGAAATCGGTGCTTGGCTCATCAGGTGTTTCCGTTGCTTCATTAACAAACATACTGGTTTGCGCTTCATTTTGAACAATTAGTTCTTCGTGCTGTTCGCTTTGTTCTGAAATAGGTGATGAAGGTGTACTACTCTGTGTAGGTGAAATTCCATTATGATCATTGAGACTACTACCTGTAAACGGTGCTGAAGGCTGATTTTCTTGATCTGTGCTACCACTCGCTAATTGATTTTCACTTGCGATATGTTCCGCATCTGTGGGCTTCTGATGTGTTTTGGTTAACACCATCGTCACTTCAAGCATAGAGGCAGCATTAAAGTCACGAGCAAAGGGTAGCCCAAAACCTAATCCTAAAATGATAATTGCATGAAGAATGGCTGCAACAAATAAACTAAAGCCTAGTCGATCTGATGCGGTAACCTGAGTTGGATTAACTACAGCAGACATGTTGCATTATTAATATTTGCATAAGTATGTGGTTTCAAAGATAGATTGTTACTTAGATATATTGTAAAAGTTTGCTAATAAAAAATATCGCTATAACTACTGCGTTTATCTATTGAGATAAGCCGCAGAGACGAAAATTAAGTAGCTTTGAGTTGGTTTTCAATATGATCAAATAAGGTTGCACAGATATTTAAATCATACATTTTATCCAATTCACGGATACCCGTGGGGCTGGTAACGTTAATTTCTGTAAGATATTCACCAATTATATCAATGCCTACAAAGCTCAATTGCATATCTCGTAATATCGGCCCGATCTGTGAGCAGATATGTAGATCGCGGGGATTGAGTTCAATGCCTTGTGCGCTTCCACCCTTAGCGAGATTTGCACGAAGTTCACCTTTTGAAGGTACTCTGAGCAAAGCATATGGAATTGGCTCACCATTAATTAGTAATACACGCTTGTCGCCTTGTACGTACTCAGGAATGAGTTTTTGAGCCATCACGGTTCGTTGATTTAATTGCGTGATCGTTTCCAAGATTACATTTCGGTTTGCGTCGTCTTGATTAATTTGAAATATAGAATCTCCCGCCATGCCATCAAGCGGCTTGACCACCACTTTTTTATGTTCATCTATAAAGCTATTTAGAATAGTTTGTTGCTGAGATACGACATATGGTGTTATGCAGTCTTTAAATTTTGTTGCAAATAACTTTTCGTTGGCATTGCGTAAACTGGTTGGATGATTGACTACCAGAACACCAAGTTCCTCCACTCGATCGAGTAGATAAGTAGTATAAATATACTCCATGTTGAATGGCGGGTCTTTGCGCATTAACACCACATCAAAAAAAGACATTTCATGCTGAACGGGGTCTTTAGCAGAAAACCAATCGTTGGTTTGGTCTCGAAGACTGATTTCTTCACATTTAGCGGACACTACGTCATTGCTAAGAAACAGGTTCTTGGACTGCAAATAATGGATCTCGTAACCCCGGCTTTGTGCCTCTAATAACATCGCGAAAGTACTGTCTTTACGTACCTTTATACCCTCTATCGGGTCCATGATTACAGCAAGTTTAATGGTCATCTCTGCATACCTCGTCTGAGATTAGACTACTTATATCGGAAGCTTGTTGTCCTATATTCAATAGCTGGCATGGTTATGTACTCACCTAACAGCATAAGACTAAGTAAGTGATTATGCTTGTGTGGGTTACAGAATAACAATCTGAAAATTAAGGACGCTTAAGGTTCCAATTTTTATCATTAGGAAGCAAATATGCAAGAAAGTGGCTTGGCACTAGATGATTCATCACAAACTGGCAGTAACGCTGCCAGCTCATTAAAAGTGATGGTGATTGACGATAGTAAGACGATTCGTAAATCCGCAGAATCACTATTAACAAAAGAAGGTTGTGAGGTGTATACCGCCAATGATGGCTTTGAGGCATTAGCAAAAATTGCAGAACACCGGCCTGATTTAATTTTTATTGACATCATGATGCCTCGTTTAGATGGTTATCAAACATGTGCCTTAATTAAAAATAACCGACTATTTAAGGCTACTCCCGTCATTATGCTTTCCAGTAAGGATAGTATATTCGATAAAGCGCGCGGCAAGATCGTGGGTTCTGAACAGTACCTTACTAAGCCCTTTACTAAAGACGATTTACTTAGGGCTATTGCAGATTATAGTGGCAACTAACGGAAAGCAGGCTGCTGATATGGCGCATATCCTGGTTGTTGATGATTCTCCCACCGAGCGTCACTTCATTTCAAAACTACTCGAGAAGACAGGGCACAAAGTGTCTACAGCGGATAGTGGTGAAGAGGGTATAGAAGCCGCTAAAGATAAGCATCCCGATTTAATTCTAATGGATATTGTGATGCCGGGTATGAATGGTTTTCAAGCAACTCGACAAATTACACAAGCTCCTGAAACTTCTGAAATTCCGGTGGTTATGGTCTCTACAAAGAGCCAACAAACCGACAAAGTTTGGGCGACTAGACAAGGTGCCAAAGGGTACTTAGTTAAGCCGGTTAACTCTGAGATGTTAATTAGCTCGATTAAATCATTCTTAGCAGCATAGTTTTCCATGGCAGTTTCCGAAGAAACCACACCATTTGAATATTTACTATCCGTTGATCGTAAATGTATTGCTCATCAAGGTGGTTTGGTTCAACAAGAATCTGATGTTAGTTTTTCACATGGTCTAGCTTTCCAGTTAGGTAATCACAAATACATAATTCCCATTGCTGATGTGAGTGAGGTGCTTGCGGTTGATGCGATTACAAGTATTCCACGTTCTCCAACTTGGTTAGTCGGCATATCAAATGTCAGAGGTAATTTAATTACATTGCTTGATATCCATGAGTTTGTGTTTGGCGAACCTATGCAAGATAAATATGACACAAAGCGTATGCTGCTGATCAAGCAAGAGAGCCATTATTATGGACTAATTATTGATTCCATTATTGGTATGAAATCTTTTGACGCAGATCAAGGCATTGATGAGGTACCAGTAAGTTTCGATTACGATCATATTGATCATATTAGTGCTTTTTATAGTTCTGGTGAAGAATGGTTTGCAGCATTATCTATACAAAGCTTGCTTGCAGATGAGCGCTTTTCTGAATTACGCAATCTATCGTAATTACTTCGGTCAGCAGGGTGCTGATGAGTTTGATGGTTAAGCTGATTATCTAGATTTGAGCTTTAGTATTTTAACCGATAAAAGTATGTATTTTTACGACACAGCTATGTCTTAGCGCATGCCTTTCCCCCGTATCATTAGTATATGGAAATTATTGATTTTAGGTGGGTATTTGAGCATCCAGGGATCTTGCTCAGCCACTAGAAACAACTAGAAAAATTTAACACTAATAGTTTTACTTAGGATTACTTAAATCATGGCGTTAACAAAATCAATTTCTCGAGCTGACAAGGATGGTCAGTCTAGTAAATCCGCTTTAACCATTTTGGCAGCACTCGCATTTTTAATTATGGGAGCCATGGCTGTACTCGCTTTTGATTTGGGTCAGAAATTCGGTATCGATTCAGGTAGCAGTATATTTTCAGTTGTAGTTTTCATAGCCGGTATGGTGTGTTTAATTTTGTTATTAGTTTTAGCAAATAAATGGGGCAGTAGTGTTAAGCATCAATTATCTGCAGTTGATGAACAAAACAGAAGAAACCAACAAGCTATTTTATTATTGCTAGATGAGATGACGAATCTAGCTGAAGGTGATTTAACCGTTCACACAACTGTCACGGAAGATATTACCGGTGCAATTGCTGACTCGGTTAACTATTCAATCGATGCGTTGCGTAATCTTGTACATACTATTAATGATACATCGAAGCAAGTTGCTTCTGCAGCAGATGTAACTCATGACTCAACAGAAAAACTCACCACCTCAAGTGAAAAACAAGCGCGTGAAATTGCCAATGTAACCTCAGCAGTTTCGGAGATGGCTAAATCAATTGAGCAGGTCTCTAATCATGCTAAGAGCTCAGCGGACGTAGCGCAGCAATCAGTAGGTATCGCACATAAGGGCGCACAAGCTGTAAGTCGTACCATTGATGGTATGGATACTATTCGGGAACAGATACAGGAAACCTCAAAACGAATTAAACGTCTCGGTGAAAGCTCTCAAGAAATTGGTGACATTGTAGGACTGATTGATGAAATTGCAGACCAAACAAATATTTTAGCGCTAAATGCCGCCATTCAAGCATCTACTGCTGGTGAAGCGGGTAGAGGATTTGCCGTAGTTGCAGATGAGGTACAGAGACTTGCAGAACGCGCGGGTACCGCGACAAAACAAATCGAAGCATTGGTTAAAACCATTCAAAGTGATACGAATGAAGCAGTTATCTCGATGGAGCAAAGTACATCCAATGTAGTTAGTGGTGCGAGGCTGGCAGAAAATGCTGGTGAGGCACTCGTTGAGATTGAGTCTGTATCAGATAACTTGGCTGCGTTAATTCAGAATATTACCGATGCAACAGATAAACAAACGATTGCTGCCGGCAATGTGACCAAAACAATGAATGTTATTCAAGAAATCACCATGCAGACATCGGATAGTGCGAGTAATACTGCTAGTTGGGTAGGTAAGCTTAAAAATCTTGGCCAAGATCTTAAACGTTCAGTTGCTGGATTTAAGCTACCGCAAACCATTGAAGATTCTGTTATTGAACATAGAGAAGCTTCGTAAGTATTAAGTTTTAATTCAGTAAATTATGAATATGAAAATGCGAAATAGTGCGTTAGAAAAAGTTGCAGTTAAAAAGGTCAAGCATGAAGTGGATGCCATTATTGATACTGCTCGCGCTAAATTAGAAGAATATGTTGAAGATGAATCCGATATTTCATTATTAAATGAAGTATCAACTTCACTAGTGCAA
>CALAJL010000025.1 GCA_937922735.1 uncultured Gammaproteobacteria bacterium | reverse complement strand
AGTGATGATTTCGTTTATTAGAAATTTACAGCAACAAGGAATTTCATTTGATGATGCCATTATTCAAGGTGCACTAACTCGATTGCGACCTATATTAATGACTGCGTTAGTGGCAAGTCTTGGCTTTATTCCAATGGCATTAAATACAGGTGCAGGAGCTGAGGTTCAACGCCCATTAGCTACAGTTGTAATTGGTGGGATTATTTCCTCTACAGCACTTACACTTTTGCTGTTACCAACCATATATCGACTCGCATGTCGTCGTGAACGACTTGGTGAATCAGCATAATAGATCAAATAGGCTCTTACTTGTGACTGACAAAACACTTAAATTAAATTCTACGCTTACTTGTCCAGAATGCAGTGGTACGTCGAAAGAAAGAATGCCTACTAAAGTTTAAATTTAAAGTGCTTGATCATAATGCTGGGGTCGTGGTTCAAGTCCACCTATTGCCACCATTATCAAAGTTAAGTAATGAAACGCACTGGGAACCCGTAATGCTTTACTTCATTTTTGTTCCAAACAAAGCACAACAAGTCAGGCAAAAGACCAACAATATGTTTTTTAGAAATCAGGCTTTGCTTCAGTTGTGCTAGTGAATCCACTCTTAATATGTAAATCTCTTTGAGGGAATGGAATTTCAATACCATATTTATGTAGTGCAGTTTCAATTTCCCATATATATAAAGCTTTCCACGAGCCTGGGGTCGCGTGTGTACCTAACTTGTTTACCACCCAAACTATTAGCTCAAAATCGAGGCTACTATCTCCAAATCCAGTTAGCCATACTTGAGGCCTTCTTTTTGCACCATCATCGTATGTAACTTCAACTTTTCTTGCTGCCTCGAGACCTGCCTTTTCAACTATGGTTTTATCGGATCCATAGGCGACTCCAAAGGGAACATGAATTCGAAACATAGGCTCATTCATAGTGTAATTAACAACCTTTGCAGTAACCAACTCTGAATTAGGGACAATAATATCTAGATTATCTAATGTTGTTATAACAGTGCTTCGAACATGAATGCCTTTAACAACGCCAGTCATTCCAGAATCTAGTTGAACAAAATCACCGACTTTAATATTTTGTTCGAATAATACGATGATTCCAGATACAAAATTATTGACAATGGATTGCAGTCCAAAACCAATTCCAACACTTAGTGCTCCCGCAACTATAGCTAGATTAGTAAAGTTTAAACCTATCGAGGCAAGAGCAAGTATTATTCCCACTATTATTATTATGTAATGGGACAACCTAGCGAGAGTGTAAAATACTGGAGATGTGCGGCCATCGCTAGATGCGCTAATTCTAGTAATTATATTTCGTACAATTCTCGAGATCACATAAGCAATCACCACAATAAGTAAAGCGCTTAGTATATTTAATAGTGTTACAGGTACATCGCTTACGCTGAATAAACTTTTACCAAATAGAATCTTTGTCCCTTTCCATAATTCACTAAAGGTATAGGTGGTGTCAGAGCGAATCTTGAAGAGTGGTCCTTGAGTTTTTGCAAGATAGGATTCTGTTATGTTATTAAGAAAACGAAGATCATTGAGAGATGTATCTAATTTTTGCAAAGATTTTGCTATATCTCTGACAGTGTCGCTTGAGCTTTTTGATATTTGAGCTGCATTTTTAATTTCGGAAGCATTTTTATCACCAAAATTAATCTCAATAAGCGAACTAATCTCCCCCATTAAGGAATTGTTCCACTCATCTTTTTTCTTTAATACTTGTTTAGAAAATGATTCGAGTTTTTTGTATTGTTCAACTGATTCATTGCTAGGCTTGTCAGTATCTAATTGCGATAGCAGTGCGACTGCTTTTTTAGCTTTCAGGAAATTTAGCTTAGTTTCTTCGCTTGACGACTGAATTTTTGCAAGTAAAGCTTTTTGTTTTAATAAACTAGACTTCAAATAATCAGATAGATCATCTTCTATACTCTCTAGAGAAAGACTTTGTGCTTCAAGATATGATTTTTGTTTATCCTTATATGCTAATTGTTGCTTATTAATTTCATTATCAATTGAGTCTAGGTCGTTATTATTTACAGATAGATTAAATTGAGCAATTTCAATTTCTTTGGTTAATTTATTTATTCTCTTTTCTTGATGATCTAGTAATTCTCTTTGTATAGGTTCTTTTTTTGTTGCAACAAACCAAGCTAATCTATTTGAGATGATTTCAAGCCCACTTATTAATTTTTCTTGATTTGCTGCATCAATTTTTTTATAGGAAACATTTAATGTATCAATTTCTTTAGCTAAATCTTTCGTTGTTTTTTGCTCTTCTTTAAATGCTGGTAATTCTGTTAAGAAGATTGTCTCTAATTTATAAAGTGACCTATTTAATTCTAATAACTCGTCTAATGAATATGTGTCTTTGAAAGGTGCTTCTATTGATTCGGGTTTTGTGGTTTTACTTATATTTGATAGAGCTTTTAAGCTTGAGCTAATTTTTCGGATATATACTTTTGAATCTTCCTTATATTCATCACTGATTGCGTCTTTGAGTTTGTTTAAATTAGAGAGAAAATTATTCGTTTTAGAGGCTAATTTATCTTCAGAATTATCAAAATAATTCCACCAATAAGGCTGTAGATCGAATGGATTTGGTTCAGAAATAATATTATTTTGATCGTCGCTTGCTATTGCATCCTCAATGATAGTTTCTATGTCTTCATTTTGGGCCCAAAGGTTTACAGGAACAAAATTAACAAGACATATTAGAAGCACTATATTCCAGATATTATTCACTTCATTTTCCTAAGAAATACTAATAAAACGGTAATAACAACTCCCATAAATCCAAGTACATAAAAGTAGCCATATTTAACTTTCAGCTCTGGTATATATTCAAAGTTCATTCCGTATAGACCTGCTATAAATGAAAGCGGCACAAATAGCACTGTAAAAATAGTTAATGTTTTGACTATTTTATTTACTCTATGTGATGTTAAAGCCAAATAGTTGTTTACTAAATCTGAGCTCAATTGTTGGTGCATGAGCGAAAGGCTTGCACTTCTTTCCATGTGCTCATAAACATCATTAAATTCATGGAGGTTCTTTTGAATAAAGCTATTTGTTGTTGTACGTAAGAGCGAGGTAAATATATTTTTATGGTAAGTCATCGCTCTATTGATTTTTCGAAGTGTGCCATTGTATCTAGATAGCTCAGCTAAGTGGTCGTCATTTAGGTCTGTTGTTAATAGATTTTCAAGATCTTCAAGTCGATCTTCCAGTTTTTCTAATGTAGTAAAATAATTATCAGCAACATTTCTAGAGATTAGGTATGCAATACGACTCGTGCCGTACATGTAGCTGATTTTGCTGTTAATTAAGTTGTCCCATATTTTATCTATGCATTTATTAGTATTGATAACTCGCGTAACAATGTAATGCTCTGATACGAATATGGCCAATTGAGAATATTGTATGTCTTGTGCGATATTATTTGTATCTATAGTTCGTAGAATCATTAGAAAATGATCATCGAAATATTCTATTTTTGGCGGGTGGCGAAGCCTTGTAGCGTCCCCCATTTCCAGTTCATTAAATTCAAACAGCTTTGCAATTTGTTCATCTTCATGGCTGGTAGGATCAGTAAGATTTACCCAAATTAATGAGTCACCCTGTTCTTTCCAATGATCGACCAGTTCAATCTGGCCCTTATCGATAAGTCCAGTGTCTTCATTGAATAATGCAGTTTTTATCATTTTGCAAGTGTGCATCAAGAAGTGCTTGTTGATCAATTGGTGATTCGATTCAATTGGAGAGGCTAATTAAATAATTCTAGATAATGAAGGATTCTTATTGTTTTTTTCCTAGTTAGTGTTATAAGAATGTATGAGGACAGGGCGCATTCATACCAATAAATTATATACATCCAATGGCTAAATCAAAGGAATTGAACATAATCGGCTGGCGTGAGTGGGTAGCATTACCAAGCCTAAAAATAGATCAAATTAAATGTAAAGTAGATACGGGTGCAAAAACATCAGCATTACATGCTTATTTCATAGAGCCATATAAAAAAGCAGGCATTGAATACGTGCGATTCGGTCTACATCCATTACAAAAAAGTATAAAAAAAGAAGTTGTATGCACTAGTAAGGTAGCAGATCAGCGTGTGATTACAGACTCTGGCGGGCATCGTGAAACAAGGTATGTGATCTTAACACGATTAAAAATAGGTCAACATGAATTAGAGACAGAGGTTACACTAACCAATCGTGACAGCATGACATTTAGAATGTTATTGGGACGTGATGCTATAAAAAAACAATTCATCGTCAATCCTGCAAGATCATACTTGATTGGCAAAAAGAAAAAGTAGGCCTGAAATGAAGATTGCTTTATTAAGTAAAGGCGGCACAAGACTATATTCAAATAAAAGTCTAATTAGTGCCGCACGTGAGCGTGGTCATCAAATAGATGTGGTTAATACAACAGACTGTTATATGGATATAGCGACAGATGAACCAAGTGTCCATTTAAAAGGAAAAGAGCTAGAACGATATGATGCAGTGATACCACGTATTGGGGCTTCGATAACATTCTATGGCACCGCAGTTTTAAGACAATTTGAAATGATGGGTACATATCCATTGAATGAGTCCGTAGCTATTACACGATCTAGGGATAAATTACGATCATTGCAAATTCTTTCTCGCGCAGGAATTGGTTTACCACTTACAGGTTTTGCTAACTCCACCAAAAATACGAAAGATCTCATTAAATTGGTAAATGGAGCGCCTTTAGTAGTAAAGATTATTGAGGGTACTCAGGGTAAAGGGATTGTTTTGGCTGAGACAAATAAGGCTGCAGAAACGATTATTGATGCGTTCAGGCAGTTGGGTGCAAATTTTTTGGTTCAAGAATTTATTAAGGAAGCGGGTGGTGCAGACATTCGTTGTTTTGTGATTGGTGAAAAAGTAGTTGCAGCCATGATGCGCCAAGCCGCTGAGGGTGAATTTCGTTCTAATCTTCATCAGGGCGGCACTGCGTCACTAGTAAAACTAACTCCTAAAGAGCGTGCAACAGCAGTAAAAGCTGCAAAAAAAATGGGTTTAAATGTTGCAGGAGTCGATTTATTGCGTTCAAGTCATGGTCCAGTGGTCATGGAGGTAAATTCATCACCCGGACTTGAGGGGATTGAGACCGCGACAGGAAAAGATGTTGCTGGCATGATTATTGATTTTATTGCTAAAAACGCAAAACCACATAAAACTAAAACTCGCGGTAAAGGCTGATTACATATTTTGTTACTGAATATAAGATTGTAGTTGAAATAACGTGATAGAAAAATTATTAATTGCTGGTAACGAAATAAAGCCCGCAACGAGTTCAGTCTTACAATTAGAGCTCCCACCTTTATATACTAATACACCTCTAACTATGCCTGTGCATGTGATTCGAGGTAAGTATGATGGACCAAGATTATTTGTCAGTGCCGCAATACACGGTGATGAATTAAATGGTATTGAAATAGTAAGAAGGCTAATAAAAAAAGTATCAGTTAAAAGGCTTGCTGGGACTTTGATTGCTGTACCCGCGGTAAATATTTATGGAATGTTACAGCATTCTCGGTATCTGCCTGATCGACGGGATCTAAATCGTTGTTTCCCAGGTTCTTTGCGGGGCTCTCTAGCCGGACGATTGGCATATTTGTTTATGAATGAGATCGTATCCAAATGCACTTATGGGATAGATCTTCACACTGCTGCACTGAATCGCAACAACTTGCCCCAAATACGAGCAGATTTAAGTGATGAAAAAATTACAGAATTAGCTAATGCTTTTGGTGTTCCCGTAATTGTTAATTCAAAACTACGTGACGGTTCTTTGCGTGAAGCCGCAAGAGTTGAGAATGTGCAAGTACTGGTTTATGAAGCGGGTGAGGCAATGCGTTTTAGTGAATCAGGAATTAAAGCGGGGCTAACTGGAATATTAAATGTGATGAGACATGTAAATATGCTTCCGCCTCTAACTAAAAACTCATTCATTAAAAGTATTCCATATGTTGCACAATCAAGTAGTTGGATGCGTGCACCTGTGAGCGGTATTTTTAGAACTAAAACTCGCTTAGGAAAAGAAATTAAAAAAGACCAGGTTATTGGGTTTATTGAAGATGTGTGTGATTACCATAATCAAGAAGAAGTAATCGCATCTGATGATGGCATAATTATAGGTCAGTCGGATATTCCTTTGGTTTATGAAGGGGATCCACTGTTTCACGTTGCATACTTTAAAAATGTGAAGAAAGTAGTGCAAAGTCTAGATGATTTTGATTCTGAACAGACTACATAATCTTTGGGTTAATGATATTTTCATTTGACCAAAATCGTGCGTGTTCAAATTCACACTTCATATAAAGATGCTGTTTGATTAGAAGTTATTAATTAAGATTAAACTAACAAGGTTAGTGGGTATGGAAAGTTTAGTGCAGTATTTTTTTGACGAGGCGACTCTTTGGGTGCCGAGAGTAGTAGGGGTCGTGGTTATTGTTGTAGTATTCTTTATTCTCTCGAAGATAATCAAAAGAATCATTATTCGCGCTGCTGAACGATTAAGATTTGATAGAGATCTCGCTTCGTTATTTGCTCGCACTAGCAGTATAACTCTAACAATCTTTGGTATAGTCACTGCACTTGGTACATTAGGTATTAATGTGTCGGCTCTAGTAGCAGGGCTAGGGTTGACAGGATTTGCGCTTGGCTTTGCATTGAAAGATTCAATTTCCAATCTGCTTTCTGGTGTTCTTATATTGTTGTATCGACCGTTCAAGATAGGTAACCTGATTAAGGTATCTAGTTATAAGGGGACTGTAATTTCTGTTGACCTGAGATACACACAGCTTGATTCTGAAGGGGATAAGGTGCTCATCCCAAACTCAAAGCTATTTACAGACCCTGTTGTCGTTCTTCAGCAGTGACCTTCAGGTTTATTACAGCGTTCTTATTCTTCGGTATAAATATCTAATTTAACTTCTTTCATACTGTATGAGGCGGATCCATATTCACTATTAACAATTTCTGTCGTCATAGTGCCTTCAACCCAGACAGCATTGTCCAGCCACTTTTGATCTAATGGTTTGGTCGACTTCACATATACCATTTGATTAGATGGTGGCGGCGGTACATGGATGCATGCACCAAAGTAAGGAGCTAACAAGAATTCGCTAAAGGTACCATTTTCAAAATCATACTCTAAAGGCACTATGAAACCTGCAAGTTTTATAAATTGACCATTTAATTCAGGCACTATAGGTGCTGCGCGTAACGATGCTTGTAATTCTTCATAGGCTCGTTGTGCTTGTTCAGAATCATCTTCAATTTCATCATAACTAAGATCATCACCAAAGTTATCAAAGATGCCACTTAATGTTGAATGCTGTTCTTGTTGCAAACTTTCAAAGTAACCTTCAGGTGCTAGGTCATCCCAGGTTAACTCTTTAGCTTCCTTCGCTAGTAAGCTTGAGCTTGTAATAGATATAATCACCAAAAAACTCAATGCAAAATAAAAATGTTTATTTGAAAATACACTCATGTGCGTATGGTTAATCCGTCTTGTAATGTTTTCCTATAAGCGCTTATCGCTGGGAATATAGCAGCGATCAGTCCGCCAATAATAATTGTTAGCAGTATGAGCCATTGGAACTTGGTTGGTGAATTAAGTTCTATGTTTAATCCATAAGTATTAAACAAAAAAGGATTAATAAGTGTCAGTGAAGCATACAAAATGATTAAGCCTAATAGTATGCCAAGTATCACCAATATCTCAGACTCGATTACCATTAGTGAAAATATTGTCTTTGGTGAAGCGCCAACTGAACGAAGTACCGCAATTTCACGCCGTCGCTCATTTAAATTTGTTAATATGATCGCTAACATTCCTAGCAAGCCTGTTACCACAACAAGTGCAGCAATGATCAACATTACTTTTTCAATTGCACCTATAACTTTCCATAGTTCCATGAGAGCAATCCCTGGGAGGATCGCGAGGAGAGGTTCAGATTTATAGTTGTTGATTCCGCGTTGAATCGAGAAGATATCATGTTTGTTCTTAAGCCCTAATAAAAATGCTGTTATGGATTTGGTCTGAAGTCTAGAATCATCCTGTTTTAAGTTATCTGCCTGAATGGATTGCTGGCTGGGAACACCTTGCTCCCAACCGATATGCACGGCTTCTAACCCTTTTAATGATATTAATACAGATCGATCTATGGGGGTCCCAGTTGGTTTTAATATGCCAGTTATAGTAAAAGGTAAGTTTTTATGTTCAGCAAAACTTACATTTCCCATTCCATGAGCCAGAATGATTTTATCATCGAGACGATAATTAAGGGTTTTTGCAACTTCTGCGCCAAGGACTACATCAAAGATTTCTGTAAATCCTTCTCCGCTTAAGAAGGATAATTTGGTCCGTTTACCATATCGGTAATATTTGAATATGTCACTTGTCGTGCCAACGACTCGATAGCCTTTATGTGAATCACCTAACGATATGGGTATGCTCCAATTTACGCGTGGATGCTTGATGATCTTATTATAACTGTCCCAAGAAACATTATTTGTTGCATTTCCTAAGTGAAAAACACTGTATAACAATAACTGTGCAGAACCACTTCGAGATCCTACAATCAAGTCTGTGCCACTAATTGTATTAGCAAATTTCTCTTTCGCTTGTACACGTATAATATCTACGCCAAGAAGCAATACCACGCTAATAGCTAATGAGAAAATACTTAAGCTTACAGTAAGTTTTCGAAAACGTAGACTTTTTAAAGCTAATAAAAAAATCTTAGTATTCATAAATATTATTGAATGCGATAATCATTTAAAGATACTGAACGATCAAATAACTTTGTTAAAGTAAGGTCGTGGCTAACAAATAGCAGCGCGCTGTTGGTTCTATTGGCTTCTTCAAATAATAGTTCTAAAAAACCTTGTTTAGCATCCTGATCTAAAGCTGATGTAGGTTCGTCAGCAATAATTATTTCAGGTGAACCAATTAGTGCTCGCGCTGCTGCCACACGTTGCTGTTGCCCTGTGCTTAACTGGGTGACATTCTTTTGAATAATATCTTTGTCTTCTAGGCCAAGTGCGTCTAATAGCCTTGATGTTTCATCAAAAGTGTTGCGTTTTTGTATAGACAACATTTCACGTCTTCGTGTCGAAAATAAACAAGGTAACGTGATATTTTCTAATACATTTAAATAGGGTATTAAGTTAAACTGCTGAAAAATGATTCCCATATGATCAACACGAAATTGATCTCGCAGTTTTTGTTTTTCGGAAAAAAGATTATTTCCCAATACTTCAATTTCACCGCGAGAAGGCTTCAGGACTCCAGAGATTAAATTCAACAAGGTCGTTTTTCCACAGCCACTTGGCCCGTGGATAAATAGCTTTTCGGCTTTCTTAAGTATCAGTGACTCAATGCTTAATAAAGGCTGTAGCTGATTATTCCAGCTAAACTCAACATTAGAAATCTCAATGCATGTATTGCTTGACATATAACTTGTGCTTTTATCTATTCTACTTCAATGAAAAAGAACGAGTTTTAGGTGTAATGGTGAAGAGCTTCTGGTTTTCGTTAGATATGAACTGTGCTTCAATTTCTTCAATGGTAGAGAAGTAATCAAATATACCAAATTCGATTGATTGAAGACTTTCATTTTCACAGATGTAATCATAATGAATGGTTACATCACTATGTTCTTCATCATGTGCTTCTGATTCATGATGGTCGTGTGCTGTATGCTCATTATCCATTGAATCAAGCATACCATTTTCAAGTTTGACTGACTTAAGTTTGCATATGGTAGTGGGAAGTATCGTTATGATTTTTCCAGCTTCATTAAGTATTGATTGTGATTGTAAGATTATTTCATGCTCTTCATCGTTTCTAGGGTTATGCTCAAAGCCATAGATGTTTATCGAGGGAAATGATAAAGCTAGTTTAAGTGTATTATTGATGAAAGTAATTTGTGCGCTGGCATGACCGTGCTCATGAGCGGTATGTTCAACAAACATATTTTCTTGATCATGTGAGTGTAATTTTTCTGAGGCGCCTACCGGTACGCAAGTTAAAAATAGAAATATAGCCATTGGTTTTTTGAATATTAATATCATAGGTTTGATCCTTGTTACGAGTAAATATAATTACTATTCAGTGAGGTACTTGTCTCGGTGTATAGGTATCTGTGTTTAGGTTTAGTTGTTGCCATCAGAGATTAAAAAAATCACCTACTGAATGAATTAATTTGCCAAAATAGTCAACTATGCTTAACTTTGTCGGTAATTTTATGAGTAATTGTGTAATTAGTCATTCATCTATCAACATAAGTTGTAGTCAAAATAAATAAAATCAATCACTGCGAAGTAATGAGTGCAGGAATCATATTGATATGACAACAATATCTAGGAAAGATTGAAAAATCCTAACAATATAATAAATATTAATTTACATTGTTCATCGTATACATCTTGCTGAGTTTGATGGTTAACGTCCGCTCATAGCAGTCACCTAATATGACCTCAGTATGACCTTGCTATGTTCACAATTTCTGATCATCACTCGCTACAGATAATACTAAATATCTGTTTTATATGAGATTACCCACTTATAATTGATCATTATAAGAACAGATCTTGGTTGCTTTATATAATGTTATAATATAACATTATATCACTTTTCAGTTGTTCCGATAACCAGACTCGCTCATGAAGTTCAAAAATCTTGCGTTTACCTTTCTACTGCTTGCGCTGTTAAGCAATCAGCATTTGATGGCAATGCATCAAATCGAACATTTGGATGCGGGTCATGATGATGAAGTTAATGATATATGTGAAATCTGTATAACAGAAAAGAAGATTGGGCAAGATGCTGTGCTGCATTCAAATTTTGCCTTTTTGTATATCATTAGTGATTATCGAAATTCAAGTTTATTTTTGGTTGAAAATTACCAAACGCTCAATAAACCATTTCAATCCCATGCTCCTCCGTACGAAATCCTTCTTAGTTATTTTTTGTAATTTTTTATAGCCCTAATTCAAGGGGTTTTAACATATATTGGAGTTAATAATGCATGCTCGTATTATAATCGCATGTATGCTTATTTTAAGCATGAATGCACATGCGGATGATCAATCTGCAACAGGAACCATAGATTTACCAGAAATTGTGATTGAATCATCATGGTTTGATGGCAAGCAACCGGATGAATTTGCTCAGTCAATAGAAGTTTTGCGTGATGATGAATTGGAGCGTAAAAAATCTAATTCAATTGGAGAAACTGTCAAAAATGAACTCGGTGTAAACTCTACATACTTTGCACCCGGTGCCAGTCGTCCTATTATTCGTGGGTTAGGTAGCAACCGAGTACGGGTACTTGAGAACGGTACTGGTGCATTAGATGCGTCCAGTCTGAGTGAAGATCATCCTGTTTCGATCGAACCATACTTTGCCGAACAAATTGAAATTATCCGTGGGCCAGCTACATTGCGCTATGGGCCGGGTGCAATTGGTGGAGTAGTGAATGTGATTAATAATCGAATTCCACAAACTTTGAAAACTAGTCCATTTGAATTAAAAGCAGCTGTAGAACATGACACTGTATCAGATGGTGAAACAGCCGCTTTAGAACTCAATGGTGCACATAATTCTTTTGCATGGCATTTCGATGGATTAACCAGAGATACTGAAGATTATGATATTGATGGCTTTGCAAATGATGAAGAGCCAGAGAATCGAGGAAAATTAGCCAATAGTGATGTAGAAGCGGACAACCATGGTTTTGGGGCGAGTTATATTACGGATAAAGGCATGATTGGCTTTGCTTATAATCGCTTTGATACTGATTTTGGTGTGCCGGGTGCAGAGGAAGGTGATATTCGTATCGATCTTAAACAATACAGATACGATATGCTTGCACAATTGTTTAACCCTTTTGATAGCATTGAGAAAATTACATTACGCTCGACTTACAATAACTATCGTCATTTTGAAGTTGAAGAAGATGGAGAAGTTGCCACAGCATTTGATAATGAGGAGCTTGAATCCAGGCTCGAGTTAATTCATGTTATCAATGACGGTTGGAAAAATGCTTATGGTGTGCAATATAACGATCGTGAGTTTGCTGCAGTAGGCGAAGAAGCCTTTATTCAACCACTGGATCAACAGCGCTATGGACTATTTGCAGTAAGTCATTACCACAATGACCATTGGGATATGGAAGGCGGTCTTCGCTTTGATCGTGATGAGTTTGATCCTGACAATGGTGATGATGAGGATTTTAGTGTGTACTCAGTTTCATTTGGTGCACAACGTAAGTTGCAGAATGATATGCAATTTAATGTATTTGTTGCTCGAACTGAACGTGCGCCACAAGAAACAGCTTTATATGCAGACGGTCCTCATTTAGCAACTCTCACTTTTGAAACCGGCTCAACCGATATTGATGAGGAAACCTCTTACAATATTGAATTTGGACTTGAGCAAAAAAAGAGTAGTTACACTTGGGCAGTGAACGCTTACTACAATCGCATTGATGATTTTATTTATCTTGCAGGTGTAGATGCTAATAATGATGGCATCGCTGATCGTTCAGATGAAGATGGTATGTTTGAGCTTGATGGTGAGTTGCTTACAGGTGTGTATGAAAATGAAGATGCAGAATTTTATGGCATTGAAGCAGAGTTTGTGAAACAACTGGCTAGTAATAGTGCATATGATTTACGTGGTCGCATTTTTGGTGACTATGTTCGTGCTGAGTTTGATGATAGCGATGCAGGTGATGTGCCACGTATACCTACTGGTCGCATAGGCTTAGGTTTGGACGGTTATCGTAATACCTGGAATGGAACCATTGATCTCATATATGTAGATGACTCAAATAATGAAGCTGACTTAGAAACCGATACCGATAGTTACACCATGTTGAACGCGAGTGTATCGAAAATATTTTATGCCGGTAACTCTGATATAAAAGTGTTTCTCAGGGGTGAAAACTTATTGGATGAAGATGCACGCCAACACACTTCTTTTACAAAAGACCGTGTTGTGTTGCCAGGTATAGGTGCAACTCTTGGTGTTTCACTAGAGTTTGAATAATTTTCTATAATTATGCGAAGTTGTTCAGTGACTAAACATATAGTAAGTAGCAATAAGGATGTTGCTACTGCTTAAAGAGCTTCTATTCAAATGAAAAACTTACAACCAACTGCAGATAAAGTGGCAATAAGTATGTCTATATTATGCCTGTTACACTGCTTAGTTTTGCCTCTTATGATGGCCTTGACCCCATCCATTCTTGCGTTACCCATGTCAGATGAAGCTTTTCATATTTGGATGATTATTGGTGTTGTGCCGATTTCTTTTTATGCGCTAACAATGGGTTGCAAAAACCATAAACGACACCAAGTGCTGTATTTAGGTGGCATAGGAATGTTAATTCTAAGTGTAGCTGCTTTTTTTGGTCATGATTTATTGAGTGAAGTGCTAGAAAAAGCCTTAACTGCCATAGGTGCGTTAATTATTGCTATAGCACATATAAGGAATTATCGTTTATGCCAATATCAAAATATATGTGCCTGTGCAAAGTAAAGTGATGATGGGATTTAATTCAATAAATTTATTTAATTAATAAATCTTTATAAACTAAATTGGTAACTCTACGTGATATCAGTTCGCTTTTTCTCTCTTTTCGACTAGAGAGAATTCATTTAGTATTCTAGTTTTTAAGTAGAAAATGTTAAATTAATTTCAAGAGGTGAAAACTTGCTAGATGAAGATGCACGCAAGCATACTTCATTTAATGCAGAGTGTGTTCCATTGCCTGGAATTAGCGCTAAATTTGGGGTCAGCATCAAATACTAAAGTTGGTATGGTGCTATAGCATCATTGAAATAAAGCTCTGGGGGTTATTCAGTCAGACCATTTTTCTACTACTTAACTGACTTAAATATTTATTTGAAAATAAACTTTATGGTTACTTATGCTGCGGCAAGTTTGGGTTTTTTGCGATGATCTTTAGTTCCAGGAATATATTTCGCAATGCGTGAAACAGAATGAGCTAATACACATACATCTTGAATACCTTTTTGCTCAGCTTTAGATTCAACTTCTTGTGTTATCACTTCCGCTGTATTCTGATTAGTTATGCAACGTATCGTTGCATATTCTTGATT
This sequence comes from uncultured Gammaproteobacteria bacterium, assembly GCA_937922735.1. Classification (GTDB taxonomy): domain Bacteria; phylum Pseudomonadota; class Gammaproteobacteria; order UBA4575; family UBA4575; genus JABDMD01. The sequence continues at coordinate 31,427 of CALAJL010000025.1, read as the reverse complement.
GATATTTGCATGTGCTAGTTCGTAATCATCATCACCCATTGCAACAAACCGTGAATAACTTACGTTTAAGCCTGGCGCACCCGCATCAAGTATTAGATCCATAAATGCTTGTGATTCGTCGCGATTTACAATAGCTGAAAAGCATACTTGATTGGTTAATGTTTCTTTGTCTTTTTGTAAGAAATTTAAGCCACTTCCTTTACCTTGTCCGCCTACATTAAAAACAGCTTGATCTCGCCAATGTGTATGGCCTGTTAGGTGATCAATTGCATGTATGATTTGTTGAGTATTAGCAGGGTAATGAGGATTAGCAATTCTACTAGGTAAATTAAACATACCTTTGTCAACTGGTAAGCAATACATAAATCCACGACCTGGTAAATGAAACTCTCCAGCTTTTGCAATTGCAGTAAAAATTTCTTCTACGTCAGTACTATCTGCAAGGATTAACATAACTTCTTGTTCACTGTCTTTTGTGATTCGAAGCCATCCTAATCGATCGCGTAAGCCTTTGCCTTCAGCATAGTATACAACTGGTCCATGTGCGCCAGAATTTATTGCTGCTTTAGCAATGCGGTCACTTAATTTATGACTAATGCTGCAAAAAATCGCACTTAAATCTTCTGATAGTTTATGTGAATCATTTTTTGTGTTTAATGTTTCTGTAGTACGTAGGTTATGGAATTTTGAACCTACATAAGCACTTTCACATGGTGTGCTGAAAACTGCGCCAGCTGATTGTAAATCTAATTTCCCTTCTTCAATAATTACTCCCACCACTCGGTCTACGTCATGACCTGGAACAATCATCCTTAACATAGTTTTCGAAGGGCTGATTGGTGGCACCCAAGATTTCCACCAATGATCGTGCAATATAGTTCCACGTGCTTGTGAAACTAAAACATCTGTTACTTCTTGTGAAGTTAAAGTATCTACAACATTATTTGCTGATAGAGTAGGTAATACAGCAGTGATTAATGATATATCATGTGTGCTATTAAACATGGTTATGTTCTTCCTAATTCTGTAGTTTCACTATCGAGTTCAATTGACGGGTCAGGCAGATTATTTTGTTCAGCTATTCTCTCGTTTCTTTGTGTATAGAGACCAACAGTTAGTACGGTCATAATCGGCCCTACGGAGGCTAGTGCAAGAATGCCAAAACCGTCAGTTACGCCCGGTACATTGGCGCCTACACCAAGACCCATTGCTAATACAAGTGGCACTGTAATTGGTCCAGTGGTTACACCGGCGCTGTCCCAACCAAAATTTACAAAACTATCCGGTGCGCGCCAGGTTAAAAGCAGTACTAATGCATAAGGTGGAATTAGCATCCAAATGAGGGGTAGGTTATATGCCATTTTTACAATACCTGCACCGATTCCTAACCCTACGCCTATAGCAACGGCTTGCATAAGTAGTTTTTTGCGAAAAGCGCCAACGGTGATACGTTCTACTGTGTCTCCTAGAGCGTTAAGAGCAGGTTCTGCTAGTGTGGCGCCGTACCCTAAGAAGAATGCAAAACCAATTGCTACAAGTTTGCCTGTGTGGCCATCACCAAACAGCGGGCCTTCTGAATAATCAGAACCCCAAGGTACAACTTCTGCAAAGGCTAGTGGAACATTACTTCCAAGTTGTCCGCCGAGAGGGGTTAAACCAAGTGTTATGCCTAAGCTGAAAAGTGCCATGCCAACTAATGCAAAAGTGACTCCTATACCAACATCATTTCCTTTATCTAATCGCTGTTTTAGGACTAGTCGAAGAACAAAATATAGGAACAAACAAAGAGGGATAATTGCACGTAGTGCTCCAATAAATGCTTCTTTAAATTGCTCAAATACAGAAGATTCTGTATCCCAGGTTTTGTCATCAATAACTTTAAAATCACGAGAGTAAACTTTCTTAACAATTAAATTAGGATCGGTAACAATGATCTTTCCATCTACTAACTCAGCTTTGCCACCATTGAAGTCTAATTTATAGTCATCAGGTAGTGAGCCAGATTTTAAATATTCGTTAAATTCATTCTCAGAAATGGCTACTAACTTAACACCAGCTTCTGTGGTACTAGTATTTTTTGTTTCTGATTGAGTAGCTACTACAACAGAACCTTTATAATTGGAGGCACCATAATAATCATTATTAGTGTAGTGATATAATGATAATAATAAGACGGCTAGTATGGGAAATAATGATGCTAGCGTAACAATGCCAAAGCCAGAATGCCCGCCCCCACCATTTCCACTACTTACTACTCTGCAAACACCTAAGCCAAGAGCCAGTACCAAAGGAACGGTAACCGGGCCAGTAGTCACTGCGCCGCAATCCCAAGCAAGGCCAAGTACGTCACGCAATTCTGGTGTCTGACTAAAATAAAAAGATAGTGTAAGTAAAACAAGAACAGCAGGTATGGCAAGAAATTTTAGTGGCCATGCGTAAAAGAAACGTAACACACCTAACATTACTGCAAGTCCCACACCTACACCTACACTACTAACAAGTTGGCCAGAGAAATCATTCAATAAGCTATAGAGTAGTGGTGATTGATCTGGTAGTACTCCGCTACCAGCAGCTTTTAATACGGCGATAGCTGGTTCAGCAAATGTTGCTCCTGCACCGAGAAGAAAGGCAAATAGTAATATGATTGGCATACCACTTTTGCGTGGCAATATACTGCCTATAATTTCCCCCAAAGGCATTAAGCCTAAACGTAAACCCTCCATAAAAAACATTAAACCGATTGCTACAATGAATATGCCTACTGCAATCATTGCTGCATATACAATTGGAAGTTGTAAAACGAGTAGTTGAAATATAATGAGATAAAATACAATAAACCAAATGCCTTCAATTTGGCTCATAAAATTTCGTTTTCCATACGGCCATAAAAGTCTAAAGGTATCTTGTAGGCCTAAGCGAAAACGAGGACTTTCTGGAGTATTTGGTGTATTCATTTTCTAAAACACTTGTTGAGATAAAGAGTTATATCGGCGGAGGAGTGTTTTCCTTAACCTGTCTATGATGTTTGGTGAAATATCCAGATCGAGATTTTACGAAGACTGGTCTACTTTGGGATATGAATGGTTAACTGGTTAGAATAATTAAAGCTCGATAGCTTTTTGCCATATATTCCTTATATTTGTCCAAACATACAGTTCATAGCATTAATTCAAATATTACTGCGTTAAGGTTTCTGTTCTGTTCTGTTCTGTTTGGTTCTGTTTGGTTCAGTCCAGCCTAAACTAGGGAAGTTTAGACTTTAATAATATAAAATCGATATGGACATCACTTGTATCAAGCTAATCAATCAATAGCTGCATTTAAGCCAAAAGACTCAATCTTAAACGCATCTACAATCAATTTTCTTTGTTGGAATATACAAAAAGGTCTGAAGTCCAATTGGCAAGACGACCTGTCTAATTTGGTGCAAGGTAAAGACTTAGTCATTATTCAAGAAGCTGTACTGCATACAGATCTAACTGAAGTGTTTGATAAGTCTGTGCATTGGACTTTTGCTAAAGGCTACAAAACAAAAAAACATACAACAGGTGTTATGACGATTAGCAAGCATGAGCCTGTAAGGCAACGTCAGTTGACATGCTGGGAGCCATGGTTAGCTACACCTAAGTGTACCAATATAACGGAATATGCATTGTCTGATACGGATGAAACATTGATTGTTGTCAATATTCACGCTATTAATTTTACGCTAGGGCTTAAATCATTTCGCAAGCAAATTGATAAAGTTCGTAAAGAATTATCAAAACACAATGGCCCAATTATTTTATCTGGTGATTTTAATACTTGGCGAAAAAAGCGCATGAAAATTCTTGATGCATTAGCATTAGAGCATGGGCTTGATGCATTATCTTTTCAAGAAGACCATCGCAAAGTTGTGTTTGGGCAGGTGTTAGATCATGTTTATGTGCGAGCATTAAAGCCCGAAAGCACAGGTACCTATAATGTAAAGTCTTCAGATCACAACCCAATTTCAGCAGAACTAAGTTTTGGATGGTCTTTTGCTTAGTTTTCTTTGTAGCGTTCTTCTATGCATGCCTAAAGCACGTGCTGTAGCAGAAAGATTGCCTTCATTTTCACTAAGCACTTTTTGAATGTGTTCCCACTCTAAGCGTCTAACAGACATGGGGTTAGGTTCAAGTTCTTGTTTGATGTTTCCTTCAGGTTTGAAAAAAGCATGATAGATTTCTTCACTACTTGCGGGTTTGGTTAGATACTGAGTTGCTCCTAACTTAATGGCTTCAACTGCAGTCGCTATACTTGCATATCCAGTAAGCACAACTATATTAATTTCTGAATATAATTCCTTTAATATGGGGATGACTTTTAGCCCTGATTCACTACCTATGCGTAAATCTACTAAAGCAAATTCAGGCTTACATTGTTTTGACAAGTCAATGGCTGTGTCAATTGAGCTGGCGCTAAATACCTTGAAACCTTTTTTCTCTAGAGCTTTTGTTAAGGCAGAAGAAAAAGCCTCATCATCTTCTATAATCAGTAAGTGTTTATTGTCTGGATTCATTTAATCATTAATGCATCGAGAGGCAAGGATATGGTGGTAACTAATCCACCTTCAGCTCTATTTTTTAGTGAAACTTTGCCGCCAAAACGCTTAATGATGCTATGAGATAGAAACAGCCCTAAGCCTAAGCCTTTGCGTTTATCAGTCAGTGGCTGTTGGCCAATCAATTCAGAATCATTTAGATGTATACCTGGGCCATGATCTGAAATTAATAATGTAAGTGCTTGGGGTTCAAATACAGTATCAAAACATACATGCTCTGGTGAAACATTTGCTGCATTATCTAAAATATTTTTAATAGCTTGCTTTAAGGAACGTTCTGCAATAATTTCTGGGCCAGGTGTGTTACCTTTCCACGTAGTCTCAATATTGACTTCTGGTCGTGCTGCTTTCCAGTCATCCAATAATTCATTGATAAAGCTATGTAGTGGCATAGGTTCACCTTTTTCTAAAGGTGCACTCCCCACTGAAGCAGATAAAACCGATAATGCTTCTTTGCAACGTTTAATTTGATCTTTTAGTGTATCGAGTTGTTTATTTTCCCCCTCTGTTAAGTCGTTTTCTTCTAAGTCTTCTACTACTAACTGCATTGTACCTAGTGGTGTACCTAACTCATGTGCTGTGCTTGCAGCAATTGTGCCAAGTCTAACTAACTGTTCGTTTTGCAAGGCATTCGTTTTTTGTTCTGCAAGTTCTTTTTGTTGTAACTGTATTGTGCGACCCATCCTGACTACAAAGAATGAAACTAATATTGCGCTTATAACAAATCCCAACCACATTCCTGTTACATGTAGTTCGAAATTATGTGCATGAGAACTATGCTCATTCATAGGATTTAACACCCACACAAGTAAGCCATAGCAAGCAATTGTTATGGTTGCGAGTAGCCATGTGAAAATAGCAGGCAAGGTAATTGCTGATATCGTTAGTGGTACTAAATAAAGTGAGACAAAAGGATTTGCGCCACCCTCTGAATATTTAAAAAGTATGGTTAAGATAAATATATCAACAAGAAGATGTATAAAAAATTCCCAGCGCTGAATAGCAAAGTTGCGAGAAATACGAAAATAAGTCAGTAGATTAATAAGAGCATAAATACCAATCCATAAATATAAATGGTGTGTTTGCAGGTTGATGTTGAGTAAGTTACTGGCAAAGTATACCGCTACATATTGTCCAACAATTGCGATTACTCGCAGCCAAACCAGCAAACGCAAATTTATACGATGTTCTTGTGATTTATTCATTTTTGAAAACAGGAAAAATTATATGTTTAATGCATAAATTATATGTCATTAAATGCTCTTGCTATTTGAAAATATTTATTACCTTAATGACTTTGCTGTTAATCGATTTATTTAGTAATAATATTGTATAGAAATGCAGCAGCAAACGTTATCCTCTTAGAGCTACTGCGTCACTTTGTCACACTACAGCATTGCTTAGAACCTATAAGATATCAGCATTAACACTGATTATATGGAGAAAGTTTGGTGCGTATATTTTCATTAGGATTAATTACCGTCTATTTGTTTTTCGCTATAGGCATTGTCTATGCAGATAATGAGCAGCATCAGCCAATAGGCATCAATATAGGCAAACATGGTGCACATAATGCTGATGGGCACGCACCGATAGGTGTGATGGGTGATCATATGCATGCCAAGGGTGAATGGATGCTTTCCTATCGTTATATGCGTATGGAAATGAAAAATAGCCGCGATGGCACTAGTGGCATAAGTGCTGAAGAAATTGCAACGACTGTTGCCAATCCATTTTTCGGACAACCCATGCAACCACCCACTCTTAGAGTGGTGCCTACACAGATGACTATGGATATGCATATGTTTGGAGCGATGTATGCGCCAACAGACTGGTTAACATTGATGGTCATGGGTTCTTATTTGAAAAAAGATATGGATCACTTAACCTTTATGGGGCCAGCGGGTACAACAGTGCGTGGAGGGTTCACAACACGTACAAGTGGAATTGGTGATACAAAAATTGGTGGATTAATTCGTTTGTATGATGATGAAACACATCATTTTCATTTAAATGCTGGCTTTAGTTTGCCAACAGGTTCGATTACAGAAACAGATGATGTACTTACGCCTACTGGTGCAAGGCCCACAGTTAATCTTCCTTACCCTATGCAGCTTGGGTCAGGAACCGTTGATTTTCTTCCAGGTATAACGTACACCGCAAAATCTGGAAAAGTAGGGTGGGGAGCTCAGTACACAGGAGTGATTAGGTTGGAAGATGAAAACCATGAAGATTATAGCTTAGGTGATGAGCATCGAATTACTGCATGGGGTAGTTATTTATGGAAACCATGGATCAGTACTTCTGCACGAATTGCTGGTCAAACGATTGATAAAATTGATGGACAGAATCCTGATATAGTAGCTCCCGTGCAAACGGCTGATCCTGATAATCAAGGTGGTGAGCGTGTTGATCTTTTATTGGGTGTAAATTTGATCGGGCAAGCTGGTGCTTTAGCAGGTCACAGGGTTGCGTTTGAGTTTGGTGCTCCGGTTTATCAAGACTTGAATGGCCCACAACTAGAAACCGATTGGACTTTCACTCTTGGATATCAAAAAGCCTTTTAAAGCTAGTTGGTTAAAAGTGATTTAATAATGAAATTAAATGGTTATTAGAAGCTATGTTTATCGGCTATTTGCTACATGCTGGTATGCATGGCTTGACCACACACTACCCTATATAAACAATTGAATTTCAATAGAATAATAACTATTCAACTAATTCAAAGAAAGTATTTAGGGAAGTATTTGTGTCTGTTCTTGAGACGATAATCGGTAAAAGAAAACCAAAATTTGATTCATACGATTTGATCTTAGACTTATTGCAAAAGTTTATGATCGAAAGTAAATCGCAGGCTTCAATACGTAATTTTACTCCACCACAGCAAGCTGTGATGACAATGTATATTTACGGCTCGTTAGTATATTTCTGTGAAGCACATAACCTTCCAGAGCAAGAACTAAGTTTAGTGCTAATTGCCTATTTAAAGCGCCAAAGTTTTTCTGATAAACAAGCCGGAATGGAATCAAGAATTATCGAACAGCAAGCTAAAGATCCAAGTATGCAGTGGGGCATAGAGACGGGTTATAACTCATCAATGTCATGGCATAAAGATAACAATACTGATGCACCGATAGCACTCGCTAGATTGTTAAAGACAACAAGATAGTAGTGCGAGCACTATAGTTATCCACCACTTTTAATTGCTAAGTTAGCAACTGCACTTCTAAGCTCATCGGCATGAGTGTTTGTTTTGCTTCTATTGATTAAAATTTCGCGAGGAGCTGTTTGATTACCATAATAATCATGGTTCCAGTCATCACGAGTTTTAAGTACAGCACCTTCAATGTTCACTCCGCCGTAAATTCCTTTAGTTCTTGAGAATGCTAAAATATCTGCAGTTTGTGCTTTAGCTCCTGCGCCAATTGGCCCAGCAGCAATACTCACGTCACCACCTAACTTGAAGGATGAGGTAAGCATGGCATCGACCCCTCTCTCCGTCATGATCATTAAGATGATTTCTGATACTTCGACTCCGATCTGAAAGCCAACTGTTCCTGACCCCATAGTGTAGAAGGCAGGGTCGCTCCAGATGTTGCCTTCACCTTTAACCAATAGAACACCACTCCCACCAGAGCCGCCGAATATTAAGCCACCTTTTATTAGCTGAGGCACGATAAGCACACCTTTCGCATTGCTCATGTTATCTCGAAACCATTTCATGTCGGGGTCGACGGTAAATGTGTTGACAGAGTTGGTGGACGCATCCACTAATGCTTCAGCTGTTGCTTCGTTTGCTGCCAATTGGGAAGATGTGAAAAATATGAAACATGTGAATATCAAACTTTGAAGTAGACGCATATGCATAATATAGACCTAGATTATGAAAAGAATTAGATTGCTAGTGTACTAAGTTAAACCATTTTTCAGCGATAAAGTTCATTTTTTTAGATTTATTTTTTAATATATCGTCTTGCCCAACTAGCGATGTTTTCTGCGATATATTCAGCATCACATTTTTTTGAGATTAAATGGTCGGTGTCATCAAGTGATATAAAGCTTTTTGGGTGCTTAGCTTCAGCAAAAATTTTGGCCGCTTCATTAATCGATACAATGTTATCAAATGGCGAATGGAAAACCAAAATAGGTTTATTCAACTTACTGATAAAATGGCGTTCATCATAATCTTTTAAATCTAATACATATTCTTTTGTAAATCTGAATGAGCGATTAAATATTGTCACATCATCAAAACCATCTTTTATGATTTTTGGGATATGCTTTTCAAAATGATCTAATACATGTGCGGGTCGGCTGGGTGAGGCTATGGTTGTTACTGCTTGTATTTCGCTTAATTCGCATGCTGTCGCTGCTGCTGCGATACCACCTAGGCTATGTCCTATTAATAATTGCGGTGGCATATCTCTAGCCGATAAATATTCTACAGCTGATTTAATATCGTCTATATTGCTAGAAAAGTCTGTTGAAGTGAAATCACCTTCGCTCTTTCCTAGTCCTGTAAAGTCAAAGCGGAGTACCTGAATATTTTGGTTCGTCAAAGCTTTGCAAATGCGATAACTTGAGATGTGATCTTTAGAGCATGTAAAGCAATGTGAGAATACTGCTTGCGCGATTGGGTTTTCTACTTGATCTATCGTTCCCGATAAGATGTTTCCCTGACTGTTCTTGAAGGTGATGTTCATATCAATTCAGTCATCTAGTTTTACTTTCTGGTGGCGCTTTTTCCCATGGATAGCCATCTTTAGCTAGTTGATAACCAACATCAAATAATGCTTTTGTATAGTCTGGATCAAAGGATCGTTTGGGTTTTAAAATAAATGATTTCGGTATTATAGCTAAGTTATATTCAATACCGTCTCGTGATGTAATTTCATATATTCTATATAAATCCCCTATCGCTTTATTTTCAATCGTCATGCTTAGAGATTTAAGTGCAATTGAATATAGATTAGTGTTTACGGGCTCATATATAGCTTGACTGCGGCCATTACGAATAATGAAAAGTTTGCGTTGTATCTTGTTATCTAGTTCTTGTATTAAATCAGTTTCAATTAATTGTGGTGGATAAAGAAAAGCTTGCCTGGTGACTCCTCCATCTACATGTAGTTCGGTAAAATTTTGATCGTTTACCGTTACATTAATAATTACTGGTGGGAATATTCCAGGTACTGCAGATGAAGCTAATAAAATATTGTGTACTAGATCAAGGGCATTGGGGATGCCGCTCAATGCTATTTCGCCTATGTCCCAAATTACTGGTCTGCCAGCATCAAGATTTGTGGTACCTATCCAAAGGCGTCGTCCTTGTAAATGTTGTTGTGCTATTTGATCAAGCACATCGACGGTTACATAGCTGCTTATTAGGTTTTTTAGTGGGCGGGTATCCAGGATTGCACTTCCTCCAAAAATACCGCTGAAAATTTGGGTTCTATATATGTCTTCATGACCAAGATTTGTATACACATCAAAAAGAACTTTGTCGTAGTCAGGTCCTAGAAATACAAAAGGTGCGGCAAGTGCGCCTGCGCTAACACCGGTAATTACATCAAACTCAGGACGGTCACCATTCTGTGTCCAGCCTGTAATAATGCCTGCTGCGAATGAGCCGTCTTCACCGCCACCAGATAGTGCTAGAAAATTGATAGTGGGATTTGAGTGATCAAATTTAGTATTTTGTGATCGTTGTGTAAGCCATTCTTTAACGTTATGTGTTTCACGATAATTTTCAGTTTCTTCGTCACCCCAAAATCGAATAGAAGGTGAATTCATGACGTTAGCTTTTGATGAGAATTGTTCCGGTACAGGGGTATGAATTAGAGAAGTTGCGCAACCAGAGACGGAAACAAGGATAAGGAATATCAGTAAGTTTAAATGCATATGATGTGTAATGTACTCAGCTTGCGTAGCAAATTCTAGTAAGGATAGTTAGATTGCATTATAAAGAATCAGACTATACAGAAACATGTATCCATATGTTTTTTTAAATTATAAAATGGTAAAAAACTTAAGAAGCTAACTGAAGATTTTGCCATGCTGGGAACTATCTTTTATAGTTGTACTCCATTAAATGGTTATAGATTTGGTTTTTATATTTGCTGGGTCAAATGATGCAGTTTTATTGGGTCTAAAGCATCCGGAGGAATGAATGAGAAAGTTATATATTCTACTAGTATTATTATTTATGGCCCCTGCATCCAATGCAGCGGTGTATAATTTTTTTAATGGAGAGAAGTTGTCTGAAGCAGCTTTAGAGTGGGAAAAATCTAGAACTCATCCTAAAGATTCAGATTTGTTGCTGGTTACAGAGTTTGCAGGTTATGTTGGCGCAATGTTTGATCATTTGTCAGAAAAACAACATATATGTGCACCAGATGAAATCTCTAAAAACCAAGTGCTTGAAGTTGTTACAGGATACTTAAAGAATAACAAGAAAGGGCTTAAGTACTCTGGATCAATCTTGGTTGAAAAAGCTTTATACAAAAAATATTCTTGTACTTAAATTAGTGTTCACCACATAACCAAAATTAATTGCTTGTATACACTCTAAGGCATTTCAAGCCTTAGGGGTTGCGTAAGACCTAGCAATTAGATCTTCTTGATATAGTAGGCTTTCAGATAAAGCCTTTAATCTGCTTACTTTTCTAACCTTAATATCCATAAGATTTGCTAATGATGGAGTGCTATATTCCAGCATTTTGAGCATTTATTGGTTAAATTTCCCGATAAATAGCCTCAAGATATTCTAAATACCGTACATAATTAATTTAGGCCAATTCAGGAAGATATGGGCTAAATATTTATTGAACAAAATTAGCCATACAAGGAAGTAGGCGAATGATGTTATTACGGCAAAGATCCATAAAAGTAGTATATACAGCTATGATTTTTACGCTGCTGCTTGGTATTGCTTCCGCTCAAGACCAAGATAAGTGGACTAGCTATATTGAATTCAGTGCAAAGCCTGGAAGCGATCGTTCTATTGCTAAAGGTGATCTATTTATTCCTCTTCAACAAGACGAGGACTCTCTTTTGTTTGGAAATCTAAAAGTAAATTTTGATGACCGTAGTTATAAAGAAGGTAATGCAGGAATAGGTGCACGGAAAATATATGAAGAATGGATAGTGGGTAGTTGGGTGTTCTATGATTGGAAAGAATCGTCAACTGGGAATACCTTTGATCAAATGACACTCGGGGGTGAGTTTCTAAGTAATGACTGGGATATTCGCGCCAATGCATATATAGCAGAGAATAAAATTAAAGATTCTGATCGCGCTAGCGTTATTGAATTAAATGGAAATCAAATACAAGCAAGGTTAGGTGAAGAACGGGCATTATCTGGTGTAGATTTTGAGGTGGGCAAAAAATTACCATTCTTGGAGGACTCGCGCTTCTTTGCTGGTGGATATCATTATGATGAAAGTGGATATGAAAAAGTAAGCGGACCAAAGCTACGATTAGAGATGCGATTTAATGATTTGCCGTTGTTCTCGTCTATATCAAAAGGTTCGCGATTAACACTTGGAGCGGAATATACAGAAGACAGTGTGCGCGGGAGTGAATCTTTTGGATTAATACAACTTAGAATTCCGTTTGGTGGGAGCGCCAGTAATAGTAAAAGGAAGCTGTCTTCTTTAGAAAAAAGAATGATGGAAACCGTTCAGCGTGATGATGACATTATTACTAATGAGCGCCAAGGCGACATTGTAATGCCACTGCTTAATCCTAAGACAGGTCAGGTAATTAATGTAGTTGAAACAATCAATGCATCAACTGCAAATGTAGCAGCTGAAGTTGCCACGGCAGGTCAGAATAGCTTGATTATTGCAGATGGTAGTCAAGGTGATATTAATGTTGGCACTTTAACCATTAACACGTCTCCTGGGCAGATTATTGTGGGTGGAGGTCAGCAAATAACATTACAGGCTCTAAAACCAAACGGCAGTGTGATTGATATGTCTTACACCCCTTTGGGGCAGCGAGGCAATATTAGTCGTTCAGGTAGTGGTGAGCTCGTTTATGTAAATAATGATGATGATGTGACTATTGCGGGTATTGATCTTGAGGGTGGCAGACCAATTCGTATTAATAATTCTCAAAATATTGATGTAATTAATACACGTGTACTGAATTCAGCGTCTAATCGGCAAGGGGCATATATACACAATGGCTCTTCTGTGAACTTTGAAGATGTTTCAATAAATAATACAGGCAGGCAAGGTCTGCTGATGACGTCAAATTCTACAGGCACATTTACCAACTTAAAGATTGATAACTCAGGAAGAGAAGGTGTGTACCTAACAAATAATACATCATCTATGTTTAATGGTCTTTCTATCTCTAATTCTGTTAACGAAGGATTTGAAATTGTTGCATCCAATGCGGTTATTAATAATGCAGATATCAATAATAGTGGTAGAGAAGGATTGCGAATTAGAAATGGATCTGCGGTGAATGTAGAAGGTATAACTATTAGTAAAACTGGCTTCGAAGCTATTGAAGTTAATAATTCTGAATTAAATCTAAGTAATTCGGTTATTAAGGATATTGATATTAATGCAAATCGTGATGGTATATATGCTACAAACAATTCAATTTTAAACTTAGACAATATTATAATTGATAATGTAACTAGCCAGGGAATTATTACTACTAATAATACAACTTCCATAATTAGTAATACAAAAATTAGTAATACAGGTCATCAAGGGCTATATTTTTCAGGCAACTCAACTTCAAGCCTCAAAGAGGTTGAAATTAATAGCGCTGGGCGACAAGGGCTCTATAGTAATAACGCAACTCTGGATATGATTAATGTGAGTATTAATCATGCAAGTAGGCAAGGTGCATATCTATCCAATACAACAGCCACTATTGATGGTGTCGATGTAATTGGAGCAGGGCAGCAAGGAATTTATCTTAATAGAAATTCTGATGCAGTGATTAATGATGCTGTAATCCGAGGATCTGCAAGAGAAGGTTTATATGTAAGAGATTCAGATTTGGTGATAAGTAATGCATCAATTTCAGATATTTCAGCCTCTGCTAATCGAGATGGTATCTTTATCTATCGTGACTCAAATGTAACACTGAACTCGGTAGATGTTTCAAATGTGACAGGTGATGGCTTGCAGGTGCATGGTACTGCGGTACTTACTCCTACAGTTATAGCCAACAATATTAGTATCTCTGATGCAGGGCGTTACGGTGTAATTACTACTCGAGGTGCTCTCAGTATAAACGGAGCGTCAATATCAAATTCTGTATTTGATGGAATATTGGTAAACAGAGGTGACTTGAATATAAATAGTGCATCCGTTACTAATAGTGGGCGTTTTGGTGTTTATGTATTACGAAGTAATGCGGCGATACAAGATCTATTTGTATATAACACAGCAAGAGATGGAGTGTTAATAAATTTAAGTACTGCATCATTAAATAATTCAACTATTCGTGATGTTGGTGATGGTGATAGCAGTGATGATGCTATCCAAGTTATTCGTTCTGATGTATCAGGTATTGGTAATGTAGTGGGTGGTGCTATTAATAGTGGAGTAGCATGTCGTTCTACGGGCATAAATACTGGCACTATTGGCTTTAGCTCTGGTCCAATTGTTTCATGTCCATGAGTGATGATATAAATCAACCTCATAAGCTTTACTTATTGTTATAGTCTAATCTAGAAATAAATATTTTAGTATGGGCTTACTAATAGAAGTAAAAGCCCTGCAGTATTTGGTTTTAGCGTATCTTTGGAATGATTACTTTTGATCGAAAGTTTCGCGCCTGTATCCATGCAGTCATTGTATATATTTCGATTTGTTTTTAAGTTACTTCTTTTGACAATTTTTGTTCCTTTGGTTAGACGCTTTTTTGTATATTTATCTTCTAAGAAGATGCTGAATGGAAGTCTATCTATACCAGTGTTTGATGATTCAATTCTATCTACGATAAGTTCATAAGGAACATTCACATTTTTTTTATAACCATTGTTAGCGATACAGAATGGTTTGCTAGCAGTTAAGCTGTTTTCAATTTTCTTACCTAGTAATATTTCATTAGGACTAATGGCATTTAGGGATTGATGTACTGTTACTGAAATTTCAGTGGTTGCTGTAGATTGTATGCCAAGTTTTCCTTGAGAGGCTGCGTAAACAGGATTGTATGCTAGAACGGCCATGATGCAATAAAGTATATGCTTGGATAAGCATTTATACTTCACTGTTCTTGTTATGTTGATTGAGTCGTGTTGCATTATTATATCCGTTTACAAATCACACGGATGAACAGGACCACTCAGCCAAACATGAATCTATGCTTGATAAATATATTAATAATTACTGGCGGTCCCGCTATCATAGAATTTTTGCAATGATTTCAAATATAATTGCAGAATTACCTTAGACCGGTGACTTTGCGTCTCCAATTTTCATTGGATTTGCCTTTTTATACATTTCAACGTATCGGCTGATATGTACTAAAGTTGAGTTTTAAATCCTGGTTTCGTGTGAATTAGTTCTCTTAATTAGTATTATTGTTATAAGAACTATTTGTAATTATTTTTTATATGAAATCTCTCGATTATTCTGATGGTTATGAATGCTGCATAACCTAATCATTATCTTAGATAACACTATTTTAGGTAAATTATTACAATTTAGAGAGTTCAGTATTTAGTTCTCTATGCGACTTTGCAAGAATCATTAATTAAATTAAGCTTTTTAATTAAGGTGTTGTTGAATGATTGATATAGAAAAATGCAGGGTAATTTCAAAAGTAATTGTAATTTTGAATCTGGTTTAAGCCAGAAGGCGCATACAATTTTATTTCCATATTAATAGTAATGAAGCGCTCTAGATAAAAGCGGTAAGACAAGCCTGGATTTATAGCCAAGTACCCTTTGGAGTAATTTATAAAGTACTGTGAAGAACTACTTTATTTCGTCCATCTTGCTTGGCTTGATAAAGTGCTTTATCTGCACGGCGAAGTAACTCGCGACCCAAATCGAAAGTGTTTTGATTTGTGTTGGGCTGCTCAATAGTGGAAACTCCGATAGAAACTGTTAGGTTACAGTCTTCGCCTTTCACAAAAGTTGTTTCTGCAATACTTTGTTGAATCCTTTCCGCTACGTCTTCCGCCCAATCTTGTCCAGACTGTTCTAAAAGCACTGCAAATTCTTCGCCACCATAACGTGCCACAACATCAATATTTCTTAATTGAGCGCGAATTAGTTCAGCAACTTTGGTTAACACACTGTCACCGGTTTCATGGCCAAAACTATCGTTTACAACTTTGAAGTGATCGATATCTATAAACAGGCAACTTACGGATGATTGCAAACGCTGTGCTCGAGAAATCTCTTCATTAAGGCGCTGATCAAAGAATCTGCGATTATTAACGCCGGTTAGTGAATCAGTTAATCCTGCTTGTTTAAGTTTTTCCTGTGCCATGGTTGTGTCAAGGCAGGTGGCTAATACTGCAGCTAAATGCTCAAGAAAATCTGTGGCATCCTGTTTGTTAAATCTTCCTGATTGAAAACTGCCTAAGTTTAGACTGCCAAGTAATTTGTTTTTACGAAATAGTGGTAATAATGCCACGCTACGAGGATACTTTCGATCTGTCAAAAACAAATCATCATGCAAATTAATATCAAAAGAACCTAATAGTGGTTTTTTGAAACGACCATAAAACTTTTTAAGCTTTAAGATATCATTTGTAAAAATTAGCTCTGGGTAGCGACTCGTATCTTCACCTACATCACGTAATAATCGTTTTATATCTTGGTGTTCATCATGCAATATAATAGTTAACACATCCCAACCAAACGTAGATTTGCTTTTATGTGCAACTAGTTGCATTAACTCTGCAAGAGAGCTACAGCTGAGCAATCTTAATTCTAGGTTCTGAAATTTTCTTAAGGTTGCCTCATTTCTACGGGCATCATGTACTAATGACTGCAATTTATTGCGCAGTGCTTGTATTTCAGTTAGCTCTTCTTCTATGTGAGGTATGGTTGGCATAGTTAACTTGGTTGCTTTAAGCCTTCAATAGGAACAGGTGAGCCCATTGCGTAACCTTGCGCATAATCAACACCTAGTTCGCGCAACATGTTTACCACTTCTTCGCTTTCAGCGCATTCAGCAATAGTACCAATCCCCATGATATGCCCAACTTGATTGATCGCTTCAACCATAGCGTGATCAATTGAGTCATCAATCATGTCATGTACGAAGCTTCCATCTATTTTTAAATAATCAACCGGTAAATTCTTTAGATAGGTGAAAGATGAAAGTCCGCTACCAAAATCGTCTAAAGCAAATCGGCAACCAATTCGTTTGAGTTCTAAAATTAATTGACTGACTTGGTCTAAATTACTGATTGCTGCTGTCTCAGTAATCTCAAAGCATACGTTTGTTGGCTCAATGCCTGTTCGTGTGATTTCGTCTTTAATAAAATCTAGTAGTGAATCGTCATTGAGTGAATTGCCTGATAAGTTTATGGCAATTTGTACACCAGAGTGTTCGCCAAACGTATCGTTATAACAATTGAATGCGGTACTAATCATCCAGCGATCCAGACTAGTCATTAATCCGTAACGCTCAGCTGCTGGAATGAAGCTAGCAGGCATAATTAAGTCGCCTTGAGGGTCTGTTAATCGAATCAATAACTCATAGTGTAATGATTCTTTATTATTAGGAGAGAGGGCTACTATTGGTTGGCAATAGATTCTGAATCGATCTTCTTGCAGCGCGCCAGTAACACCTGCAGCTCGCATCATTTCAGTATGTCGGCGCGTTAATTCATCATCTTCTTTTCTATGAATATGTAACTTATTTCGTCCTTGATCCTTAGCTGTAAAACAAGCAAGTTCTGCTCGTGTCAGCATATGAGCAGGATCTTGTGAATGTTTGTCTATTGTAATTAACCCGATACTAATACCAATTTCAAAGTGTTGGTCACGCCATTTAAATGTAGAATTACGGATAGTATTAATAAGATTCTGTGCCAGTGTTTTGGCTTGTTCTGCTGTAGTGTTTACAAGTAGTAAAGCAAACTCATCCCCTCCTAGACGGGCAAAAATATCAATACTGCGCATATGCTGCTTCATATGATCAGCAGCTTGTTTGAGCACTATGTCGCCAGCAGTATGGCCCGCTTGAGCATTTATTATCTTAAATTGATTTAAATCCAGGTAACATAAAACATGCTGCACATCATGAGTTGCTGCACTGGATATAGCGCCCTCTAAACGCAGTTCAAATTCTTTTCTATTAAGTAAACCAGTTAAGGAGTCATGTGATGCTTGATGGCTTATCTTTTGTGTAAGTCGATTCGTTTCAGATGAATCTTTGAAAATTAAAACCAAGCCACCAGTTTCTATATCAAGTGAGCTGCTAGGTGTTATAGATAGCTCAATAGGATGTTCATTATTGAAGCGATCTAATAAAATTAAGTTGTTTCTTGACTCTATTGGCTTGCCTGAATCTAAACTGTCTTTAGCCAAATTAGTGACCCGCTCTCTCGTGGTTGCGTCGATTAGTTTAAGAATATTATCAACATGTTTTTCTTTTGCTTCATAACTGGGCCAGCCAGTTAAACCTTCGGCAACTGGGTTCATTGTTTCAACTTGGCACTTCATGTCAGTTGCAATCACACCATCTTTAAGTAACTTTAATGTAATACGATTGCGTTGTTGCTCTTGCTCGAGCTTGTTTTCCGTAACAGAGGTTGTGGTGATGTCTTGTAAAATTAAACTAAAAACAGTTTGATCATTCTCGTCATTATATGCAGAGACTTTAAAGTATTTAATTGTATTGTCTAAGCCGATAAATTTAATTTCAGGATTAATTTCTTCTGAATTATCATGACATGTGTTGATAATATGGTGTAACTTGATTATTTCAGATTGCTTGAAAATTAATGGCAGCGGTGTTCCTAATGAGTCATGCTCATCTAAATTAAGCATCTTAGCCGCAGTGCTATTTAACTCAACAATAGTATCTTCTTCGTCTACATTTAGTAGACCAATAGCAGCGACCTGCATGATGGTATCCAACTTATGTTCTGACTCATCTTGAGTTTTAATTGTTACGACTTCTGGCTCGGGTGATGGCGTGTTGTCAAATTCAATTAAATTATCTTTATTTAGATTTAAATCATCTAAAGAGCTTTTTAAGGCAGTTGGTAATGATTTTATATTTGCGGTTGACCAAACATCTACGATTTTTGCAAGCAAAGGTGAAGCTTGAATAGTTTGATCCATAAGATCAAAGTCTGTAGGTTTGCGTAATAAGAATATTTTTATCGTTGAATCATGTTCAATGATCCAATTGATAACTTGTAATGGTTCTTTTATATGGTGTCCAAGTACAATAGCTTTACTATCTATGTGGCTATCATGTTGGATGTCAGTGAGCTGTTGTTCACTTGCTAAATTTGAAATAGCAAGTGGAGGCGGTGTATGCCGACATAGGTATGTCCACAAATCTTTGCCAACATTAACTAAGGATACTTTAACTGCCATGCTTGAGTATTGGCTAGTATCCACAACGTCATGCGCATGATTTGCGCTAGCTTTATCTTTAAAGCGTTTGTCGATTGTTCGAATCACGTGTTAAATAAATCTTCCTGTGAGCTGGCTTTTACATATTGCCGAATCCATTGTCTTACTAGTCGAGAAGCACTATCGTCCTCATCTTTCACCATACGCATGAATTCATCACGTAAATCACGTGAAATTCTTACTTGTAATAGGGCTGAATTTTGTGGTTTTTTCTCTTGTGGTGATGTCATTTCATTATCATTCGAATATCATGATAATAGTATGACAAACTTCTCATAACTATACAAAAAAAGTGGTTTGAGAAGATCTCGGAACGTACTGATAAATAAAGAAGCATTATAAATATCAGAGGTGAACTCACAGTATATCAGTATATTAGGATTCTCTTATTAATGATCACCTCTCCACTCATATGACTACTCAAATTACAGATGGATAACTTGCTACGGTTACTCAACATTATGCAAATGCTGCGAGACCCTGAAGACGGTTGCCCTTGGGATATTCAACAGACATTTGATTCCATCGTTCCTTATACCATTGAAGAGGTATACGAGGTTGCGGATGCAATTGACCAACAAGATTTTGAACAATTGAAGGATGAGCTTGGAGACTTGTTATTACAGGTAGTTTATTTTACTCAAATGGCAAGAGAGAAAAACTTATTTGATTTTGAAGATGTAGCAAGAGCAATTTGTAACAAGTTAGTCCGCCGTCACCCACATATGTTTGGCAAGCATGAGATTCAAGGAGATCTAAAGCAAGCTAATAAAACCTGGGAACGAGTCAAACAACAGGAGCGTAATGAAAAAAATGGATCCAATTCAAATAGTTTATTGAACGATATTCCTGTAGCAATGCCACAATTGTTGCGAGCGAAAAAAATACAAAAGCGTGTTTCTAATGTTGGTTTTGATTGGAAAGAAACCAATGAAGTAATTGGTAAGGTTGAAGAAGAGCTAAATGAATTAAAAGAGGTTATAAATACAAGTAATAATCAAATGGCGTTAGAGGAAGAGCTGGGTGATCTATTATTTTCTGTAGTGAATCTTAGTAGACATATTAGTGTTAATGCTGAAGAGGCACTACGCAAAGGCAATAAAAAGTTTATAAACCGATTTCAATATTTAGAGCAACAAATACAATCTGAAGGTGGGGATATTGAGAATTACAATCAGGAAGAATTAGAGAGGCTTTGGCAAAAGGCCAAGCAAGCTACTCGTTCTTAAAGCGCATCGAATAGTCTACTGCCTGCACATGTTTAGTAATGGCACCTATAGAAATAAAATCCACACCTGTTTTAGCTACTTCACGAATATTTTCTAAAGTCATATTGCCTGAAGCTTCGAGTTTCTTCTTGCCATCTGTAAATGCAACAGCATTCTCCAACTCGGATAAAGAAAAGTTATCAAGCAATATCACATCAGCTGCAGTGTTAAGTGCTTCTTTTAATTGCTTAACATTTTCTACTTCAACTTCTAATTTGATAGAAGGGTATTGCTGTTTGGCTTCGTTTACGGCTTTTGATACTGAGCCTGCCGTAGCAATATGATTTTCTTTGATAAGTATTACATCGTATAAGCCCATGCGATGATTAGTGCCACCTCCACAACGTACCGCGTATTTTTGGGCATAGCGCATACCAGGTAATGTTTTTCTTGTGTCTAATATTTTTACGTTTGTGCCGGATATTCGGTCTACATAGGTTTTGGTTTTTGTGGCAGTCCCAGATAATGTTTGCAAAAAATTTAGCGCAGTTCTTTCACCAGTCAAGATAGCTTGTGCACTCCCACTTAACGTGCAGACTGTTATATCTTTGTGAAGTAATCCACCATCGTTTACATGCCATGCAATCTCTATATTTGGATCAAGTTTATGGAAAGCTAGCTCGAACCATTTCTGCCCACATAGCACGGCATCTTCTCTGCAAATTACTTGAGCGGAAGCTATTTCATGGTTATTGAATGAGGCAGCAGTGACATCTCCAGTTCCAATGTCTTCCTCTAATGCTGTGTTGACTGAATGGTTGATGACTATTAGAGCATCCTTGCTATGATTAGATAAATTCATTCCGTATTACTTTCTGTATTACTTTGTACGATTGAAAATTTAGTTTTTATTTAAATATTCTTTAGTTATTTTGAAGATAACTGGACTTAATAATGCAAGTGCAATTAAGTTAGGTATTGCCATAAAGCCGTTCATTACATCTGCAAGTAGCCAAACAAAATTAAGTTTGATCAGTGCGCCAGTCATAACTGCTACTACCCAAACTATTCTGTATGGAATAATAATAGCGGTGCCAAAAATAAATTCTGCACAACGTTCTCCATAATAACTCCAACCAATTAGTGTTGTGAATGCAAAGATAACTAAACCAATTGTTACAATATAGTTTCCACCGGTGATTCCTTGGCCATAGGCTAAGGTAGAAAGCGAAGCTCCGGTTTCACCACTCGTCCAAGCGCCAGTTAAAATAATTACCAATGCTGTCATAGTGCAAATTAGAATAGTGTCAATAAAAGTTCCTAGCATCGCAATCATGCCTTGGCGAACCGGATCATCTGTTTGTGCAGCAGCATGCGCAATTGGGGCGCTGCCTAAGCCTGCCTCATTTGAAAATACGCCACGTGCTACACCAAAGCGAATGGCAGCCCAAACTGCTGCGCCTGCGAACCCACCGGTGGCCGCTGTACCACTAAATGCGCTGGAGAATATTAAACTAAAGGCGTTTCCTACTTGATCAAAATTAGCAAAAATTACGAGTAATGAGCCAGTGATATACGCTATCGCCATAACGGGAACTAATTTACCTGCAACTTCACCAATTCGAGTCACTCCACCAATAATCACCAAGCCGACGAGAATTGCTAGTACAATGCCTGTGATCATAGGGTCAACGTTAAAGTTGCTATGTAGAGCGTCGGCTACTGAGTTTGACTGCACCATATTGCCAATTCCAAAAGCTGCAACAGTGCCAAAAAGTGCAAATAAAAATCCTAGCCATTTCCAATTTTCACCCAAGCCATTCTTAATGTAGTACATAGGTCCACCTTGGCGCTTGCCACGTGAATCCACTTCCCGATATTTTACAGCTAAGACTGCTTCCCCATATTTGGTCGCCATGCCAAATAAAGCCGTTACCCACATCCAAAATATTGCACCGGGCCCACCTAAGAAAATTGCCGTGGCAACACCTGCAATGTTTCCGGTGCCGATCGTTGCGGATAGTGCAGTCATTAATGCTTGAAAGGGGCTAATGTCTCCATGATTTTTATCGGCTTGCTTTGAAAACAGCAACTTAAAGCCATGTCCAATTCTTCGCCATGGCATTAGTTTTAAGCCAATGGTTAAATAGATACCTACGCCAAGTAATAAGGCCAACATTATTGGCCCCCAGATAAAGTTACTCAGCGTTTTTAAAAGCGATGTTAATGCTTCCATTGGCTTTCCCCCATAGTGGTTTACTTTGGTTGATTAAATTTATATAAATTATTCAGGACATTTTTAAAAAGCATGATTTGTATTTCTAGTTTTATAGCTTTTTAAAATGCTGTAATTTCAAAGAGTTTAATTGTCTTGAATAAACTGTTTGTTAGACAGGTTCAACTCGTAATGCTACTCTGATTTAAGCATGATATCTAATGGGTTCACTTTTTGAGTAGTAAGCGTTTTAAGATAAAAAGTCTATCTTTTCAGGATGCTATAGATTCGTTACAACAAGATGTTGTGGAAGGTCTATTTGCGTATCCGCGTAGTCTCCCGCCAAAGTATTTTTATGATGATGTAGGTTCTAAGCTTTTTGATCAAATATGTAGCACACAAGATTATTATCCGACTCGAACAGAAGCTGATTTGTTGAATCAATATTCTGCTGAAATTATTGAATTAGTCAATCCAAAAATATGTACTGAATTAGGGGCTGGTAGTTCTACAAAAACAGAAATATTGTTAGCTATGTTATGTGCGAATAACGATACTTTTACATACCAAAGTATCGATGTTTGTAAAGAGGTGTTAATTGATTCTGCAAATCGATTGCTCAAAAAATACAACAATTTATATATTGAGTCCGTTGCTGGGGAATATATTCCTTCAATACAGGTGGCGCCCAAATATACTAATAAAACACTTTATCTATTTATCGGTAGTTCTATAGGAAACTTTTCTGAGCAAGATTCGATAGAGCTTCTCTCAGAAGTTGCAAATAAAATGGATGAGGCTGACTATTTATTGATTGGTATGGATCGAGTAAAAGATCACGAAATACTTGAGCGAGCTTATAATGATAGTGATGGCGTTACCGCTAAATTCAATTTGAATGTTCTTAATGTATTAAATAGCAAATTAGGTACAAATTTTAGTTTAGATAACTTCACGCATAAAGCGATTTATAACGAGCAACAGCAGCAAATAGAAATGTATTTAATATCTATTTGTGACCAAGAAATTGATTTCCCTACGCTTGGTAAAAAGATGGCTTTGGAGGAGGGTGAAAGAATTCTTACAGAAGTGAGTCGAAAATATACTAAGCCGGATATCTGTAGCTTACTTAAAAAAAGCGATCTAGAAGAAGTAGCTCATTTTGAGCCCGCCAATAAATTCTTTTCCTTAGTGTTAGCTCAAAAGACACTCTAGAAAAGTCAGGCAAAGTGCTGACTAAGATAAAAGGTTTTCCATTAATGCTTTTTGTGCATGCAAACGATTTTCTGCTTCATCCCAAACAACACTTTGTGGTCCATCAATTACCTCTGCAGTAACTTCCTCACCCCTATGTGCCGGTAAGCAGTGCATAAACAGGGCATCTTTATTTGCTAGAGAAAGTAGCTCTTTATTTACTTGAAAATTTTGAAAAACTTTTTGTCTTTCTAGTTGTTCTTCTTCTTGACCCATGCTTGCCCACACATCTGTAACTACTAAATCAGCATTTTTCACTGCTTCGCTAGCTTCATGTGTAACCATCGTTTTACTTTTGGTTTGTGTTACAAACTTAGGGTGGGGGCTATAGGTTTCTGGGCACGCGATGTTTAACTGGAAATCAAGCTGCATAGCCGCATTCATATATGAGTGACACATATTATTGCCATCGCCAATCCAGGCAACGGTAGCGCCTTTGATATCTCCTCGATGCTCGAACCAGGTTTGCATATCTGCTAGTAACTGGCATGGATGAACTAAATCTGTGAGGCCGTTGATAACCGGAACAGAAGAATGTGCTGCAAATTTTTCTACATTTTCGTGTTCAAAGGTTCTAATCATTACACCGTCAACCATGCGCGACAGTACACGCGCACTATCTTCGATAGGTTCACCGCGACCAAATTGTGTGTCTCGGGGCGACAAAAAGAGTGCGTGGCCACCAAGTTGCACCATTCCCGTCTCGAAAGAAACTCGGGTTCGCGTAGAAGATTTTTCAAATATCATTGCTAAAGTTTTATTTTGCAATGGCGTAGGGTTTTGTCCGCTTTTAAGTAATTTTTTTAACTCTATCGCGCGCGCTAATAATGCCCTTAATTCATCTGGGCTGTAATCTAACAAGGTAAGGAAGTGTCGTGTGCTCATGTAATATTATTATCAAATTATTATCGTTCTGGTTTATGCATGTGCAGTTGAAAGCTCATTAATACATTTAGTGAGTATTTCAATCATAGAGTCTGCATTCGCTTTGTTAAATATCAATGGTGGCAAAAGTCTAATTACTTTTTCAGCTGTAACATTAATGAGTAATTTGTTATCAAGGCAATTATCTACTAGTTGTGAACAAGGCACTTTCATTTCTATGCCTATCATTAAACCTTTACCTCTTACTTCTTTTACCAATGTATTTTCTGAAAGTTTTTTCTGCAACTCTTTTACTATGTAACTCCCTATATCTGTAGCATTAGTAAGCAATTTATTTTTCTCAATAGTATTGAGTGTGCTTAGAGACGCTCTGCATGCTAATGCATTGCCGCCAAAGGTGGATCCGTGTGAGCCAGGTGCAAATAAAGTAGCAGCATGTCCTTTTGCAAGACAAGCGCCGATGGGCATACCATTACCAAGACCTTTTGCAGTCACTAATACATCAGGATGAATAGTGGTATGTTGAAAACAAAACCATTTTCCTGTTCTGCCATTACCGGTCTGAACTTCATCTAGCATGAGTAAAATTTCATGTTTTTCACATAAAGATTTTAGTTTAGGTAGGTAGTCTGACTCAGGTAGGCGAATTCCACCTTCACCTTGTATAGGTTCTACTAAAATTGCAGAAATATTAGTATTGTTCTGCAAAATATTTTCTACAGACTCTACGTCATTATATGCTGCTCTTACGAACCCAGGAACAAGTGGTTCAAAGCCAGCGTGAGCTTTTCTGTTTCCCGTTGCGGTAAGCGTTGCCATTGTGCGGCCATGGAAGCTGTTCTCCATGACAATAATCGCAGGTTCACTAATGTTTTTATAGTGCCCGTGCAATCGTGCTAACTTAATAGCGGCTTCATTGGCTTCAGCGCCCGAATTTCCAAAAAACACTTTTTCCATGCCGGATAATTCACATAGCTTTTGGCCGAGCTCTTCCTGTAGTCCAATTCGATAAATATTAGAAGTATGCGTTAATGTTGCAGCTTGATCTGCAATCGCGTTGCTCACATCGGGGTGGGCATGACCCAGTCCACAAACAGCTATACCGGCTAATGCATCCAAGTATTCTTCTTGTTTGTCTGATATCAGCCACACGCCATCACCACTCACAAAGGTTACATCCTTGCGAGCGTAGGTTGGCATTAGTGTGTTCTCGAATTTGGACATTAAAATTACATGCTTAATTAAACTCTAAAAATAAAAACGGCAGCTAAAAAGCTGCCGAACGTCTAATTATACTGCTGATTAAATAATAAGCAAAAAATACACCCAGCACCTAATTAAAGGTAGAGATGGGTGTATTAAATGTAGCAGTTGTCTGTTTTGTTACTTAAATAGGGATACTAGAAAAACAGCCCAGCATTTCCTCCATGCCCCCAAGCGACCATGCAAGCTAACATGGGTATGGATAACAAGGTGTTCGTTCGAGAAGCGATGAAAGCAACTTTTTTGGCTTTCGCTTTTTCATCATCACTAGCTTGCTTAATGCCAAGCACTTTCTTTTGATTGGGCCAGATTAAACCCCATACATTAAGCAGCATGATGGTACCAAGCCAAGCACCTACACTCATTACGGTAATGCCGTCGGTTGCAAAGAAGTGGGTTGAAAAACCTCCTATATACATAAGCGCTGCTGCACCTGTTAACCAGGTAGCTAGAGCACCCCAGCGAAACCATGCTAGTGCACGTGGTGCAACATATTTACCGATAGCAGCTGGACCTGGTCCACTGCTGTCCGCTGCGGCTTCGCCTAATGCGGGAACTTGTACAAAGTTGAAGTAGTATAGAAGTCCAATCCAAGTGATACCGGATAATACGTGTAACCACACTACAAGTGACCATGAATTAAGTGCATTCGGATCAAAAAACAATGCAATGGCAATAGCTAAAATAAAACCCGCAATGATTGTGCCGAGTATAGAATTTAAAGGATTCATTAGGTGCGCCTCTCTAGACTGAAAAATCGTTATTATTAGAATAATTATTATCGAACATGTCATTTTGACATAGTTCTAAATTGACCTGATTATAACCAACCCAATCTATAAACTTAACTATTATTATAAGTGTATGAATCCTGTGCAATTAAAGATATTTGCATGGGGTATGAGTGGTTGTAGTGTGTAAGAATTTCCCCCTAATTAATCAAAGGATATATACATGTGTGGCGTGTGCGGTGAATTTCGATTTGATAGCAATGAAGTAGATTTGCAAACATTGCACCGTATGTTGCTTCCACTTAAAAGTCGTGGGCCCGATAATGAAGGTGTATATCGATCTAAAAGTGTTGGTTTGGGGCATCGGAGACTCTCGATCATTGATTTGTCTGACAACGCAAATCAACCGATGGTAGATAATGATACAAATCTCACCATTGTTTTTAATGGCACGATATATAACTACCCGCAACTACGTGAACAACTTATACAAAGAGGCCATCGTTTTTCATCAACCGGCGATACCGAAGTTATTCTTAAAGCTTTTGCAGAGTGGGGGAAAGGCTGTGTAAAAAGATTGGTGGGCATGTTTGCGTTTTCGATTTGGGATGATAGCAAACAAGAATTGTTTTTAGCGCGTGATCGTTTAGGGATAAAACCTCTTTATTACAGTCAAACTGAAAAACACTTTCGTTTTGCATCCAATACGCAAGCGTTGCTTGCTGCGGGTGATGTAAATACAGAGCTTGATGCGATTGGACTACATCATCATTTAACTTTGCATGCTGTCGTGCCAGCTCCGACGACCATTCTTAAAGGTATACGTAAAGTACCGCCCGCTCATTACATGGTAGTTAATAAACATGGCAAAGTCTTTACAGAGCGTTATTGGGAGTTGCGTGCAGATGATGTTGATTCTCAACGTGATGAGGAAGAATGGCTGCATGATATTCATGTTGCATTAAGTCTGGCGGTAGAAAGGCGTTTGCATATTGCAGATGTTCCAGTAGGTGTGTTGCTTTCGGGTGGCTTGGATTCAAGTTTGTTGGTTGGGTTATTGGCTGAATCTGGGGTGCCAAATATCCAAACGTATTCAGTGGGTTTTGAAGATCAACCAGAAGAGCGGGGTAATGAATTCGAATATTCCGACGCAGTAGTGGATAAATTCTCTACACAACATCACAAGTTCTATATTCAAAATAATGAAGTGATGCAAAGGCTTCCCCAAGCCATTGGCCATATGGCAGAGCCGATGGTGGGGCAGGATGCAGTGGCTTTTTATTTGCTAGCGGAACAAGTTAGTCAACACATATCAGTGGTCCAGTCTGGCCAAGGTGCTGATGAAGTGTTTGGTGGTTATTTTTGGTACCCACTTATGCAAGCGGAAAATAATTTTTCAGTAGAAAGTTTTGCTAAGCATTATTTCGATCGCACACATGCTGAAATGGCAGAAACATTACATCCTGATTTAATTTCAGAAGACTTCACTTCTAATAAAGTTATGCAGTTGCTTGACGATGCAAACACAAAAAACTTTCTAGCTGCAGTATTACATATGGATGTTACGACTTTGATTGTCGATGATCCTGTTAAGCGAGTAGATAATATGACAATGGCTTATGGGCTGGAGGCACGAGTACCTTTCTTAGATCATGAACTTGTAGAATTAGCTATGCGTGCACCGACAGAATATAAAACTAAAGATGGAGGCAAGTTCCTGTTAAAAAATATCGCTAGAGGATTGTTGCCGGATAAAGTGATTGATCGTAAAAAAGGATATTTCCCTGTACCCGCATTGAAGTATGTGCGAGGTGAGTTTTTAGGATTTATGCGTGAGATTTTGAGCTCAGAGGCATGCAGGCAGCGTGGGTTATTTCAGCCTGAATACATAAATAAGTTGTTGTCGGAACCTGAAGCCTTTATGACTCCATTGCGAGGTAGCAAATTATGGCATTTAGCCTTATTGGAACTGTGGTTACAGCGCAATGTGGATACAGCTATTGCGAGTTAAAATGAGCACAGTAAAATAATATCAAGATAATCCAAACACAACGGAGCAAGGTGAAATGGACGTATTAGAACGCATCAAAGAACAGGTTGAATCAAACTCAGTAGTTCTTTATATGAAAGGTACCCCGCAAATGCCGCAATGTGGTTTTTCAAGTAGAACGGCTGAAGCACTTAAGTCATGCGGACATGAGTTTGCGTATGTAAATGTATTAATGGACCCTGAAGTTTTTGAAAACTTACCTAAGTTTGCTGATTGGCCGACATTTCCTCAGTTGTACATTAACGGTGAGCTGGTAGGGGGGTGCGATATTACGTTGGAATTGCATGAAAAAGGTGAGTTGCAAACCATGGTGAGCGAAGCAGTCGCTCAAAAAAGTTAAACCAAACGGCTAACCATTTTTTATAGTAGGTAGTTGATTGCGCATATTCATTATTTTGCAAAATACATCGGCCGTTTTTTCTGCATCATAAACTGCCGAATGCGCACTACTACCGTCCCATTCAATTTCTGCAGCTTCGACTATTCTAGATAATACGGTCTGCCCATAGGCCATTGCGCCAAGGCTTACCGTGTCAAGGCAACTGAAAGGATGGAAAGGGCTATTTTTAATGCCCGTGCGAGTAGCCGCTGCGTTGAGAAAACCTAGGTCAAAAAATGCGTTATGTCCGACTAATATTGCGCGAGTGCATTTATTTTCTTTTGTATGTTTGCGAACAGGTTTGAATATTTCAGGTAAGGCTTGTTTTTCATCTAATGCAAGCCGAAGTGGATGATCTGGATCAATGCCATTAACTTCCATCGAGGCGGGTTCTAGGTTTGCGCCTTCAAATGGTTTTACATGAGTGGAGATGGTTTCTTTTCTATATAGCTCGCCATCCTGATTGATGCTGATTAAAACGGCCGCTATTTCCAACAGGGCATCAGTTTGGGAATTGAAACCACCGGTTTCTACATCCACCACAACTGGACAAAAGCCACGCAATAGATTGGCGAATGGGGTTATTTCTTGCTCTTTTTCTTCACTCACTTGGTTTTATTTTGCCCATATATTTTCACTTGAAGGGTCATGTCATGTTAATGTTTAGCATCGAGTTGTCATTCAACATTCATTTAAACGCGCATTACGCCTATCAATCAAATACATACTATGTCATCAGTTCGTAAAGTTGTACTCGCCTATTCGGGTGGTTTAGACACTTCTGTCATTCTTAAGTGGTTGCAGGAAGTTTATAACTGTGAAGTCGTTACTTTTACTGCTGATATTGGCCAAGGCGAAGAGGTAGAGCCTGCGCGTGCTAAGGCTCAAGCACTAGGTATTCAAGAAATCTATATCGAAGACCTCACGGAAGACTTTGTTAAAGATTATGTGTTTCCTATGTTTCGTGCCAATACCGTTTATGAGGGTGAATATTTATTAGGCACCTCAATTGCAAGACCGTTGATTGCTAAACGTTTAGTTGAAATTGCAGCTGAAACCGGAGCAGATGCAGTGTCGCATGGCGCAACAGGGAAAGGTAATGATCAAGTGCGATTTGAGTTAGGTGCTTATGCCTTAAATCCGGATATAAAAATTATCGCGCCATGGAGAGAATGGGATCTGAATTCCCGCGAAAAATTACTGGCCTATGCAGACAAGCATAATATCGCTGTTGAACAAAAGCGCGGTAAAAAATCTCCTTATTCTATGGATGCAAATCTTTTGCATATTTCATATGAGGGTGGTCCATTAGAAGACCCATGGTGTGAGCCAGAAGATGATATGTGGAAACTGAGTTGCTCACCTGAAGAGGCTCCTGATGCTCCGGCTTATATTGAAATCGAATTTGAACAAGGTGATGCAAAAGCTATCGATGGGAAAGACTTAACTCCAGCATCATTATTAACTGCCTTAAATACTATTGCATGTGAGCACGGTGTGGGACGCCAAGATATTGTTGAGAATCGATATGTCGGTATGAAATCTCGTGGGTGTTATGAAACACCTGGTGGCACAATTTTGCTCAAAGCTCATCGCGCAATGGAGTCCTTAACGATGGATCGTGAGCTTGCGCATTTGAAAGATGAATTGATGCCACGTTATGCGAAGCTTATTTATAATGGCTATTGGTGGAGTCCGGAGCGGCTTGCGATGCAACAGCTCATCGATGCAACTCAAGCAAATGTAACCGGTTCTGTGCGAATTAAGTTATATAAAGGGAATGTTACGGTAGCGGGACGTAAGTCTGATGGGCATAGTTTATTTGATGCTAATATCGCCACCTTTGAAGACGATGAAGGTGCGTATAATCAACAAGATGCAGAAGGGTTTATTAAACTGAATGCCTTACGTATGCGTATAGCGGCAAAATCTTCTAGACATCGTGGCTAATTCACTTTAAAACATCAACTACAATTAATTTATAGTACTTAATTATGGCTAAATATCTTACATTATTAACTTTAATTGCATTGCTCAGCAGTGGTTGTGCAACCTCACCAGACTACGAAGCTGACGCGAGAGATCCATGGCAAGGTTTTAATCGCAGTGTGTATAGCTTCAATAATGCGCTTGATCAGGCCTTTTTAGTTCCTGCAGCCGCAAGTTATCGTGCAGTAACCCCAGATATAGCCGAGAAGGGTGTGCATAATTTCTTTTCTAATCTCGGGGACGTGGGTGTTGCATTTAACAACACCTTGCAATTCAAATTTTTAGATGC
>CALAJL010000024.1 GCA_937922735.1 uncultured Gammaproteobacteria bacterium | reverse complement strand
CTTCACACCATATATCAATTTTACCGGAAGGCGTTGGCCAACCATTCTTCATGAAGTTTCTACTTTCAGTACTGGTATTTGCGCGCACAAAGCCATCCTTTAAAATATCCTCATACTTTATGCCTTCCATTAATGGATTATGATCACCTTCATCAAACATAATATCGCGAATAATTTCTTCATCAGTTTGAGTAAAAGCGTTATCACCTTCTTCAACATAGCCCATTTTCTTCGCTAACATGCGAAATAGTTCAGAATTTCTAACACTCTCTCCAAGAGGCTCGATCACT
Organism: uncultured Gammaproteobacteria bacterium; assembly: GCA_937922735.1. Classification (GTDB taxonomy): domain Bacteria; phylum Pseudomonadota; class Gammaproteobacteria; order UBA4575; family UBA4575; genus JABDMD01. The sequence continues at coordinate 6,838 of CALAJL010000024.1, read as the reverse complement.
GCTTTATTCATGGTGTAATACCAATTACCATACGTGGCAATCATATCCATACGTTCCAATTGCGTATCTGCAGGAAGAACAATATCAGCATAGTTACAAGTATCCGTCCAAAATGTTTCATGTACCGCCACAAACAAATCTTTGCGCATTAACCCTTTGCGGACATTATTTGTATTAGGTGCACAGTTTGCAGGATCTGAGTTATACACAAATAAACTTTTAATTGGCGGATCTAGAGGTTCATCGTTCGTGCCCAAATTATCTGCAAGCGCTTGACCAATTTGTACCATATTTATCTTGCGTTTTCTTTTACCTAAATCCTGTCTATGCAATTTATTTAAATCCCATCGTGTCCACATTTCTTCAAGGTTACCAAAACAAGCCCCACCACATGCTTCGCGCCATGCACCTGTGATACATGGAAGAATTAATATTGAACGACACATTTGTCCTGCATTTTGGTGCCGGTTTAATCCATAATTTGCGCGAATAAATGACTTCTTAGTAGATGCATATCCCATTGCTAACTTTTCTATTTCTTTTGCATATACACCGGTTATTTTTTCTACTTTATCAAGTGGATAATCAGGTAACTTAGATTCGAGCAGCTCTTTCCAACCATTGGTTTGTTCTTTTAAAAACTCGAGATCGTGCAAACCATTATCAACAATCACCTTCATCATACCCAATGCAAGTGCTGCATCGGTTCCCGGCTTTGGTTGGATGTGCCAATCAGCCATCATTGTTGTACGTGTTTCTCGAGGATCAATCACGACAAGTTTCATTCCGCGCTCTTTGGCTTCACGAATAAATGGGATTGCATGGACACCCGTGCTTACTAGATTTGCACCCCACAGAATCATAAAATCTGCTTCCTTCGCAGCTTCATGCACTGACATATTTGGATGTGCTAACCCATAAGTGTGTGTTGTAGCCGCAGTTGCAGCATATGTACAAATTGATTGAATCAATGATGCCGCCTGCATTTTATTCCATAAGCGGGAGTCCATAGTCCAATAACCTACCATTCCCATAGTCCCAGAATAGGAATAAGGCTGAACAGCTTCACTACCATATTCTTTAATTACACTTTTGAAATTATTTGTAATGGTATCTAAGGCTTCATCCCATGTTATACGCTCAAACTTAGCTCCTGGTCCTTTAAGCCCAATCCTTTTATGTGGATAGAGAACACGATTATCGTTATAAACCAAATCAAGATAATGGTTCACTTTATTGCATAAGTAACCACGTGTAATTGGGTGCGTTGGGTCACCCTGCACTTGCACGGCTTTACCGGTACTTTCATTTCGTGTAACCAACATAGAACATGAATCGGGACAGTCATGTGGGCATGTAACATGATGAATTGTATGGCCCTCGGGTGCCTTGATCTTATTCGTCTGCATAACCTTCAACCTCCTCTCTTGTCTAATATCTGACAGTATTTGACAATAATCTTGAGTTCGAATATTATACAACCATATGGTTGTGAATACAAATTTAGCTAGAACCTTTGCTGCATTGGGAGATTCCACCAGGCTGCAGATACTTACTCAATTAGAGAATGGACCTAAAACATGCTCTGATTTGGTGAGCATGTTTGATTTAACGCAACAAGCTGTTAGTAAACATATAGGTGTGCTCAACAAAGCAGGCTTACTTACTCAAACAAAGAATGGGCGTTCTCGGATTTGTAAAATTGTGCCAAATGCCCTTAGAGATGTATCCAGATGGATAGAAGAAAAAACTATTGCCACGTCGCTTCCATTGATTGGTTATGGATCAGTCGTTATTACACGACAAAACGGAATACTTAGAGTCCACGAATCTAAGCCCACCACACAATCAGTCCGGCACTAGCTAATAACACGTTCAGCTTTTATTCGTAAGCAGACATTTATGATTTATTTTATCTGATCAAACAAATATTCTGGATCAAAGTAACCCATAACCTTCTTTACTTTCCCACTTTCAACCATAATAAAATCACAACCAGGCAGAATAATCGTTCGATCAGTTGGAGAGTATTCACCAACAGGTCCCTTATGGGTTCCTAATAATAACCATGGTGCTGCGACCATACCGTTACTTGCAGCCACATTGCTAATTAGCTCAAGCTTAAGATCAGGAAAGGCGGTAAGCAGAGTATTTACATAATCTGCATAAACTTGACCAGACAAATTATCGCCACCTACCGGGTCACTATAAGTACCTTCTGGTGTTAACGACTCTAGAATTGCATTTACATCATGACTATTCCATGCATCAAAATAAGCTTTTACTGCTTCGGTTGCAGAGTTCATATAAGAGACCTCATTTTTTATTACCGATTTTACAGAAATGCATCAAATGTTCCCATTGGATATCATTCACTGTCAAAGTAACTTCTTTATTAGTTCATCTGAAGGTATTGCTGAACTAAAATAATACCCTTGTCCATTATCAATACCATAGTTCTTGGCAATTTCTAGAACTTCTTTACGCTCAATACCTTCTGCTGTAGTAGTAAGTTTGAGTTGTTGTGCAATATCTTTTGCATGCTGAATGATGGCACGACTATCATCATCTGTTGACGCATTGATCATAAAAGACTGGTCTATTTTTAATTCATCAAACGGTAGCTTTTTTAAGTACTCGAGAGAAGCATGTTTCGTACCATAGTCATCAAGACTGAATAACAATCCTAGTTTTTTATAGGTGCGCATAGCATCACGTATTCCTTCTATGTCATCGATACTAGATGTTTCTGTTAATTCTATTTTGAGCACTTTTGTCAACCATGGGTGACTATTAATTAATTTATTAAACTCAAGTTGGAAGTCTTTGTTTAAGAACCCATGGGCAGTGATATTCATAGCAATAGGTAGATTTATATTTTTATCATTCCATTCTATTAATAGACTTGTTACATTTTTTAATAACCAAAGATTAATTTCATAAATAAGGCCTGCTTTTTCTGCATACGGAATGAACCTACCAGGATCCAATAAACCGTAATTAGGATGTTGCCAGCGAATCAATGCTTCTGCTGAAATGGTTTTTTGATCCAGCAAACGCACTTGAGGTTGATATAAAATCGTTAATTGTTCTTCTTGAATGGCACGCTGCAACATACCTACGATCTGTATGTCTTCTAAGTGGTCATCTGCGGCTTCAGCGTTATACACTACGACTGACTCTCCACGCTTCTCGGCTGCTATAAGTGAATATCTTGCTTTTTCTATCAGATCTATACTGTTTTGAGCATGCTTAGGAAATACCGCTACACCTATAGAAACCCCTACATCTGTTGGATTATCTTCTACCGCTAGCGGTTCTTGTATGGATTCTACAATATTCTTAGCAATAGCTTGAATATGGTCTTGGGCAGTGACTGGATTAATTAACACTGCAAATTCATCACCACCCAAACGTGCGATCAAATCTGTTTTCCGCAAAGAAGCACGGATTCGATTGGCGATCTCTTGCAGAATTACATCACCTACAAAATATCCTAAAGTTTCATTAATTACTTTAAATCGATTCAAGCCAATAATGAGTAATGCAAATTCATCATCACCTCTGCGCGAAACATTTTGAATTTTCTCTAACTGCTCTTTAAAAAATGTCAAATTAGATAAGCCTGTTAAGTCATCATGGGTAGCATAGTAATGCTCTAACGCTTCTGATTTAGATAGGTTAACTACAAGCTCATGATTTGATTTCGCTGCGAGCCTTATAAATACTGCTGTAATATATGCGCAAAATACCAGGAAGTAATGAACTGAGTCTAACGGGCTCGTTAGTATAAGCAGCAGGAATGCAATAAATAATGTGATGAGAACAAAGGCAACAAGAATAAGACCGTTAAAAGATTTATTACGTTCTTGAATAACTCTGGCTTGAAATATCTTCTGAATTGCAAAGATAATAATAACTATTGCAGTACACAGTACAACTGACAAAGCATAATTTTGCCAGTTGTTTGTAATATTCATTTCAGGTCTTATTTAAATTGAAATAGCCGAATAAGCCATAGTTCATTTACGCTTCGTGAATTCCACCTTTCGTTAATGCTGCTGGGTCTAGTAACTTGTTAATTTGATCATCGCTCAAATCCGTCATTTCTTTTGCCACATCAAACACTGGCCTTCCTGACTTGTATGCTTCTTTGGCGATAGCAGCACCCTTTTCGTAGCCTATTACGCGATTCATAGCAGTAACTAGAATCGGGTTTTTGGATAACGCATCATTTAACTTGTCTTCATTCACTGTAAAATCTTTAATCGCTTTGTCAGCTAACACTTTGCAAGAGTTACTTAATAGTTGAATACTTTGCAAAAGATTAAAGCCAATAACCGGCAACATTACATTAAGTTGGAAAATACCCGATTGACCTGCCATGGTGATGGTAGTGTCATTACCGACAACCTGTGTACTAACCATAGCTACTGCTTCAGGTATAACTGGGTTTACTTTACCTGGCATGATGCTACTACCTGGTTGTAAAGCTGGAAGCGCGATTTCACCTAAACCTGCTAGTGGACCTGAGTTCATCCAACGCAAATCATTAGAAATCTTCATTAGGCTTACAGCTAATGTTTTTAGCTGCCCACTCATTTCGACAGCTGAATCTTGTGTGGCCAAACCTTCGAATTTATTTTCTTTAGATGAAAATTTTACGTTAGTTAGCTCTGTAAGTTGCTTCGCAACTAGCTCGCCAAACTTTTCATCCGCATTAATTCCACTGCCTACTGCCGTACCACCTTGAGCAATTTGACGTAAACGTTGTAAAGAATCATCAATACGTTCCATTGCATATTCTATTTGTTGTGACCAAGCGTTTACTTCTTGGCCCATCGTGACTGGCATAGCATCCATTAAATGGGTACGTCCGGTCTTTACATATTTTTCGCATTCATGAGCTTTATTTTTTAAGGTGCTAAATAAATGCGCCAAAGCCGGCTTGAGCTCTTCTTCAATTTGCAAACAAGCACTAACGTGAATTGCAGTTGGAATGACGTCATTTGAACTTTGACTCATATTAACGTGATCATTGGGATGAATTTCGACATCACCCACTGAATTTGCAAGATGAGCAATCACCTCGTTGGCATTCATATTGGTACTGGTGCCCGAACCAGTTTGAAAAACATCGATTGGAAAATGATCATCATAATCACCACTCGCTACACTCATAGATGCTTTCTTAACACTTGCTTCCACTTCCTTGGTCATGAGACCTAATTCTGTATTAGCCCCTGCACATGCCGTCTTAATTAAACCTAATGCACGTATAAATTGCCTTGGCATAACCAAGCCACTTATTGGGAAATTTTCTACGGCTCGCTGTGTTTGTGCGCCATATAGTGCGTCAGCTGGCACTTGTAATTCGCCCATGCTGTCCTTTTCAGTACGGAAATTATTGCTCATTGTAATTTTCTCTTTTTGTTCTAAAAATATAGTTGTTCTTGTAAAATTTAAGCTAGATCTAGTGAGACAAAGTGGCAAGTAGTGTATTTTGTTCCCACAGAATGGTACAAAGTGTACCTACAGTATGGTGTAAAGTGCACCCACAGTAAGGTGTATTTTGCGCCTTATTAGAAGCACTACACTCTCTATATACTTCGTCTAATTACTTGAATTAAAGATAAATACTCATGAATTCTAGCCCACTAACCAATATTTCCCCAATTGATGGTCGATATGCGAACAAAACCGAAAATCTAAAGAATATCGCCAGTGAATATGGCCTTATAAAATATCGCGTAATTGTGGAAATAGCCTGGCTTAAACATCTGGCTGAAAGACCTGACATTGCAGAATTACCCTTTCTCTCAGAAGAAGCCAGCACATTTTTAGATCAGATTGTTGTAAATTTTTCGCCAAAGGATGCTGAGCGAGTAAAGGAAATAGAAGCAACTACTAATCATGACGTCAAAGCTGTTGAATATTACCTAAAAGAGAAAATAGCTGGGCAGGACGAGCTCGCTGAAGCCTCTGAATTTATTCATTTTGCATGCACCTCGGAAGATATTAATAACCTAGCCTATGGCTTAATGCTGAGTGATATACGAGATGATGTACTCAACCCTAGCTTGATGAAAATACTGGAGAATGTTGACGCATGTGCCAAGCAATATGCTGATATCTCAATTCTTACCCGCACACATGGGCAACCGGCTTCTCCTTCTACTATGGGTAAAGAATTTGCGAATGTCCACGCACGCATCAACAGTCAATTCACAACTTTTAAGGCAGTAAAAATATTAGGAAAGATTAATGGTGCTGTCGGCAACTATAATGCTCACATGATTGCTTACCCATTTGTGGACTGGGAAGCCTTATCAGCCAAGATGATCGCTTCATTGAATTTAACTTCAAATCCTTATACCACTCAAATTGAACCGCATGATTACATAGCCGAATATGCAGATGCTCTGTGCAGAATAAATACCATTTTGATCGATTTTAGTCGAGATGTTTGGTCATATATTGCAATTGAATACTTCAAGCAGAAAGTAGTAAAAAATGAAGTCGGCTCATCTACCATGCCGCACAAAGTTAACCCAATAGATTTTGAAAATGCCGAGGGTAACCTTGGTATTGCTAATGCAATGCTGAATCACTTTTCTGCAAAACTACCTATTTCAAGATGGCAACGTGACTTAAGCGACTCAACTGTATTACGCAACCTTGGCGTTGCTGCCGCGCATTGTGAAATTGCCTATCAATCATTATTAAAAGGAATGTCTAAATTAGAAATTAATGTCGATCAACTTGATATAGACTTGAATAAGAATATTGAGGTACTTGCTGAACCGATTCAAACTGTGATGCGAAAAAATAAGGTATC
>CALAJL010000023.1 GCA_937922735.1 uncultured Gammaproteobacteria bacterium | reverse complement strand
ACAACGAGAATGTCTTAATCGAGCAATGGATCAGATAAATGAGCGTTTTGGGGAATTTGCAGTAGCTCCTGCTACTTTATTGAAACGCTCTGACATGCCAAATGTGATTGCGCCTTCATGGAAACCAACGGGACATCGTCGAACAGTCTGAGGCAAAGTTTTAAATTTGGAATGAGCCTGTAGCCTGAGTTTGGGTGTTATAAAGCGGTATAAATCATGTTTTAGACCTTACTGGCTTATATTATAAACTTTATGCATGTTTTAAATAAAATACACGTAAAATCCGTAAGTTAGTGCCAATTATCATATATAAACAACCATTTGGTACTAAAACTAATGTAATTTAATAGCACGTTTATACAATAAGTTACGGTTATTCAGGAAGATTAGCCAAGTTATAGGAAATAACTAATTAGTGAAAAGGAGCATTCATGCTATCAAACAAAAGTATTCAAAGGCTTTATAAGCCATCGCGGTTGCAGAAGTTTCCTGTAGTTAAAAAACTACTCTCGTCGAACAGTAATCAAGTTTCTTCCGAAAGTGCAGCAAATGATACCAATTTGAGTCGTGATCAAGTGATTGAGATATACGATTGGATTGCGCAAATTAAATCACAATCAAATGATACATAACGTATAGATGGTGTACTGATTAAATAGACTTATAAGATACACAGCAATAGGGAAATAAAAAAATGGAAATTACACAAACAATTATTATATTAGATGTTATTGCTTTAGTAGGGATTATGATTTCGAGTGCAATTTATATGTACCGACATAAGCTTCGTTAAGCTAAAACATAGAATTTATAAAGAGTCCAACTCCATGCGTAAGCCATTACGCATAAGAAGTAAAAAGCCTCCGTCTACGGATGCTTTTTTTATAGTATAGTTTTTATTTCAATGATATTGAAAACAATTCATTAATTATTTGTGTGAGCTAAATGCAGAACATTTCAATGCACCAATCAATGCTTCGTGAAACTCTCCTGTTTTTTTATCACCAATTTCTTCACGTACGCAACGCACTAAGCTCTCGCTATAACTAATGCCATCACTAGCGATGTGTTCGCCTTTAGCCGTTAGATTCAGATTTACTACACGGCGATCTTGTTTGCTATGTTCTCTTTTTACTAAGCCTTTGGTTTCTAGGAGCTCAAGCTGCCTGCTAATCGTGCCAGAATCGGTGAAGGTTGCTGCAGAAACTTTGGCAGGGGTAATAGCAAGCTCTAGGTATATCGCCTTTAAGATGCGCCATTGTTGATAGTTAACTTGATGCTTCTTTAAGTATCCAGTGGTTTTTTTCTTGGCAATGCTATGAATAGTTTCTACATATGTAATGATGTCTGCATCATTTGTGGGTTCTCCACTTTCAAGCACGCGTTTTGTAAAATCATTTTCTTCTTCTGAAATATTCATGTAACTCTCGTGTAATAGTAAAAACGTCCTTTTTTTACCAACCCTATTAAGATAACAATCTTACTAATCTATGTTAGTTCTATGTTAGTTCTATGTTAATTTGCACAGTATAACTGATTGTTACTCAACAACTACTTGGTAACACAGTATGCTGAATGCATTTTCAAAATTGTGAACGACTTAACAAAAATAAAGTATTACATTCATATTAATGAGTACTAGTCGTCAGAAGTTAGAATTGATCTAAGTTAGTGCACAATAAGTATACGGTTATTGGTGAGTTATACACAGAGTAAGCTGCTATGGCTATTAACTGGTATATTCTATAGTTGTTAACGAGAATAATCGTTAATTTAAAATAATTAACGATAAATAAATTTGATAAGCAACAAATAGGGCTATTTATCGATGATTTATCTGTGCCTATGTGGTGTGAAGGGGTATCAAGGTTTGGCTCCTACCTTGATAGCGATGCATTTAACCCTTTGTCATGTGAATCACTGCGTTTAAGCATAATACGATTCACACAGCTTGTTGTTGCTTCATAACATAGATGTCAAATTGCCAGTAAATACAGAGGTTTATTCATGAGTTATTTCGGTGAAAGTACCTTGGAACATAAGGTTCTGAAGTATATGGAAGGTATAAAGAATTCAAATGATCTTAAGGACTTTGAAGTGATTCGTATTATGAATAAAGTAGTTGAATACTATCGGGATAGTCTTGTGTATGAGTTTAATGAAGATGAGGCTAATACAATCTTGCAAGAAGCCAATGACACAAGTATTGGCGAAGTGCAAAAAACAAACTCAAGCTCTTAACTTTCCTCGCTAGCTAACATGATCCTGCAATAGGTTCTTGTATATATATTTCAGTTAGTGTACTTCTGTTCACTAATCTAGTTGCTCCGTTACTTTCCACTCTGTGCTGTGTTCTTAGTTGATGAGACAAAAACATCAGCAATTATTTTTTATGCCTGCTAACTATATGTATAGATAATAAATAGACTATCGCTAACAAATCATTGAATACGTACATGTTATGTATATACTAAATTCACTTATTTTCATAATCTGTATAAATTATTGCATGAGGTAGGAATCGTTATGGTGGTGGATGGTCAGGAAAACAGCTATAAAATTGGTGCTGTGTCACGTATTACGGGCATTGGTTCGGAAACGCTGAGGGCTTGGGAAAGGCGGTATAACGCAGTGACACCATTGCGTACCGCATCTGGTGATCGCAATTATTCGCGTGATGATGTGGCTAAGTTGTTGTTACTTAAATCGTTGGTGGATGCAGGAATATCGATAGGCACAATCGCAAGGTTGGATACAGAACAATTAAAGTCGCGTGTCGAATCAGATCCAATAATTACGACTCGTATTCGAAACTCAGCTAGTAAAGAAAAGCTATCTGATAAAAGCACAAGTCATGTAGCACTATTGGGTGATAGCTTTCCAATAAGGGTTCTCGATGGTCTTCCTGAAGTAAATGGCATCAATATTGTTGGTATCTATGAAGGTATTTCTGAGCTTGAAGAAGGTATTAAGAAAGCAAAACAACCCGATGTAGTGGTAATTGAAAGGCCTACTATTAATCAACATACCAGTGCAGATATTCAAAGAATACGTGAAGTATCAGGCGCATGGCATGTGATATTAATCTACGGTTTTAGTAATCAAGAATTTATTGAGCAAATTCAGTCTTCACAAACTACAGTAATTAGGTCATCAGTTGATGTGCAAGAGTTAGCGCGTTTATGCATTTATCATTCGGGTGGTAGTGAAGGGTTGCCTAGTTTAGAGATCGGTTCAACATTGCACTTTGAGCAAACTATACCCGCTAGAAGTTTTAGTAATAAACAATTGGCTGAACTATCTAAAATATCTAACACAATAAAATGTGAGTGCCCAAAGCATATTACTGAATTGGTGCGTGATTTAGTTGCCTTTGAGATATATAGCGCGGAGTGTGAAAATGAAAGCAGTCAAGATGCAGCATTGCATTCATATTTACATGCTACCACAGCGCAGGCGCGCTCTATGCTAGAAGAATCACTACTGCATCTCATGAAGGTGGAAGGAATATCAATTTAACTAAATAATAAATTAAATTTTACTCAAAGAATTCCTTAGTGAAGTAATGGCTCCCGCAGTGATTGCTACAGCAAATCTTGCAATAGTGAGCTTGGGGAGTAATGCGCATGATGCGGCTCCTAGTGCAGCACCATACATTACCTGCTTTACTTGAATACTTTCTATTGGCAAGCCGTGCGCATATCTTGCAAAATGCTCGCAATTAAATGTGAATAAGTTATATTTAATATCTTCACCTATGCAACTACGTGCTCGAGCTAAGATTGTATCTTTAGTATAATTGCCCCTGATATTACTTTCTTCAACTAGATGGTTTCCAACAACTTTATGCCAAGATTCTTCTTGTACTGCTGAAGTGCGGAACGAAAGAGAAATAAGCTTGGGCATACCATTTTCGAATACGTCACTGATGATCGCGAAATGGTTATACAGAGAATACCGAATGGCGATGACTTTACCTGGTTTTAATTTGTTGAGATGGATGTAATTACTTGTAGGCATTTATGCTGCTTGTATTTTTGAAGTTGGTTCTTATAAGGGTATAGACCGTAAGTTAATAAAAAGGTTTTCTTAGTAAATAGAGGTGTAGGCTTAGATCAGATTTTGCTCAAAAATATAATTATTCAAATTATTTCTGGTATATCTTTAAATATGTATTAGTTAGTAATAGCGCAGTATAATATCATTATTCAATCCAATATCTACAATGTGCATCGCAATGAACTATAAAAAAACATCTAATTTTATTATCAAATTATCAAGCTATCTATTCTTGTTGTTAATCGTTGCAGCCTGCTCGCAGGCATACTACGGAGCGCTGGAGAAGGTAGGAATTCATAAGCGCGATATTATGGTAGATCGAGTACAAGAAGCTAAACAATCGCAAGAAGATGCTAAAGAACAGTTTCAATCTGCACTTGAAGAGTTTAGTTCTGTTGCAAATTTTCAAGGTGGTGATCTTGAAGACACCTATAAAAAGTTAAATAAGGAACTGCAGAAGAGTGAAGCACGTGCAGATGAAGTCACAACTAAAATAGATAGTGTTGAAGATGTCTCTATTGCCTTGTTTGATGAATGGGAGCAAGAGCTCGGTCAATATGAAAGTGCTAAGTTACGTACTCAAAGTGAACAACAACTAAATGATACAAAAGTGCGTTATGAACAGCTAATGGCTGCAATGCGTTTAGCTGAATCTAGAATCGAACCTGTGTTGAGACCATTTAGAGATCAAGTGTTATATTTAAAACATAATCTGAATGCTAAAGCGATCGCATCACTTCGCGGTGAACTCATTCAAGTAGAATCTGATACAGATAAACTCATAAGAGAATTAGAAGTCTCAATTTCTGAGGCAGATCGATTCATACAAGAAACTGGGCTTTGATTAATATAATTTATAATAACTATTAATATGTAACATTTTGCTCTGAGTGTAATCCTTTTATTCGTTTATTTTACCCATTCGTCTTTAGAATTTGAGGTAGCTTGATAACTAGTTGATATAGTTAATTTACTATTTTTCAACCCGTTCGCACTGTGAAAGCTTCCTTACTGATACCTTGTATAACTGTGAGTTTATCGCTGATGAGTTATTTCTCGTCTGTCTCTGCTGCCGAGGATATTTTATCTAAAATTATTAATGGTATAGACGAAGATTCAGTTAATCAGTGTGTCAAAACAATCAATAATATTCCTGAGGATGGTATAGGTACTGCAGAGCGTACCTACAGTATGGGTATGTGCCATTTTTGTATTGATTGTGATTTTGAAGTAGATAATGGCCAATTATTTATAGTCAATAATATTGATAACTACATGTTAAAAAACGTGTCATTAAGTGAATCATATAAAATAGCTCATAAACTCCTCACACAAGCCGCAAACTTAGGGCATCGTGATGCATATTATGGTTTAGGAATTATGCTTTACATTAATGATTTGGGGAAAGGTCGGCAATATCATGGACAGGTATATGATGATAGAAGCACATTGAATCAACTTAACAATAAAGCAAATAAAACTAATCAAGTGCTAGACGAACACTCATCAAATAGTATTAATGTATTGTTTAGTGATGCTTTGATTAAAGCGAGTAACAATAGTTTTAATCATCAGATATATAAATATTTGTTGGTGGCTGCAAAACAGGGTTATATGCCTGCACAGTTCGCCTTAAGTGAAGTGTACTTCAAGGGGATAGGAGTTGAGCCTAATCATGTTCAAGCTTATGCTTGGGCTTCAGTTGCGGTGGCTCAAAATCCACCATTTGGCAGTCTGCGACGTGACGAAAAAGCGATTAACTTTGATGCTATCAAGCTGAATAAAGCGCAAGCACTTGCGGAAGAATATACAAAAAAATATGCTAATATATTTGAAAATTCTTCTGTTAATGTAAGGCACTAAAGTTAATAGATTGTAGATAGGTCTGTTTCTTGTAGTAAATCAATTTCTCTTTTAATCATAGAAGTAACAAAAGTCTCATCTATTTCAAGAAAGACAATTTGTAAAATCTTCATTAATTCCGAATCTTCATTAGTTTCTAACGGTCTTTTAAATTTGGTTTTATATAATTTGGCAACATTTGTAATTAGCACTTTTAATCTATGTAACGCATCTTGATTAGTTTCACCACGTATATTATCAGTTGTCCAAGTAATGATATCTCGTACATGCATTAAGTCTGTTCGAGTACGATCAAGAATTTCTGGTAAGTAACCTAATCCTGAGAATGATGCTTTTGCTTTTAATAATGGAACTCCAAATGTTGGGAGCGTATGTAGGTCATGTAAGACTTTATTGATATCTTCAGTAGTAGTGTCAAGCTGGTCAGCAGTCATTTCAGCTTGAGGTATATCTAAGCTGCTTTTTACTACAGCGTGATAGTCTTCAATATAAGTTTCAATCTGCTTAATAAATTCATCAACAATATATCTTTTCTCAGCAAGTATTTTACGAATCGCTTTAGATGAAATTGCGTCTAGAGAATGATGTTTTACCTTGTATATGGGCATTATGGAAGAATGATTAGTTGTTGTTACTTTTAAATAGTATAGCGCTTATTATTTTGATTTCCACGTTATTTAAAAGAGTGTTAATTAAGCAATTTAGCCACGACCTCTCTCAATGAGGCTGCCTTTACTTTTTCTGCTGGGATGGCGGGCCCAGCGATTATTTTGATCTTGGAAAGGATTCTGCGGGGAAAACCACTTAATGGTTTGCCATGCTTATGGCTAAAGAAGCTGCCCCACATGCCATGTAAGGCTATAGGTACTACTGGCACTTGATTTTCGTTGAGTATACGTTCTATACCTGGTTTAAATTCATCTAATTCGCCGTCTAAAGTAAGTTTTCCTTCAGGGAATATACCTACTACGTTTCCTGTTTCAAGTTCTTGTGTGATTCGCTCATACGCTTTTTCTAAGAGTTCGGGGTCTTCGCTTTTTGGTGCTATAGGAATGGCGTTAGCGGTTTTGAAGATGAATCGTAAAAAAGGGATATTAAATATTTTGTGGTACATGACAAAACGTATGGGGCGACGAACGCAACCTCCGATAATGAGTGCATCCATTAAGCTGACATGGTTAGAGACTACTACTGCGGCACCTTTTTCCGGTATGTTATCTAAGTTTATATGCTTAACACGATAAACAAGATGCACCAATATCCAAACTACGAAACGCATAAAGAACTCTGGGATGAGTGTATAAATATAAAGTGCAACGATGGCATTTAATATAGCGGCAACTAAGAAAAGCTGTGGAATAGCAAGACCAGCTTGGGTTAGTACGATGGCATATAGTCCTGCTGCTATGATAAATAATGCGTTTAAAATATTATTACCAGCAATAATGCGTGAACGACGTTTAGGGTTTGAACGTGATTGGATGAGTGCATATAAAGGAACTATGTAAATTCCACCAAAGAAACCTAATAAAAAAATATTTAACACCACGCGCCAATTTGATGAATTAGTGATAAATTCTTGAATACCAATTAATCCTGATGTGTTATGCATCGTAGTGGCAAAGAATAAATCTGCTCCGAATAAAGTCAGTCCAATTGAGCCGATTGGCACAAGTCCTAATTCGATTGTACGGTTAGAAAGGCGTTCACAAGTCAAAGAACCTATCGCAATACCAATGCAAAAAAGTGCTAGAAAAAATGTAACGACTTGTTCATTAGCACCCAAAGACAGTCTGGTGTAATTTGGTAATTGAGTTATATACGTTGAACCCAGAAACCAAAACCAAGAAACACCCAATACAGAATTAAATACTGTTCGGTTTTCTCTAAGTGCATTTAAATTACTAAAAGTTTCAGATAAAGCATTCCACTTAATCTTCAAATTTGGATCAACGGCAGGTGCTGGTGGTATTTTCAAACTACTAAAATAACCTATCGTTGCAAGTAATATAATTGTGCTAGGGATTAAAAGGTGCGCACCATTGGAAAGACCTATTAGTATTCCACCTAGCATGGTTCCAAGTAGGATCGCGCCGAATGTAGCAGACTCCACAAGTGCATTGCCTCCAACTAACTCATTCTTCTTTAGATGTTGTGGGATGATGGAGTATTTGATGGGCCCAAATAATGAAGACTGTGTACCCATTAAAAAGAGTGTAAATAAGAGTATAGGAATATTTCGAGAATAAAACCCATATGCCGCGATAAGCATAATGCATATCTCAGCTAACTTTATTCTTTTTATTAGAGATGATTTTTCAAATCGATCGGCAATTTGGCCTGCAAGTGCAGAAAATAGCAGGTATGGCATGATAAATAATATTGCGGCTAGATTGATAATGCTGGTGGAGTCAGTTGAACCCGCATAGCTGCTTTGAAATGCTATAAGTATGAATAATGCATTTTTGAATACATTGTCATTAAATGCACCAAAGAATTGAGTCAAAAAAAATGGACGAAATCTATTTTCTTTAAGAAGGTTGAATTGACTTTTCGAGTCGTCTTTGGGTTTTTCTTGTTGTATCGTTGGCAATATTCTAATGGCAGCTATGCTGCCCATGCTTATCTAGACTTCATGATTATACGACTAAGATGGTAAAATCCCTAAAAAGGCATATTCAGGTAAATCTTACAATGCTAACTGCTAGGTTACCGATCAAATGATATCGGCAGCAGTTCATTATGGCGCCATAGATATGAAGAAAATCACGTTTGGTATTTTATGTTTCTAAATTGCTCTAATATTATAATCAGCAAGAATTGATAATTAATTTTTTAGGGCTATCAGGTATAAAGTAGTGTGCATTAAAAAAGCATGGCGAGAAAATTCTCGCCATGCTTTAAAGTGTTTGTAATTGCTTGTTACTTGTAATCTGGATTGATTGCGCCTTGGTCAAAATCAAGTTCAACTTCCAAATCTGTTTTTAAACGTGACTGACATGCAAGAATATAGTTATTTTTCAACATATCTGCATCGAGTGTATAGGCAAAATCAGCTAACTCTTTAACCTTGCCACTTACAAGTTTTGCACGACATGATCCACACGAGCCTACTTTGCAATCGCAAGGCCATTCAATACCTGCGTTCTGAGCAGCTTGTAAGAGGTTTATGCCACCTTTAACTTCAAAAGTTTGGCCTGTATTTTTAATGGTAACTTTAAAGTCTTTATTTTTCCCACCTAATCCAAACATTTACATTCTCCTCTAGAGAGTGGTTGTGAGCAGCATTCAAAACTATGCCGCATTTAAATTCTAATAGAATAATAACGTTTCTGAGCTTCAAGTCGAACATTTTTAGCATAAAAGCCACTGTTATATCGTACAAAATGTTGAATAATGAGAGTTTATATATATCAATTGGAAGGGTGTTAGCCCTATTGGGATTGATTATTGACGCAATATGCTTTCTAAGAAGAGATGTTTTGTGGTCAATAGCGGATTGTCATCAATGCGGCGTATAGTACATTTTGTTATTTATCTACAGATAACACGAACTAAAGGTTGCCAAATTATCTGCTATTCGTAGGTCATGATGAATTTACAACTCAATTTAGTTGACTCACTTTGAGCGTAAAAGAATATACATTTATCGATTCGTATTTACATTAATTTAAAACATACCAATGCAGACCTAATATCTGATTTTCTAGAGTGTTGGAAAATGAAATTTATACTTAGCAATGAGTAGGTGTTTTGATCTAGCAAATAGTCGCAATCGTGCTATTTAAAATGGAAAAAAACCAAAAAAACCAAAAAAACTTCAAAATCACGAAATCATATCAGTATTCACATAACTCATTGTTTAATTGTGAGTTGTGGTGTGATTATTGATTTGAATTTAAATTAAGCCTGTTGCGGTCAACATGCTAAATGCTTCACTCGTTCTACTCGGTCACTGTTTTTTTCTAAACAAACGTTAAAATTCTACACTTAATCAGTACATTGGAGTTGGAATATTAAGAGCTTAAGCTGGACAGTATTAGTCAGTAAGCAGAACGCTTATTGGATTAATCCTGCAGTTTGGTCGAGCAGTTATGCGTATTAAATCTAATTCAAAATTCGGAAGTTTGAAACATCACACTTCCAGATTGCTATCGTCTGCAAGTCATTCTGCACCTATTGAAATCATGTGTCGATTTGATGGTCGTATTATTGAGGCAAACCAAGTTGCCCGCGATTTAGCTAAAACTCTTAGAGCGGCAAAAGTTAATCGTCTCTTGCCTGACGATCATTTTGAATTAGTTAATCGTGCATTGCATAGTGGAGACGTAATTGTTTCAACTAACCAAGTTAATAATTATTACTTTGAGTGGAAATATTTCCTTGATAAAAGAAATAAGCTAATACGTATAGAAACGGTTAAGTACGGTCGGGATTCCCAAAGTAGTGAATCAAGTGATGAAAATGGATTGATAGGTGAAAACTGGTCTGCATTTATAGATTCTATTCCTGTTGCTGTCTGTGTTACGGCTAATAACAGCGATGAAATCAAGTATATAAATCAACTCGGGTCACGTATTCTGAATATCGCTTCTGGGCAAGATGGTAATACTAGACTACGTGATGTGTTCACCGATTCGAAATCTATCAAGAAAATAAATCAATTACTTGTTGAGCAAGGATTTGTGAAAGATCTTAGGGTTTCAACTTATAGTAAAAATACTAGTCGTTGGGAAAAGAATGAAAAATGGCTACAAGTAAATATTAAATTAATTCGAAAAGTTGAAGGTTCTTTTCTGATCTGGACTTTTACTGACAATACCTCAGGTTCACAAACCGAAGCAGCATTGATTGAAAGCGAAAATAAATTTCAAAATGTAATTCAAGGTGCACAAGAAGGTATTTGGGAATGGCAAGCTGGGCTAGAAGGTACTGAATGGTGGTCCCAGCCGATGTATGAGTTGTTGGGTTTAAAGGTGGATGAAAGTGAAATTGGGCTTTCTCAATTGCAACGATTAATACACCCAGATGACCGCGACATATTTGCTAATGCATGGGCTATCTTAATCTCAGAAAAAGGTAAGCAATTATTAATTGAAGCACGCATTGCAGTTAAGAAGCAGGGTTATAGGTGGTTTGTGATTCGTGGTACTGCAGATTATGACTACACAGGTAATGCTAAAAAGGTAGTGGGTTCAATAAGTGATATTCATTTACAAAAGCAAGCACAAGTTCAATTAGCAGACGAGAAGGATAAGGTTGTTGCAACATTGCGCTCAATTGTCGATGCGGTGATAACAACCAACGAGCGTGGTGAAGTGCAATATATTAATCAAGCTGCTGCACGCTTTTTAAACTGCACAGAAGCTGAAGCTAAAGGGAAGCATATAGAAAGGATCATTGATCTTTATGAAGAAGAATCTGAGAATAAGATTGATAACCCTATACTCTCTTGTTTGTCAGGTAGACAGAAGAAGAATCAAAAACTCAATGCAGATATTGTCACAAAGAATGGTGCAAAATACACAGTTCAGTTAATGGTTACTCCGTTGATATCGCAAACTGGTAAATTATATGGTGCGGTAACGGTAATGAATGATGTGACCAATTTACGTTTGATGGCCAGACGTCTACGTTATCAAGCGAGCCATGACTCGCTAACAAGTTTAATCAATCGCTCTGAATTTGAACGAAATGTTAGAAAAGCTATTCTTAGTGCTAAAACAAAAGGCAAGAAAAGCTCATTAATCTACTTAGATCTAGATCGATTCAAAATGGTAAATGACTTATATGGTCATGCAGCCGGCGATGAGTTATTGATACAGTTTAGTAATCTTGTTAAGAGTAAACTTAGAGGTTCAGATATTTTAGCGCGCTTGGGTGGTGATGAGTTTGCGTTGTTATTGTCTAGTTGCACCTTAGGTGAAGCTCAAGAAAAGGCATCTGAAATTCTACAAGCAATTCAAGAGTATAAGTTTATTTGGGAACAGAAAAGTTTTAATGTCGAGGCGAGTATCGGGGTGGCAGAGATTAATCAAAAATGCTTCGATTTGTCTTATGTTTTGTCTGCTGTTGATAGCGCGTGTTATTTGGCTAAAGAATCTGGAAGAAACTGTGTGCGGGTGTTTCGTGAAGGAGATGAAGATATAAACCGTCGTCGAGGGCAAGAGCGCTGGCTTCAAAGGTTTGATAAGGCTTTAAATGAAGGTCGTCTAGTAGTAACTGCTCAATCTATTATAAATATTAAAGCGAATAAAGACTCACTTGTTGATAAGAATGGTTTTGAGATCTTAATTAGAATGAAAGATGATAGCGGACGCTTGGTTCCTCCTAATGCTTTTCTTCCAGCAGTGGAACGTTACAATCGTGCACCAAAGCTCGATAGATGGATCTTAGATAAAGTGCTCATGCTCTTGTCAGAAAATAGAAGTGTTTTATCTCAAATAGATAAATGCTCAATAAATTTATCTGGACAGTCATTAGTATCCGAAGGCTTTTTACCATTTATTATGGCAAAGCTAAAAGAATATGAAGTGCAACCTAGTAAAATATGTTTCGAAATTACGGAAACTGCAGCTATTGCTAATCTAGACCAAGCTACTTCTTTTGTACAAAGCCTAAAAGATTTGGGTTGTTATTTTGCATTGGATGATTTTGGATCTGGATTGTCTTCGTTTGCTTATTTAAAAACGTTACCTGTTGATTTCTTGAAAATCGATGGAATGTTTGTAAAAGATATACATAATGACAATGTGAGTCGCGCAATGGTAAAAGCCATTAATGAAATGGGTCATGTGTTAGGAAAACAGACGATTGCAGAGTACGTAGAAAATGAAGAGATCTTAAATATACTTAAGGATATCGGTGTCGATTTTGCACAAGGTTTTCATGCAGGACGACCTGAGCCCATACTGGAATTTTTTGAATCAGCACAATTTGAAGCTGTAGTGCCTAAAATGCGCAAGTTATCAATCGTAAATGGATGAATATCCAGAGCATAATTCAATAAGTAAATTAATTGGGTAAGAGATTTATTATTTAGAAACGTTTTATTTTGTTATCGTTTCAAGACTCATGATGGTTGCGTAAGATTCAATTGTATGAAACCTTGCAATGGAAGAATAGTGCTCAGTAGTACTTAATAATTGAACTTCAAGAATGTACTTCTTTTCGTTTTCAGAGCAGACATGTTCTCTAAGAGCTTGTGCAGTGATGTCGGCTTCATCTTTGCAACTTAAATCATAATACTTCGTAGAAAATACATACTGAGTGCCAGAATTTCTGACAGTATCTTGGCGTAATCTGTATTTATTACTCGCATTCTCTTGAAGTACACTACTTACTCGTTGAATAGTGATGTCTACATCGCCAACGCCTAACTGCATCATCATTTCACTATTTCGATCTAAATGTGCATCCATATAAGCCGCTTTTTTGATAAAAGTTTCTGCTGATTCATGTAACTGTGATTTACGAAGTTGTCGATCAATTTGTTCATCGCCACGCTGTTCTCGATATTGAATGCGAATGCCTGAGCGATCTACAAAAATACTAATTACATCAATCGGGTATTCACCTTCAAGATAATCACGAAATTTTTCAGTATTTAGTGCCATGTGCTTATGTATATAAATAAATAATTATAAAGACATTGATATGTGAGCAGATGCTTTATTTTCAAGTATATTTTAGTGTTTAGAGCACCTTACATGACTAAGTGTTGTTAATTCCAGCTTGAAAATCCTAAACGAACAAATGCTGGGTATGTGTCTGAAATTCCAATGATGGATAAAATGATATCAATTACATCAAATTTCCTGTTATTACTTAAGTATAAGTAGATAAAACTGTTCAAATTCCCAATATGTAATCAGTTTTGCATGCGTTAATTTTGATGATGATTTTGCCTTAGCATTAAATTTCTGCTTTGACTAAGTCTCTAATTATATTTGTAATATTCCTTCTTTTGTAATTTCTGAAGTTTAATCATGGTCTTTAGAGTACTCTTTAGTTTGTCTAATAATGTGTCTTATTGACTAATGCAATAAATAATAATTTGCCATTCATCCTGTTTTTATTGCCACTGGTTATTTAGATTTCATATCCGCTCGATGAAGATAAGGATTGGCCGTTGAATATGTGAATAAGATCCATTAATTGGAATTAATTTATCGCAAAATAAACAGTTCAATATCAGGAGAGTTGAGATGAATAAAAAGTCTATTTTAAATAAGATTAAGGGCATTAGAGAATCTAATGCGGTTGTGTCAGAAAATGTAGAATCTGCTCCTCAGGCTATCCAAGCTAACCAGGCTGGAGATGTTACAGCTGAAGTAGACCACCTATGGATGAAAGAAGATCTTGATGCAGAGAAACCTAAACTGGTAAAAGATCCTAGAGTAGATACTGGTATTTTGCGTAACCGAATTGCCGATAAGATTGCCAAAATGAATAATCACTAAATATATAAAAAATAATGATTTGAATGCTAATAATTTAAAATCTTGTTCTATTCAAAAAAAACATAGATTAAGTAAATAAGATCTCACCAACTTGATGCTGTATTAAGTAGTGAAAAATATATAAATATTTAATTATATTTTTAACTTTACTATTCTTTATGGCAAGATTCGTGTTTCATGCTTATTTGACTTTTATTTCATGCATTTACTTTTCCGATCAACCCTGATCATTTTCAATTGTATTGTTGCTTCAAGCGTATTAGCCCAAAATCAAAATAATGCGCCTATTTTGACAGGTAGCTTTATTCAAGGTGGACTGGTATTTGGGAAAGTTGCCCCTGGTACAAGTATTTCCATCAATGATCGTGAAGTACGAGTGTCTGAAAAGGGTGATTTTATTATAGGTTTTGGTAGAAATTATCCAGCCACTGCCACTTTATTACTCATAAAACCTGATGGCGGTCATGCAATGCATGAATATCAAATTAAGCCACGCGAGTATAAGGTTCAGCGTATTAATGGTTTGCCAAAGTTGCAAGTCAATCCTGATAAAAAAATTTTGGTGCGAACCAATCAAGAGGCAAAAGATATTTCAGTAGCCCGGACATTAGACCGAGATCGTATGGACTTTACTAAAGGATTCATCTGGCCAGCAAAAGGGCGCATTACTGGTGTATTTGGAAGCCAACGAGTATTAAATGGTGAGCCTAGACAACCACATTATGGAATTGATATCGCAGCTCCCATTGGCACACCTGTAGCGGCACCTGCAGCAGGTGTAGTGTCCTACGCTGAAGATATGTATTTTTCGGGTAAGACACTGGTTGTTGATCATGGGCATAATTTGTCTTCATCTTTCTTGCATCTTGATAAAATTTTGGTTCAAGTAGGTGACAGAGTTGTTCAAGGACAAGAAATCGCACATGTAGGTGCTACAGGAAGGGTGACTGGTGCACACCTTGATTGGCGTATGAACTGGCATGATCAAAGAATAGATCCAGGTTTACTCCTGGGTGAGACGCCATAATATAAGAATATTGTGCGAATAACTTAGAATTTATGGTAGTTTGTTAGATATAAAGTTACTAATAGCTGTTAACAGTAACTAACCTAAAATTATTTGTAATTAATTAATAAAAATATTGGTCATATGAGTGACAAAGATAAAACATTGCAGTTTGAAACGATCGTAAATGCCTACTCTAAGGACCTTTATCGTTATGGAATTTGGCTAACTAAAGACCCGCATATTGCGGAAGATTTGGTACAAGAAACATTTCTACGTGCCTGGAAGGCATTGGACTCGTTGAAAGACCCCAATGCCGTAAAAAGCTGGCTTTTTACGATATATCGCCGTGAGAATGCAAGACGGTTTGAAAAAATTAGGCCTGATACAACGCCAATTGACGATGTGAATGTTGATAAGTTTGCTCAGCTTGAAGATGATTTTGCTAAAACCGAAGTGATAGCTTTGCGTGAGTGTTTGAAAGAATTACCAGGTGAATACCTAGAACCATTATTGCTGCAAGTTTTGGGTGGATATAGTTGTGATGAGATTGGTGAAATTATGGATATTAAACCAGGTGCAGTCATGACAAGAGTATTTCGTGCGCGTAAAAAATTACGTGAAATTCTTGAAGATGATGGCGTAGAAGTAACGCCTGTTGAAAGTTGACTGCGAAATGCCTGATAAGGATATAGAATTGGATACTTTATGTGTGCAAGTCAGAAAGGAGTTAACAAGTGACTTTACAAGCACTAGTGCTACTACCTTGCAGCATATTTTAGATTGCGATAACTGTAAGAGCTACTATAAATCTATGAAAGCATTTTATGACAATTTAAACAGCGCATTACATATTGAAGTGCCTGAAAATCTAGAGTCGAATATTATTGCTAATATTCGTTTTGATGAGAAACTAACTAGTGCTGTAGAAGTTGGTATTCCTGAAGGTTTGGAATCTCGCATACTAACAACTCAACGTATTCATGCAGCTGATGCAAGTAACGTGCATGTACTGCAACCACGTACTAATGCTACATCAACAAGCTCAAATGCAAGTTCTAATAATAGTTATAAGTGGTTATCAATTGCTGCTGGATTAGTCTTGGCCATTGGCTTATCTATAGGCACTTATCAACTTGGCGAGTCACATGGTATCGAACAACAAGTATTTGCTCATGTAAACCAAGATCTATATGCATTGGATCGAAATGATAATATTCAGCTGGCTTCATTCAATAAAATGTATGAGTCTCATGGTATAAAAGCGAATAGTAATATTGGAATGATTAGGTATGCGGGCAATTGTCCCGTAGATGGAAAAATTGTACCCCACTTTGTTTTAGATTTTAATGGGCTTTCTTTGACGGTAGCGTATTTGCCTGATGAAAACGCAACTAAGCGTAATTTTAAGAATGATATTTTTGATGGAGTATTAGTTGGTGCAGAGAAGGGTAGCTTTATGATTCTTTCGAGTGATCAAAAACTATCAGATGATATGCAAGAGCATGTTCTCAATTCCATAGAAATTGTTGATATTTAATATGGCTCTAAACTAAGAATAAATTAATGCATTTAATACGCATAACTAAAGCCATGCGTATTAAATATGTAGTGATGCATTAACCAATACTTTGGTAGTACTCCATTAATATTTTTGCAACTTCTGGCCGAGCAAATTCTTTAGGCAAATCTTCACCTGCGGCTAACATCTCTCTAACTTTGGTGCCAGAAAGCAATACAAAGTCTTCTTTAGAATGATCAGGTGCATCACGCATCATGACTACTTTATTTAACTTCTTAGAGTAAGCAGTATGATCTGCGCGGAAAATCTCTATATCTAGAGCATCTGCCGGTACTTCGTCATCAAAAATGGTTTGTGCATCGAATGCGCCATAGTAATCACCCACACCAGCATGATCACGGCCAATAATAAAGTGTGTGCAGCCACAGTTTTGTCTAAACACTGCGTGTAATACTCCTTCACGTGGTCCTGCATATAGCATATCAAATCCATAACCTGTAACCATTACGCTATTAGGAGGGAAGTAGACTTCAACCATTTTGCGAATAGCCGCGTCACGTACTGGTGCAGGGATATCACCTTTTTTCAGTTTGCCAAGTAACATATGAATTAGCACACCATCTGCATTCACAGCTTCTTGGGCCATTTTACAGAGTTCTTCATGAGCACGGTGCATCGGATTGCGAGTTTGAAAGCCAACCACAGTATTCCAACCGCGTTCAGCAATTTCATCTCGAATTTCACCAGCAGTTTTAAAAGTGCCTTTGAATTCTTCACTAAAGTAACTGTAATTTAAAACTTGTATAGGCCCAGAAATGACAACTTTTCCAAGTGACATGAAAGTAGCGGCGCCAATATGATCAGGATCGGTGGTGCCATACACTTTTTCGGTAATGTTAGTAATTTGAGCATCGCTTAATTCTTCAATAGATTCGATATCTTGTATCGCGAGTACAGGATTGCCTTCAACATTAGGATCTCGAAGTGCAATTCTCTTTGCATCACCAATTTCACTTGAGTCATGAATCAGATTGAGTACTGGAGTTGGCCAAAACAATCCATCGCTAGTTTTCATATTGTCGGCGACTGAAACTGCATCGGCGGCAGTCATAAAACCCTTTAAAGGAGTAAAATAGCCGGCGCCTAACATCACAGCATTTGCAGCTGCAGCAGAACTCACAATAATGGAAGGTAAGTTATTGGCTTCTTGTTCTAATTGTTTGCGAGTTGCTTCGTCATCAACAAATAAAGGCGTTAAAGTGTCCGATCCATGCGGCTTGATCATTATTATCTCCCAAGATTATATGAACGATAGTTGAATTGAATATGCGCGTGTGCGCATGTTTTATTATTGTATTAGCAAATTACAGTATGAATTCTAAATACTAGCTAGTCGAATCTCTTAATAGTCCTATTAGTTATCCTACTTACGATTAGAATACTCTACTATCAGGCCATAATATATTAGTTGTAATTGTCAATTATTATATCATTTAAGTAGCGATTTTAAGCAATTTTTCTATTATTTTGTGGAGCTATTCCTCAATTTTTTATATGCATATATGCGATTATTTGCCATCGATAATGTTAAGGCAAAGTGACATGGATGATAACTTTGATACGCTGATTAACGAAGTAGCAGAAGTATTTGAACATATCCCGACGACTGAAGACACTCGAACGGGTATAGAGCGTCGTCACCAAGCGGCAACTGATTTTCCTATAAAAGACAGTAATGGTGTTAAAGTGCTTAAGGATCGTCGTTCACAAGAGGATAGACGTAATCGAGAAGTAGATATCGATGATATTACTGAATACGTCCAGCTACCTAACTGAGTTGCCAAAGTCAGTAGGTAACAATAATCCCTAAGCGATGGAAGCCATTTGGATTTCAAATAAGTAAGTTTCTATCTGGTCGTAAATGACTAAATCCTTTGCTAGCGATATGTTCTGAATCAGCTGCCCAGCCAAGGATTGCTGATTTCCACGAAATTCTCGTCTCATCTGGAAATAAGACGCCTATCAGCACCTATATCATGGTTGTTGATATAGCTAATTGCATCTCAAATTTGCGAAATAACTTTCCACTGAGAACAACATTTTCTCAATGATATTAATCAATCACATTCACGAAGATATGGTTTTCTATATATTTTCCATCAATATTTACTAAATTCTTGTGAAGAAAGGTCAATTTCTTCAGATGTTTATATTTGTGTCATGGCTGGGAGCATATAACTCGCCGCATCAGCTTCTGAAAAGACTCTTACATGGTAACTCAATATCGAATATTGTCATATGCAAAGGCGTAAATGTGCTGTTTTTGCATTCAGCATGAGCCGTTATAATCATTGTATAAGCTTGTTCTAACGTAATCTCGGTTAACATGATCTCTTGATTGAATATTAGGGTTAGGCTTTTGCTCAACATCTTAGTAAAATACTCGTAGGTATAAAATTTAAGTTAAGAATGTAATCCATAAACCAATTCAAATGATCTATATAAAATGATAATTACAGCATGATATTTTCAGGTAACGCTATCAAGGTAGACTTCGTTCAGGATTCGATTGCCAATCTGGTATTCGATCTACATGGCGAGAGTATAAATAAACTTAGTAAAGCGGTAGTGGAGCAGCTAGATGAAGCTATTAGCGCAATTGAAGATCATGAGAAGATAAGCGCATTAATTATTTCTAGTAATAAAGATGTATTTATTGTTGGTGCTGATGTCACAGAATTTCTAGGTTTTTTTAAATTACCTGAAAAAGAATTTATTCATTGGATAGAATCGACTCAAGCTTTATTTAGTCGCATTGAAGATCTACCGTTTCCTACTGTAACGGCTATTAACGGCTACGCGTTGGGAGGTGGCTTCGAATTAGCATTAACTACTGATTATCGTGTGATGGCGCATGCCGCACGTATAGGCCTACCTGAAGTAAAACTAGGAATTTTCCCAGGCTGGGGTGGGAGTGTGCGTTTGCCAAGACTAATAGGTGCTGATAATGCCTTGGATTGGATATGTACGGGTGATCAGAAAAAATCGAAAGAAGCATTAAAGTGTCATGCAGTGGATGCTGTAGTTGAAGTTGATCAACTTAATGATGCAGCCATACATATTGTCCAGCAATGTTTAGAGGGCAAGTTTGATTATCAAAAGCGTAAACAAGAAAAACGCCAACCACTCCAGCTTAATCAACTAGAAAGTATCATGGCATTTGAATCTGCGAAAGCCGTCGTAGCCGCAAAAGCAGGTCGACATTTTCCTGCACCTTTAGCTGCAATAGAAACTGTCCAACATCATGCAACTATGTTGCGTGATGAAGCAATGCAAGTCGAAGCGCATGGGTTTGTCAGAATGGCAAAAACCAAGGTTGCGCGAAACTTGGTGGGTTTGTTCTTAAATGATCAGCGCATTAAGAAAGTTAGCCGAACATATAGCAAACAAGCTCTACCTGTAAAGCAAGCTGCTGTACTTGGTGCCGGTATTATGGGTGGTGGAATTGCCTATCAATCGGCATGTAAAGACATTCCTATTATCATGAAAGATATCAAGCAAGAAGCACTTGAGTTAGGTAAGAGTGAAGCTGGTAGTTTGTTATTGAAACAAGTAAAACGAGGAAAAATTAATCCTGAAGATGTGACCGACACCCTAGCTAAAATTGATACGACGCTAAGTTACGGTGACTTTACTAATACAGACTTGGTAGTTGAAGCAGTAATTGAGAATAAAAAGATTAAGTCATCCGTATTAGCGGAAGTGGAACAGCAAGTGAAAGCTGACTGTATTCTATCATCCAACACCTCAACAATTTCCATCACAGAACTGGCAGAGTCATTGCAACGCCCAGAAAATTTTTGCGGCATGCATTTTTTCAATCCTGTATACAGAATGCCTTTGGTTGAGGTTATACGTGGAGAGAAATCAAGTGAAGTAGCCATTGCTACAACCGTAGCGTACGCAGAAGCAATGGGGAAGACGCCGATAGTAGTGAATGACTGTGCAGGCTTTTTAGTGAATCGTGTGTTATTCCCTTACTTTGCAGGATTTGATGCATTAGTTCGAGATGGTGTTGATATTCAACGTATAGATAAAGTGATGGAGAGGTTTGGATGGCCAATGGGCCCAGCCTACTTATTAGATGTAGTGGGCATTGATACTGCACATCATGCTTCAGAAGTGATGGCGGAAGCATATCCAGATCGAATGAGTAAGGAATTCAAGTCGGCAACTGATGCGTTGTATGAAAATGAACGTTATGGACAAAAGAATAATATTGGTTTTTATAAATATGAACTAGACAAACGCGGTAAACAGAAAAAAATTCCAGATGAAAATGCTATGACGGTAATTGATACTGTGCGCGTGAATTCAATTGATATTACAGATCAAGATATAGTGGATCGAATGATGATTCCAATGTGTATGGAAACCGTACGTTGTGTTGAAGAAGGTATTGTTGATCATCCGCTTGATGCAGATATGGGATTAATACTAGGCATTGCATTTCCATCATTTAGAGGTGGTGCGCTGCGCTATATTGAAGAGATGGGTATGCAGGAGTTTTGTGATCAGGCAGAAAAATATTCGCATATTAGTCCTATCTATATTCCTACAAAAGGTTTGATAAAAATGGCTAAGAAGAAAGAAACTTTTTATCCTAAGATTGGATAGCTTTACTGATGAATAAACCGAGAAAAATATTATGAGTCTTGAAAAGCGTGATGCAGTCATAATTGATTGTGTTCGAACTCCAATGGGTAAATCTAAAAACGGTATGTATCGTAATGTTCGTGCTGAAATGATGTCTGCAGCGCTCGTTAATGCTTTGTTTGAACGTAATCCCAATGTTGATCCAACAGAAGTTGAGGATGTTATATGGGGTTGTGTAAATCAAACCTTAGAGCAAGGTTGGAATATAGCTCGGTATATTTCACTAATGACCAAGATTCCTCATGCAGCAGGTGGCCAAACAGTTAACCGTTTATGTGGTTCTTCAATGCAATCAATTCATTCAGCTGCTCAAGCAATATACTCAAACTGTGGCGATGTATTCGTTATCGGTGGCGTGGAGCACATGGGGCATGTTGGCATGACACATGGTTGGGATTTTAATCCTGCCTCCAGTAAATATACGGCTAAAGCTTCTAACATGATGGGCTTAACAGCAGAATTACTGGCTATGCAACATAGCATTAGCCGTGAAGATCAAGATAAGTTTGGTTTACGCTCACACCAATGTGCACATGCAGCAACCATTGAAGGCAGGTTTAAAAACGAAATTGTGCCAATTGAAGGTCACGATGAAAATGGTTTTAAACAATTATGTGAAGTCGATGAAGTGATTCGACCAAAGACTTCATTAGAAAAATTAGCTGCCCTACGTCCAGTATTCAAACCCAGTGGTGGCACGGTGACTGCTGGCACTTCTTCAGCGCTATCTGACGGCGCCTCTGCCATGATCATCATGTCTGCAGAGCGTGCTCAAGCATTAAATTTAAAACCTAAAGCAAAAGTAAAATCCATGGCGATCGCAGGTGTTGACCCAGCCATTATGGGTTACGGGCCAGTGCCTGCAACTCAAAAAGCTTTGAAGCGAGCAGGATTGAATATTGAGGATATTGAATATGCAGAACTTAATGAAGCATTTGCTGCGCAATCATTACCTGTGCTTAAAGATTTAGGCTTGTTAGATAAAGTGGATGAAAAAGTAAATCTAAATGGTGGCGCAATTGCGTTAGGTCATCCGCTTGGATGTTCAGGCGCGAGAATTAGCACAACGTTACTGCATATAATGGAAGACAAGGACGCAACGCTTGGTTTAGCTACGATGTGTATTGGACTAGGACAAGGGATTGCTACTGTATTTGAGCGTGTCTAAGTGCATTTATTTTTAATTTTCTATAACTAAGGTTGTTGGTCGAATTTAGCGGCATATCGGATTAGAAATAAAAGAAGTTAGATCTACATAGTACTTTATATGGGTCCAAAATATTTATAAAGAAATAATACAAGAGAAAAGTTAAATGAAATCAAATCTAATATTATTAATTATAGTTTTCTGTACTTCCTTAAATTCCTTTGCTGCAGAAAATGACCAGGAAAAACCTACTCAGACAAAAGTAGATGTTGAAAAAATCTGGATGGATTACGCCAAGTCAAAAGGCGGTATAACTTGGGGAATGTCGAAAGAATACCCTGAGTATGAAAAAGTTAAAGAAGGGGACACTCTTCTTATTCAGTTGGAACAAGGCCCTTGTTTGATGGAGTTTTTTCATAATAGATGGCGAAGAGCTAATGATGTGAGGCGATGGGGTGAATCAATTAATAATTACGGTGGTTGTCCTTATGTTTTCGACTAAATCACGTAACATAAGTAAATTCATTATCAGTACTTTATAGCTTAACGTTTATTATTATGTATATATCTTGTATCTGTATCAGGAAACAATAAAGCAAGATTCTATTAGTTTGTTTCATTGTTTTTATCTGACTATCCTAAATAACTACATTACTCTCATCTAAAATTATCCACATTGACCTGCAGCATACATTTGCTCTGATTTGGTTTGGACTGGATAATACTCGTTTTTTTAAAATGCAGCACTCTATGGCATTTTTTATCTAATTAGCTTAAGGACTAAGCACCTCTGATGCGAAAACTTTCTCTGCCACCCAGTACACGAAGTGTAATTAAAAAGCGTATGGCCTCACTGGCTATCTTCATCATGATTGGAGCTTTCCTGATTTATGAAGAGCCGACGATTGAAATTGCTTGGGTAACTGCGATATTACTATTAACCATTTATCTATTTGCATTTGAAGTGGTGGATGTTGATATCACAGCAATCACCATTATGGTGGTGTTGGGGTTAACCAGTTTGTTTGCACCGATTATGGGTTTAGAAAAAGGTTTGGTAGACACTGAGCAATTGTTTGATGGGTTTTCCAGTAATGCAGTGATGTCGATTATCGCGGTAATGATTATAGGTGCTGGATTAGATAAAACAGGCGTTATGAGCAAAGTAGCTAACTTTATTCTCAATATCGGCGGTACATCAGAGAGACGGATCATTCCAATCATTTCTGGCACAGTTGCATTTATTTCTTCTTTTATGCAAAACGTTGGTGCTGCTGCGTTGTTTTTACCTGTGGTGTCTCGAATTTCTTCACGCGCTAAACTACCAATGTCACGTTTATTAATGCCAATGGGTTTTTGTGCAATTTTGGGTGGTACAGTAACGATGATTGGCTCTTCGCCTCTCATTTTACTAAATGATCTAATTCATACTTCTAATTCTGCATTACCGGCAGACCAGCAAATGCAAACTTGGAGTTTGTTTTCTGTAACACCGGTTGGTATCTCGCTCGTTATTACTGGGATTTTATATTTTGTGATCTTTGGGCGTTATGTTCTGCCTGTTACAAATACAGAAAGTTCTACCTCAAGCGGTGACACTATGAGTTATTTTCACGATGTATACGGTGTGGACTATGATCTTTATGAAGTTGTTGTACCAGATGGTAGCGAGATTATCGGTAAACATTTAGATGATTTTGAAGATACTTATCAGTTGCGTGTAATTGCAACTAAACAATCGGGACATGCAACTAGAGTTGGGCCAGGTGCGTTAGATCGAGACACTGGCCTTAGTGCAGGCATGGTTCTTGGGATTACTGCAGAGCCAGAAAATTTAGATCATTTCGTTCAAAAATATAATCTAAAAAAACGGAATCAACTGCGCACATTTGCAGAAGATCTAGCAAGCAATAATGCCGGCATTGCTGAAATTGTCATACCGCCAAGCTCTAAATTAATTGGCCAAAGCGCACGCGATATTTGGATGCGTAAAACCTATGGTATCTCGATGATCACGATGCATCGTGATGGACACACCATGCGAGAAGTAGAAGATATACGTAATATCCCTTTTCACTCTGGTGATACCTTAGTCGTTCATACAACTTGGCAAGCGTTAATGCGCTTAGAAAAAGATAATAACTTTGTTGTCATTACCAGTGAATATCCGCATGAAGAGTTACGACCCAATAAAGTTATGTGGGCAGGTATTTTCTTTATTATTGCGCTTGGTTTAGTGCTGTTTACTGATATTCGTTTATCGATAGCATTGTTGACCGGCGCGATAGGTATGGTGCTTACAGGTGTGCTACGGATGGACGAAGCTTATGAAGCGGTGTCTTGGAAAACCGTATTTTTATTAGCAAGTTTAATTCCACTTGGTATCGCAGTTGAGCAAACAGGCACTGCCAAATGGATAGCAGAGCAGACATTGTTAATTGTAGGCGACATGCCTGTTTGGGTGGTTCAAGCAGCAATGGCTGTATTAGCAACATTCTTTACTTTGGTAATGTCTAATGTCGGCGCAACCGTTTTGTTAGTGCCATTGGCGGTAAATATTGCGATTGGCGTGGGAGGTAACCCCGCTATATTTGCATTGACAGTAGCGATTGCAACTTCCAACTCATTTCTTATACCCACTCATCAAGTGAATGCATTGATTATGGGGCCTGGCGGTTATCGTGTACCTGACTTTATGCGTGCGGGAAGTGTTATGACAATCTTGTTCTTGATTGTTTCGGTAACTGTGTTGAATTTATTTTATTAAAGTTCAACATTATTTAGTATTTCAATTATCTATGAGGCTATTTTTCAGCATTCAACATTTCTAATATTTCATCTATATAATCTAGTAAAGCACAGGCCATCATATCGTCTTGCTTTTTATCTCCTATTTTTAAAAGTGCTTGCAAAGCCGTGGAGACTTTTTCAACATCTTGTTGGGAAGTTTGACCAGATAATTGATTAGTGCGATTTATATGCTCTTGTAGATTATCTAAGTGAACTTTCGCAGCAGCTTGATCAAGTTCATCGTTAAGTATTTGTGGGAAATAAATTTGTGCTTGAGTAGTGAATTCTGCAATTGCCTCATGAATACCCGGCAGCAGAAAATCATCAAGTTCCTCGTTTAAAGGTGGAATAGATGAGTTTTCTATATTATTTAAATCAATTTTATCTTTATTGGTCATGAGTACATTCTAATGTGTAGCGTGAAGTGCGTCACGCTTTGAAAAGGTGTATTAGCATGGCGGTGTTAAAAGCTTAGTTTGTGAATAGTATCCTAGATTTAGTTTGGATTTCAGCGCGTTAACTATTGTGAAAACATTTAGATTGTTGCCTATTTCACATTAACTTATGTCTTGAGTGGGTATTATTTGAGTTGTGTAGAGTTGGTTGATCAAAGGGCTTAGCCACGTAGTTCAGCCCGATTGCCAAGCGAATAATACACATACGCAAGGAGATTTTATGTTAGGAACTAGTTTATTGTTAATTGTCTGGTTAATGGGATTTTTATTCATTTCCACTGGATTGGAAAAATCTCAAAAACTCCAGAATGGTGAGTTGATTGTATACCCTGAAAAACGCATCGCATTTGGAGTCGGCTTGGCGGTATATATTGGTGTTTCTTTTGTACTCGCATTGTTACTAACAATCTAAAGTAAATACACAACATTTATTTGATTGAGTCTATAACTCAACCTGCCGGTCAAATTTAAGCAGGTTTAAATTTTAAAACTTGTCCGTTATTACACCAACGTTGCCCAGTGGGTTGTGGACCATCCATAATCAGATGCCCATGGTGACCGCCACATTGGCCGCATCGATATCCGGTTTTTGGCCATATACCTTTTAAATCTGTATAGGTTTCTAAGTGCCCATGTATATGGTCGCTAAAACTTGGCCAACCCGTGTTACTGTCATATTTCATATCACCAGTAAATAATTCTAAATCACATCCTTGGCAGCTATACGTACCATTTTCATAGAATTTAGTATATTTACTGGAATAGCGTGGTTCGGTAGCTCCATTCCTGAGGATGGCATATTGAGAAGTAGTTAATTTGTCCCGCCAGAATTGATCATCTTTCTCCCATTTTTTGATCTCAGGATTGGCTTTTATAGCAATTCGATTATGTTTGGAATTAACCTGTAAAATAGTAAATAAGGTAAACCCGCCCACTACGATAAGAAAATTTCGTTTGTTCAATTGAGAGTCCAAGTTTCAGATCATTGACATAATTAGATATTGTAACGTTTTTGGAAGTTTCAATAACTATCCAACTAATTAATAATAGTATAGTTTAAGAACTACATATAACGACATGAATAAAAACATAATTATTATATTAATTTTTATTATTCTAAGCAGCATAGCGCAACTAAGTCTGATGTTTGGAGTCGATTGGATGCAGTATTCTAGGGCAGATATAAGCGATGGCCAATGGTGGAGATTTTTCACTGGTAATATAGTGCACTTGACTTGGCGACATTTGATGATGAATGTTTTGGCATTGATTGCAATAGTTGTATTGTATCCAAAGTGTTTAAAGCTAACGGAAATGGTGTTGGTGCTAGTGATATGTTGTTGCATAGTGACAATTGGAATGTGGATTTTTAGCCCTGACATTCAATGGTATGTAGGTCTATCAGGATCACTTCATGGGGTATTAGTAACCTTAATTATTGTTGATTATCTCTCTCATAAGCATTGGTTAAATTTACTTCTTCTATGCGCGCTTTCTGCTAAATTAATTTGGGAAGGCATAATGGGGCCATTACCGGGTAGTGAATCCGCCGCTGGTGGGCCTGTAGTGGTTCAAGCGCATTTGTATGGGTTTATAGGTGGCTTATTAATATCTGCCTATATTATTATAAAAAATAATAAGTTACATAGATGACTGAACGTAATATATCACAAGAATTATACAGAGAATTTCATCAAATTAGTCGTAAGCTAACATTTGCGACAATAGGACTTGTGGCTGTTGTCGCATCAGCCGTCTGGCTGTTTGGAATTGATGTCGGTGGTAATCGCACGACGGCAATGGGTGCCATGTTTATGATTTTGGCGCTATTTACCTATAAAATCCCTCATATCAGCTATAAGTATCTATTGAGTAAATATAAAAACGATACTGAAAAACGCAACGTCATTGGTTATGACTGGAAACAGTTTCGTGACACCGCGATGCAACGCAGATATTAAATAGTTGGTAAAGTCAATAACTGGCCGTTCGACCACAATAATTTACGAGCTATCGGAGTAGGCTGTCACAAAAGTGCCCATATGCCTATGGTACAAAGAGAATTCATTTAACTCACTCAAATCTATAGTGGATGGTTAGCTATTCGCAACTGTCTTCGTGATCACCCAGTCTATGTTAGGTATATTTCGCAAAAAAACACTGCGCAGCTCATTTTTCCCGCGGGATGAAAGGGCAGATATTTTGGGTGATGTATATGTGAAGCGAAATGGATGTTCCACCCTGAAAGCGCATCAAGGCAATATTAGTGAAGGGGGTTTGTATGTGCATATTCCTGACCATGATTTAGAGCGTGGGAAAAAGGTTGAGATCGTCTTAGTGAGCAAGAATGGCTCTCTACGAAGAATTACAAGATTGATGGGTATTGTGATCCGCACAGACGAGCAGGGTGCAGCTATGGTGACCTACAAGAAAGATAACATGAACTCTCAACAACGATTATTGACGGAAGAGCAGTTGTTGAAACAAGAATTTGGTGATGTTTAAACGCCCATTAATAAATGGCGTGTAACGATTTGCAATAAATTCAAGGTTAATTTGGGGGAAATCTGGAAAAGCCTGGGCTTAATGGGTGATTTTCACAGATGAGCTGTAAAAATTTAGAGTTAATCACAGACTATAATACAAACTGTAGTTTCTCTCCTTCTGAAACTGACCCACGTTAAATTAACCTCTAACGTGGGTTTTTTTTGTCTGATAGTTTTGTTGTTGTAAAAAATTGTACCGTACATTTTTGAATATCTTCCGGCCTTCTTGTTTTATACAAATTTAGCTGTGATAGCATTATTGTATGAATGCATTATTACTAATTGCTCACGGAAGTAGGCGTCAGGCCTCCAATGATGAGGTGCGTGAATTAACTAAAGCACTCGCGCAGAAGACGAACGGAGATTACTCTATTGTTGAGTGTGCCTTTCTTGAGTTAGCAGATCCTTTGATACCAGCTGGTGTAAGTGCTTGTGTAGAAAAAGGGGCAGAAACGGTCACGGTTTTGCCATATTTCCTGTCTGCTGGTAGGCATGTGGTTTCGGATATACCTGAAGAACTTGAAAAAGCGCAAGCTCTAAACCCTGGTGTAAACATTAAAACTGCACCATACCTAGGTTCAGCGCAGGGTATTAGTGAAATATTAATCAACCTAAGTAAACAAGCGTCTTAAGCCCAAAACTCACTGTTATTGTAATTTTTTGGGTAAATGTCTTAGCGTTCTAGCTTCTCTAATTGCTTTTGCAAGTCAGTACTGCTTTGCGAAGCATAAGGAGAGTTTCTGATTTGATCATGCACCTTCATACGGTAACGAACAAATTGATCAACTTCGGTAAAATGCATAAATGGATTGCCTTCAACCTCTTCTTTTAAGGTTGAAGATTTCTGTGTTGCATAGTTATGCCCGGGATGAATCACGATATCGTTTGGTAAATTTGTTTTAAATCGTTTTAATGTGGCATACATTTGTTCAGGGTCACCACCATGCATATCGCATCGTCCACAACCAAAAACAAATAAAGTGTCACCAGTTATTAAGTCATCTCCAACGCGATAACATGTAGAGCCTGGTGTATGACCCGGGGTATGCATCACTTCAATTTCGGTATTCCCAATTTGAATGCTATCGCCGCCATAATGTAATGTAGGTTTGTTTAAGTTCTCGCCCCAAAATTCAGCTTCGTTTTTTAGTATATGGATTTGTGCGTCATATTGATTAAGGATTCCTTCTAACCCATTTATATGATCATGGTGACTATGTGTTAATAATACATTTGTAATAGTTGCATTAAGGTTTTCTGCTTGTTGGATAATTTTATCTACATCCCATGCAGGGTCGACGACTGCTGCGGTATTAGTTTCATTATCTACTATTAAATAAACAAAATTTTCCATTGGGCCAAGTTCCAAAGCCTGAATAGTATGAGAAGATATTTTTGCAGTGCCCATGATTATCTTTGAGTTATATTAGTAGGTCTAAATTGTAACAAGCTTTGAATTAAAATATTAAGTGCTAAATATGGAAACCCTAAAAGACTATTTCGATTTTGATTTAAAGATATTGTCCATTGGGTTAAATCCATCGACGATTTCCGTTGTGAGCGGATATTATTTTGCAAATCCTAGAAATCGTTTCTGGAAGGCGTTGAATGCGAGTGATTTAATTCTAGAAGAGCTTGACCCGTCTAAAGCATCTCAAGAGGCATTATTTCAAAAGTATAAAATAGGCTTTACGGATGTGGCAAAGCGACACTCTTCAATGGGTAAAGATATGGTAGCTGCTGATTATAAGATTGGTGCACCAGCTTTAGAGGCGGCAATCATTAAATATCAACCCAAAATTTGCTGGTTTCATGGCAAAGTCGCAATCAATAAGTTCTTGCAATATAGTAGTTTCAGTAAAGACAAAGTTGACTGGGGCTTGCAAAGTTTCAAAATAAACAAGTCCTGTATATTTGTTACACCCAATCCAAGTCCTGCAAATGCTGCATATTCACTTGATGAATTAATCGAATGGTATCAAAAATTAAACGCATTGGATTGTGGGTGAGAAGAGTAATGGTTAAACTTCTGTATATTCTTACTAACCACTGGATCGGGCCATATGAAAATTTCATCAATAGGTTTTTTCTTTAGACTCTTTTTTATAGCATCTTTGCTAATACCATTATGGTCTTGCACAAATAATCCTGAAGTCAAAGATGATGATGCGAAAGCAACGGAAGCTTTAGCAGGTGTGTGGCGTGGTGATGGAACCTATGAAGACGAAGAAGATGCGGGCTGGTCCGAGTCTTGGAAAATGGTTCGAGGGTCCGATGGAACCTATGAAGTCGATTATATGATTGTGCATGATGGAGATAAGCTTTACGAGAAATCATCTGATGCAGGTACGTGGAGTTATAAAGATGGTGTATATACTGAAGTTAACAGTAATGGTGATAATGTCACGTATGATGTGTTTTCAGTAAAATCAGATTGGTTTGAATACAATATTGCACAAAGAGAAGGCTCATCTAATATACAAGAAACAAAAACGGTTGATGATTTTGAGTTACAAGGGCCACCAGAAGGATATTCTGAAGTGACGTATGAACTGCCAAGTGAACTGCTTGATGAGGTGCCCGTCGAAACACCTGCCGGGTCAACTGTTGAATAAAAGATATAAAACTACATAATTCTCTATGTTTAATTATAGACCATTAGCATTTGTGGGCTTTGCTATTTGTGTTGCATCCATGTTGTTTGCAGTGCTTTATTTAGAAAGAACATTGTATTTAGACCCATGCCCATTATGTATTTTAGACAGAGTAGTAATCATTTCTATGGGGGCGTTGTTCCTGCTTGCATGGTTGATAGGACCAAAGACTATTTTTGCGAAAATAAATAGTGTGTGTTGCATGTTGTTGTCAATGGTTGGAATAGGACTTGCTTCACGACATATTTGGCTGCAAAACCTTCCTAAGGATCAGGTACCGGAATGCGGACCAGACTTATACTTTATGCTAGATACACTGCCATTATTTGAAACGTTGAGAAAAACACTCACAGGTTCAGGGTCGTGTGCGGATATTAGTTGGGAATTTGCAGGTTTGACAATTCCTGAGCAGACATTAATCTTATTTGTATTATTGCTGATTTTATCTGTGATTCTGACCCTACGCACACGAAAATCTATTTAAACTTGTAATGTAACTGCTAGAATTCCTTTCTTAAACGTTAGGTCTTTATGACTAATGAATCAGATATAGATTGAGAAAATTGTGAGTACACCCGCTAAAGACATTCACCCTATCCCAAACCGCGCGCCTCCAGCAACGAAATATGTCGAACTGCATGGTGATTACGGTACAACTGACTTTATTATGCGTCGTGGTGATGTGTTACCTAAGGT
Source organism: uncultured Gammaproteobacteria bacterium (assembly GCA_937922735.1). Taxonomy (GTDB): domain Bacteria; phylum Pseudomonadota; class Gammaproteobacteria; order UBA4575; family UBA4575; genus JABDMD01. Next base: position 31,693 of record CALAJL010000023.1, on the reverse strand, counting down.
GCATGTAGCGTATGAAGCATGGGGTAAGCTCTCAGAAACACATGACAATGCTGTATTAGTTTTTACCGGCTTATCTCCGTCTGCCCATGCATGTTCATCTGCTGAAGATCCCGCTCCTGGCTGGTGGGAATATATGATTGGGCCGGGCAAACCAATTGATACCGATCGCTTTTATGTTGTTTGTGTGAATTCGCTGGGGAGTTGTTTTGGTTCAACAAGTGCGAGTTCTATCAATCCTAAAACCGGAAAACAGTACTGTTCAGAATTTCCTGAACTCACTATAGAAGATATCGCAAAAGCCGGACACCACGCCATGCAAGAACTTGGTGTCGATCACCTATGTGCAGTGATAGGGGCATCTATGGGAGGCATGTCATCGTTGGCGTATGCACTACAGTATCCTAAGGAAGTGGATTATGTGGTGACTATATCCGCTGCTTGTCGGTCATTGCCGTTAGCGATTGCGATGCGTTCATTGCAACGAGAGATTGTGCGATGCGATCCTGATTGGAAAAACGGTTGTTATGAACCTGATGAAGAACCTAAGAATGGGATGGTACTCGCACGAAAGCTTGGCTTGGTGTCATACCGTGCTGCGGAGGAGTGGAATGAGCGCTTTAATCGTGCACGTATTGATTCTAGTAAACGAGGTAAAGATAAGTTTGGAATTGAATTTGAAGTAGAGTCTTATTTGGATTACAACGCACATAAGTTCGTAGAAAACTTTGATGCGAATAGTTATTTATATTTATCGCGAGCGATGGATTTATTTGATGTTGCAGAACATGGCGGATCAGTTAATGCTGGACTTGCCAAAGTGCTTGCTAAAAAGACTTTAGTGGTTGGTGTGGATACTGATATTTTGTTTCCCATTCAACAGCAGGAAGAAATTTTTAATGGAATTAAAAATGCAGGACATAATGTTGAATTTGAACGCATCGCATCCATGAAAGGACACGATGCATTCTTAATAGACGAGGAGCTTTTTAGTCCTGTGATCAGAAAGTTCTTTGCAGAAATAGAATAACCGTTACTTAATTTTACTTAACGATTGTTAATATCAACATAGTCTCTTTCATCTGAACCTGTATACAATTGACGTGGACGTCCAATTTTTGCAGCAGGATCACTCATATGTTCTTTCCAATGTGAAATCCAACCAACCGTTCTAGCAAGTGCAAAAATCACAGTAAACATATTCATGGGTATACCCATCGCACGTAGAATAATGCCCGAGTAAAAATCAACGTTTGGATATAATTTTCGTTCTACAAAATAATCATCGGAAAGTGCAATCTGTTCTAATTCCATTGCCGTATCAAATAATGGTCTATTCGGATTATCGTCACCTAATTCAGCCAGTAATTCATGACATACTTCACGAATAATCTTTGCTCTTGGGTCATAGTTTTTATATACACGATGACCAAAGCCCATTAAACGGAAAGGTGAGTCTTTGTCTTTAGCGCGATCTACGTAATAGGCAACATCATTATCGGATTCAACGATATCTTCCAACATTCTAATTACAGCCTCATTAGCACCGCCGTGAGCTGGACCCCAAAGAGAACTGATACCAGCAGATAAAGCTGCATAAGGGTTGGCGCCTGAGCTGCCTGCAAGTCTTACGGTTGAAGTAGATGCATTTTGTTCGTGATCTGCATGTAATATCAAAATTACATCCATTGCTTTTACAAAGACAGGGCTAGGTTGGTAGTCCATGGTCGGTAAGCCAAACATCATATGTAAGAAATTAGGCACATAGTCCAAATTATTGTTTGGGTACATGAATGGCTGACCAATTGAGTACTTGTGCACCCATGCTGCCATGGTTGGTACTTTAGCGATTAAACGGTTTGCAGCAATCTCGCGTGACTCAGGGTCATGTACATCAATCTGATCATGGTAGAACGCAGAGAGGGCGCCCACGGTAGCAACCATCATCGCCATGGGGTGAGAGTCGTTATGGAACCCCAAATAAAAGCGGCGCATTTTTTCGTCAAGCATGGTGTGCATTTTTTGACGTGCTTTAAATTCATCAAATGCTTGTGCGGTAGGTAGTTCACCAAAAAGAAGCAGATAACAGACCTCTAAGAAGGTGCTCTTAGCTGCTAGCTGTTCGATTGGGTAGCCGCGATAGCGTAGTAGGCCGATGTCACCATCAATGAAGGTGATTTTACTGTCACAGCTTCCTGTGGAAACAAAACCAGGGTCAAATGTGAAATAGCCAAGTTCTTTATATAATTTGCCAATATCGATGACGCTTGGACCATTGGTGCCATCCAGAATCGGTAGGTCGACTTTATTCCCTGTCGTATTATCGGTGACTGTGACGGTACGATCTGCCATGTTGCATTCTCCTAAATGAATCTAAGTTCTTAATATTGCTTAATCTGCATACAAAACCGATCAATACCCACATGATTTGGGTATCGTGCTAGTTGTTAAATGTAATACTTAAGATGAAAAAGTATCTGTAACTTATTGTTACTTAATAAGTTACATAGCATGCAATGTTATTATTCTCTTCGCCAACTCTTTCTAATATAAGCAAATTGTAGCATTTTTTGAACTGGCCAGTGGAGAGAGATTGTTGAAATACATTAAAATCATCACTGATTATTGGTTAAAAATTGCACAATATAATCAGCCATCATTTCAGTATCATTAAGGTCTAGAAGTGATAAATTCGTATCAACTTTTCCAGGTTCGTCTGTAGCAATTGCGATTACAAATTCATCATTTGCAGATATCAACGGTTTGCCGAGTGAAGGGCGATGTATTTCAATCTTAGAAATGGGCGCTGATTTAAAGCCTTCAACGATGACCAGCTCTATATTTTCAGTCGATATGTGTTGCAGAGCAGCTTCAAGTGTTAATTCAGAAGCTTCATCTACATGCTCGTGAATCATCGCCCAACGTTTTTGCGATGAAATGAGAATTTGTTGTGCACCAGCTTTACGAATTTTATAGCTATCTTTCTCGGGGTGATCGATATCAAATGAATGATGTGCATGCTTAATTACTGCAACACGGATCTTGCGAGAGGAAAGTATAGGAATTAGCTTTTCGAGAAGAGTGGTTTTCCCCGATCCACTGAACGCTGAGAAGCCTAATACGGGCTTACAAAATGAAAGAGTTTGCATATTATTTTCTAGTTAACTGCTTGGAGATATTGGTTTGATCCTCAGGAGTGTTGATATTAATGAAGCAATCTTGTTTGTCACTAAAATCTACAGCTTTATAGTTATGTTGGGCATACCAGCGGTCTATCTTACGTTCTCCACTACTTAAATAGTCCAATAGACTTTGTTGGAGTGAGCAACTGATTAAGGCATAAACAGGCTGGAGTCGTTGACCATCATGGGCGACAGCAATTTCTACCTCTGCCGTAGGAATATTTGTATTGGATGAATCCATTGCAGAAGATAATCGTGTTACAAGATCTTGGGCGATAAGTGGGCCATCGCAAGGACATGTGCAGATATAATCCGTCTTTGATGCTTCCATTGCTGCTGCAAAGCCAGCGAGAGGGCCTTGATAGTCTTCGAGTTGATCAGATATAACGGGATATCCAAATTTTTTATACGCGGTTATATTGCGATTTGCATTTATCAAGATCTCATTTACTTGTGGTTTTAATACGTCCAATACATATTGAATCATAGCTTGACCATTAATATCGATTAAACCTTTATCTTGACCTCCCATGCGCCTGGCTTTTCCACCAGCTAAGATCATGCCAGTTACATTTTTATTATAAATTGTAGTCATTTAGTTAATATAAAGAGATAGATTTATTGGTTGGTTAATGTAATGAGGTAAAATATCAATATGGTATTGTAAATTGAATAGCGTAAGGGCCTTTTATTATGAGTGAACAAATAAACGATCAACAACAACTTGAAATCGAAGCTGCAGTATACAGAAGGTTGGTTGAGCATTTGCAGGCAAAGACCGAAGTGCAAAATATAGATTTAATGAATCTGGCAGATTTTTGTAGGAATTGCTTGTCTAAATGGTATGTCGCTGCAGCTGAAGATAAAAACATTTCTCTAGAATATGAGCAAGCCAGAGAAATTGTCTATGGTATGCCGTATTCTGAGTGGAAAGATAAGTATCAAAAAGAAGCCACACCAGAACAAATGGCTGCTTTTGCAGAAGCAGAAAAGAGGCGTAAGGGTTAACTCGCAATACTTAGCCCATCCTTCAGATTATATATTCATATTATAATTTACGTTGACAATGGCTAATAAAGACCTTAATGATGACGCGCTATTGCGTTATAGCCGTCAAATTATGTTGCCGCAAATTGGTTTTGAAGGGCAGCAAAAAATACTTGCTGCTAAAGTATTGTTGTTTGGAGTTGGTGGCTTGGGTTCACCGATTGCAATGTATCTTGCGGCAAGTGGTGTTGGCGAGTTAACAATCGTTGATCCTGATACGGTAGATCTGAGTAATTTGCAACGTCAAATACTTCATAATACTGATGATCTTGATAAGCCTAAAGTACTTTCAGCTAAACAAACTTTGTTGGGTCTCAACGCCCAAACAAAAGTTAGGGCGGTGAATGAGGTTTTGATTGGCGACATGCTTGATAAAGAAGTAAGTCGTGCTGATATCGTTGTAGATGCAACCGATAACTTCCAAACACGTTTTGTTATTAACAAGGCATGTGTCAAAACTAAAACTGCTTTAGTAACAGGTGCTGCAATTCGTTTTGAGGGACAGGTTGCTGTCTTTGATATGCTAGGTGATTGTGCGTGTTACCAATGTTTGTATCCTGATATGAATTCAGAACTTGAGGAAAACTGTTCTGAAACTGGGGTGCTCGGTTCCGTTACCGGTTTAATCGGTTCTATCCAAGCGACTGAAGTGATTAAGTTGATAGCAAATGTAGGGCAAGTGCTCTCGAATAGATTGTTGCTAATCGATGCATTAAATATGGACTGGCATAGTGTAAAAATAAAAAAAGATCCTAAGTGTGTGGTTTGTTCGTAACAAAAAAAAATATATGTTTCAGCATCGTTGGCTGATATTTTTCATCTCTTTAGTCGCCTTATTTTCATCTGTCGGGCTTTCAGCTAACGCACTCAATTTAGTTACTTCAATTAATATAGATTCGGTTGAGGGCTATGGTCTAAGTCTTCATGATATTGCTCTAAAATTTGATTCTCAACAGGAAAATATAACTTCATATTCTTTACAAATTGGATCTGCAGTATTGCCAGATAATAAGGGCCACATTAAAGATATCCTATTGCAATGCAATGATGGTGAGATTTCAAAAGACTCATTGGCTTGTAATAATGGTGAATTAACTTTTGATGATCCCATTGCAAGTGCTGATAAAGCCAAAATAAAATTTCTTAAGAATGAGGTTGGTGATTTAACTATAGAGCTAAGTGATTTTAACCTGGCTGGTGGACCTGCAAGTTTAAGTGTAAAAATGAATAACAGACTTTGGCGCGCTAGAATTAAAAGTAATAATGTCTCATTTGCAAAACTAAAAGAAGTATTGCCATCATTTCCCGAGTTACTTTCAGAAGGCATTGCTACCAGCGAAGTAGAATTTATTGGCCAAGATACCTCTTTATTAGAAATTCATGGGGATGCGCTTGTAAGAGAACTTGCATTTGCAAATGATGAAAGTACATTCGTGGGTGAGAATGTTTCCATTAAGCTTGCTTTTTCAAGCAAACGTGAATTGAAAGTTTGGAGGAATAAATTTAACTCAACCACCTTTAAAGGGGAGTTATATTTTGATCCAGTATTTATTGATGCAAATGCTAATGCAAAAGACGTATATGGAACGTTTAATTGGCAGGTAGACTCAACTGAAATAGAGTTAGCTTCTTTGCATTATGAGGATGCAAATGCGGTGATCCTTAAGCTGGATACCATTATTGATTTTGAAAAACAACAAGCTATTGTACCTATGCAAGTTGACATTCAATATGCTGCATTTCCGGATGTATATGATAATTATATGTTGCCATTTCTACTAGACACTAATATTTCTGATTTGGTAACTAAAGGTAGCTTATCGGGTTCAATGTTATTCGATGGAGATAGAATCGTCGATACAGATCTATCGTTAAATTACCTAACCTTTGAAGATAATCAAAAACGCTTCTCAATTTCTAAATTAAATGGAAATATCGGGTGGGGTAAACGCTTTACAGGTAAGGAGTATAAATTTAGTTTCGACTCGGCTGATATTTATAAGTTAAGGCTTGGTGCTAGTCAGTTTTCATTTTCAAATGATGCACAAGCATTGGTATTAAAACAATCCGTAAGTGTTCCTATATTAGATGGAGCAGTGAATATCGAGAGTTTTGCAGTTAAGAATCCTGGCAGTAAAGATCAGTCAACAGTAATGGATATCAGCTTAACACCAGTATCGATGTCTAGACTATCGGTTGCTTTTGGTTGGCCAGAAATGAATGGAAATCTTGCTGGTTATGCGCCTAATGTTAGTTATAAACAAGGTGATGTAGATATACAAGGTGCGTTGTTAATTCGTGGTTTTGGTGGCACTACTACTATTCATAATTTAAGTGCTGAAGATTTATTCAGTATCACTCCAAAACTATCTGCCGATCTTAAGCTTAATAACTTAGACTTGGGTTCTCTAACGGAAACTTTTTCATTCGGTGAAATTACGGGACGGCTGGAAGGTTCGATAAATAACTTGCAATTCGTTAATTGGACGCCAGTAGCATTTGATGCATGGTTTGGTACACCCGAGAAAGATAAGTCGAGACACAGAATTAGCCAAACCGCAGTAGATAATTTAACTCAGGTAGGTAATGGAGGAGTAAATATTTTATCAAAAAGTTTTCTTAAATTTTTTGATAGTTTTGGATACGATAAATTAGGTTTAGGTTGCACTTTGAAGAATAATACATGCAAAATGCGTGGCGTAAAGAAGTCAACTGAAGGTGATCCAAAAAGCTTTTATATTGTTAAAGGCAGCGGTGTACCACGTATCGATATAGTTGGGTTTACGAATGAAGTGTCTTGGCCTGTATTGATTGCTAGATTGAAAAGAGTGGTCAGCACAAAGGATGTTATTGTGAACTAGTGCAAAATGTGTACTAAACGGATAGGAACTTAACAATAGTGACCTGGGTCTTACTATTACCGTTAATTAAATATATTGATAAATATGGTGAAAGATATGGTGAAGCATAAGTCGATTTTAAGCAGTTTTATATTTGGATTAGTGCTTTCTGCATGTGTGACCATTAATATTTATTTTCCAGCCGCGGCGGCGGAGGATGCTGCGAGAGTAATTGTGCGCGATGTTCTGAGTGAAGAGCAGGTAGAAGTTATTAATGAAAAGCAAGAAACGAACGAACAAACGAATGATCAAAGTAAAGCTAGTGCGACTGGTTATTTAACTTATGTAATCGTTAATGATGTAGCAGGCACTATAACAAATAATATTTTAAATTTACTAATATCCCCGGCACAAGCAGAGGCGGATATTAATATCAATACACCAGCGATCGGAGCATTACGAAATAATTTAAAGGCACGTGCGAGTACCTTAAAGAAATATTATGCAAGTGGTGCAATAGGATTAACTGCTAATGCAAATGTCCAAATAAGAGATCAGTCTTTAATTTCTTTAAAGGAACGTAATCTAGTTAAGAAGTTGGTGGCTGATGAAAATAAAGAACGTGGAGCCTTATACGCAGAAATTGCTCGAGCAAATGATCACCCAGAGTGGGAAGCAGAAATACGATCAACTTTCTCACGTGTTTGGGTAGAAGAGGTAGCTGTAGGTACTTGGTACCAGAATGCAGAAGGTCAATGGGTGCAAAAATAAATCACATAGACGATTGTCATATAACTATTATTTAGAATCTATTATAGATATCAATAACCATCCTGTATCAGGCATGATGGTTTGCTTATTCTAGCAAGGTGTGTATCTAGTGGATTTGGGTCGCTTCTTAGCCAAATATAACAGATAGCCGCAATGCTATAGCAAGATTAGCTGTATCTAGGTCAAAACTACGTTTCTGTTACAATTACTATGATTAAATTCATGGCACTCTTTGTAACATCATGTCGTCAATAAAAGAAAACATCACCAAAAAAATCTGGGCCGTAGATATCAATGCATTGTCATGGTGGCAAGCTGGCCTGCTGAGCATTGTGCGCTTTATCCATATCATGTTGGATGATTTTTTAGACGGTCAACTAAATCTTCGCGCGATGAGTTTGGTATTCACGACGATGTTATCCATAGTGCCACTTATTGCGGTTAGTTTTTCGGTAATGAAAGCGTTTGGGGTTCATAACCAGATGGAGCCAATACTCTTGCAATATTTAGCTCCACTTGGCGGTCAAGGGAAAGAAATTGCTCAGCAGATAATGGGTTTTGTGGATAATACTAAGGTTGGTTTGCTAAGTGGTGTTGGTCTGGCCTTGTTGTTTGGCATTATTGTAAGATTGATTAACAAGATTGAAAGTGCTTTTAATTATACCTGGCGTGTACAACAGTCAGGGTCATTGGCGAGAAGGTTTAGTAATTACTTAAGCGTAATTATGGTGGGTCCGGTATTGGTGTTTGTTGCCATGGGGGTGACTGGAACGGCAATAAATACTTCATTTGCACAAGCAATAATATCTATTGAACCGTTTGGAACCTTGTTGAGTGTGGCCACTAAGCTTGTGCCTTACTTGCTAATTATCGCAGCATTTACCTTTACTTATCTATTCATGCCTAATACTAAAGTTAGGTTTGTGCCTGCCTTAATGGGAGGAATTGCTGCTGGTGTATTGTGGCAAACAGTTGGCTGGGTATTTGCAACTGTGATGTCAGCTTCCATTTCAACTAGCTACACTGCCATTTATTCAAGCTTTGCATTTTTATTTGTCTTTATGATTTGGCTCTGGTGGAGTTGGCTAATATTACTGGTTGGCTCAAGTGTTGCTTTCTATAAACAACACCCAGAATATCTGCATATTAATGCACATGATTTGGCATTAACTAATCGACAAAAAGAAGAAATAGCTATCCAGATCATGGTCGTTATTGGTCAACGCTTCTATGCCAATTCCGCACCTGTTTCGGTTACGGGTTTAGTTAGCGTATTGCATTTGCCACAGCAATCAATAGAGCAACAATTAGATCTGTTAGTTGAACATGGATTATTGGTAAAAATAGATCAAGATAAACTAACCTACACACCTGCGAGGCCACTAGAGGAATTGTCATTAAAGTCAGTAGTTGACTCTGTGCGTGAGCCAGGACCGAGAAGTCATATTAAAAATTCACTCACCACTCATAAATTTGGTGCAGTCAAATCTATATTGACTACAGTTGATAACAGCTTGGAGCAAGTGTTGGGTTGTAAAACAGTTAAAGATATTGTTAGTGAGCTTAATGTTGAAGATGATAAGCTTGTTGAACCAATAGTGAGATCAATAACATAAAGTAAAGAGATACTGAATATGAGTGAGCCTGCATTAGAGGAGCTTAAATTAAAATTGAGAGAATTTGCGCAAGTTCGTGATTGGGAGCAGTTTCATAGCCCAAAAAATTTATCGATGGCGTTGTCAGTTGAAGCATCAGAGCTTTTAGAGCATTTTCAATGGATGACAGAAGAGCAGAGTACTGAGTTGACTCCTCAGCGGCATGTGGCGGTTGCTTTTGAGATGGCAGATATTTTTATATTTCTATTAAGAATGTCTGATCAATTAGGTATAGATCTTATGGAAATGACCAAGCGCAAGATGGAAATCAATGAAAAACGTTATCCAGTCGAAAAAGTTAAAGGTAGCTCAAAGAAATATAATGAATATGACGAAGCATAAAGTTATGCTTTTGTTGTTGATTATTTCTGATTAATCCTAATCCTAATTTTAATTTAAATTTCTAAAAAGTTATTCAAATCGTGGAAGAACCCATTAAATCGCTTTCCTTTGGTGAAAGTACTATCACTATTTTGGGCACGGCTCATGTTTCCCAAGCCAGTGCAGACAAGGCTCAAGAGCTAATTGAATCTAATCAACATGATGTTATCTGCATCGAACTTTGCCAAAGTCGCTTTAATGCTATGACTGACCCTAATGCATTAGCAAAAATGGATTTGTTTGATGTAATACGTAGCGGCAAGGCAAGTATGGTTACAGCAAGTTTAGCATTAGGGTCATATCAGCAACGCATGGCAGAGCAATTGGGGATTGAACCGGGTTTGGAAATGAAAACCTCAATTAAATATGCCAAACAACTGGATTTGCCATTAGTAGTGATTGATCGTGAGGTTGGGACTACTCTTAAACGTGTTTATCATAATGTACCTTTTTGGAAACGCCTTTATATTATTGCAGGATTGTTCACTAGCGTAGTTTCTCGAGAAACCGTGTCTGAAGAAGAAATAGAAAAGCTAAAGACAGGTGATTTACTCGAAACCACATTTGCACAATTTTCTGAAGATGCGAATGATTTGTTCATACCGTTAATTGATGAACGTGATCGATATATGACCGCAAAACTATTACAAACATTGAAAGATCAGCCCGGCAAGAATTTACTCGCTGTCGTGGGAGCGGGGCATGTAAAAGGCATGACAAATTATTTGCAAAAAAATGCGGAAGATAGTTCTTATGATGCTAGTGATGTAATCGCTGAGCTGGATGTAATTCCTAAGAAGCGATCTTGGTTTAAATTAATTCCTTGGATTATTGTTGCGTTAGTAATATTTGGTTTTTACTTGGGCTTTCAAAAAGGCCCAGACATGGGTTGGAGTTTGATTTGGCAATGGGTTGTCATTAATGGAAGTTTGTCTGCACTTGGTGCAGCAATTGCTGGTGCACATATATTAACGATTATTACAGCCTTTGTTGCTGCCCCCATAACTTCGCTAAACCCAACCATTGGAGCCGGAATGGTGACTGCAGCGATGGAATTGTTTATACGTAAGCCAACAGTGAATGATTTTAGTGCTTTACGCAAAGATACTTCTTCTGCTTGGGGGTGGCGCAAAAATAGGGTAGCAAGGATATTGTTAATATTTGTGCTTAGTTCTTTAGGTTCTGCGATAGGAACCTATGTGGCAGGATTTAGAATATTTGGTCAGTTAACCTAAAATATATTGTAATATTTGAAATTAGCTAGACAATACAATTGGTTTAATCGATAGAGTCAAACTATTCAGCTCACTGATTCTTGTCTAAATGTGAAGATAAGAAAACTTCATTAGACTTGTCTGTATAAAGATCTCTCAAACACGTTTTATTTGTTTGTGAATAAATCGTATCGTGTGTTACAAATTCATATCTACCATAAATTCGATCAATCAAATCAAGTACAACTACTTGCTCGTTATAGTCATCTTCTTGGTTAAGGTACTGGCCAGTAATTTCTGTTTGATTTAACCCTAAGTCTCGATTCATCGCGATAATCTGCGCAGCACTTGCTTTCCACATACAAAACTTTTTCATTTCAGGGTATTGGTCTGCAATAACTTGATTTGGTGTGGCAAGAATAAAGAGCAACGTTATATAGTACCAATGTTTTTTCAACATTATTAACTTCCTGAAACTGTATAGAGTTAATAAATGTATACGGCACAAATGGCATAAAACTAAGCGATTCTGTTAAATATTTTCTAAGGGGTTTATTTTCACTGATGTTTGGATGACTTAAATATAATTTATCTCAATCATGAAAAATATTAATATAAGAATACAATGCATTATAAATAATATCTTTTATGCGTTAGACAGATACTATGAACATAATGCTGGGCAACCTTTATGGTAATAGCACTCAAAATATATATGTAAGAAAAAAATGAATAAACACCCAATCTTTATATTAAGAATATTCTTTTTAATTATTTTAATTATTTCATCTATACAACTTGTAAGTGCACTGGAGAATATTGGTGAATTAGAGTGGAATTATAGAATTATCCTAGTTCGTGTAACAGATGGGCACAAAGACGTATTCTTGCAGCTTGCAAATCAAGATGATGAAATTCGAGAAAGGAATATATATTGGTTTGTATTCTCAAATAACAGTGTAAAAACAAACTATCAAGGAAATATTCAAGAAAAATTTTATAGCTCAATGATAAATAATTACTTTATAAATACTGAAGAAAATGTACTTTTGATAGGAAAAGATGGTGAGATTAAACAAAAAGAAAAGAGCTTGGATTTACAATCTATATTCACTCTAATAGATACAATGCCTATGCGTCAGTTTGAAATGAAGAGAAATAGCATTAATGATAATAACAAACAAAAACAAAATTGAAGTTCATTGATCAGGATCAATATCTACAATCGCTAAGAATGTCACGAATAGAATAGTAAATCATTTGCCATTATTTATCGTTTAGCTGAATCTAAATCATAGTTTTTAATTAATAATAATATGTGATTGAAAGTCTAAAATGTTACTGATAGGCACAAAAATAGTACGGCTTGCTTGCTATTTATGATGTTTTATGAATATTTGATTTTTGAAATATTCTTTAATTCAATTATGTGAAACAAAGCAAGAAATTAACAAAATTGTATAAAAATAATGCCTAAATCTGTACATAGTTAAATATTTAAACTATTATTTTAAGTAACTACTTGGTTGGAGTTTGAAGTATGTTATCTGCGTCATTACCTGAAAATGAACCCCATCGTTTAGTAGCATTACATGCACTCAATATCCTTGATTCATCACCCGATGTACGTTTTGATTGCATTACAAGTTTTGCTACCGAAAAGCTTGATGTGCCCATCTGCCTAATTACTTTTATTGATGCTGAGCGTCAGTGGTTTAAGTCTATGTGCGGGATTGATGCAACAGAAGTGCATCGAGATATATCTATATGTGCCCATGCTATTTGTGAAATAACCAACAATCATCCAAGAGGACGTATTTTTGAAGTTTCAGATACACTAGATGACAGTCGATTCTTCGATAACCCACAAGTAGTAAATAAACCATGGGTGCGCTCTTACATAGGTTTTGTATTGCAGACAGACTCAGGAATGAATGTGGGTACCTTCTGTTTGGTAGATAAACGTCCCAGGAAATTTGATGATGATGAAATAGATTTGATAATTGAGCTTGGATCGATGGCAGAAGATTTAGTTAATGGACATTATTCTAACAAGGCTAGCAATGATTAAAAATTATTATTTTTCAATAATAACGACAACTTACCAGTAAGTTCTCCGGCTTAAATTCATATGAATTTGAAAATTGATATATTTTTGAATTAAAAATCTATCAATCGTGTTTATAAGAGAAATTCAAAATTTCAATTTATATTTATCAAATCAACATCGTCGTAAAATTGGCGAATGACACGTTTTGCAAAAAGTAACAATAATATATACCAATTAGTGTATGTAAGTTCTGCGACTAAACCATTGGAGCTTAATGATATACACGCTATAGAAAAGGTCTCGAACATCAATAATGAAAAAGTAGGTGTGACAGGTGTCTTAACTTATTGTGACTGTAAATTCATGCAATTCTTAGAAGGACAAAAATCTAACGTAGATAATATATTTTCTATAATAAGGAAAGACAGAAGACATCATTCTATTGATGTGCTACGCCAGGATTTCATTAATGAACGTCAATTTATAGATTGGCATATGAAATACACAAATGTTGATGACATACACGATGACCATGGTTTCTTATGTCATAAAATATTCGATATTCAATCTCATAGGCTTGGTGTTTACGAGCATGCTCTGGAATCAATTACCATTCTTATGGCATTTAAAAATTCATGTAGTGAGAAAATTTATTATAAGCGTTAAGATGTGAAACTCTGTTCTGATTAAAGTGCATATATAAAGCTAGTTTAATGGTTTGATTAAAGATAATTCACGCACTATTGAATAGTGTATAAAGCTTTATATTGAAGCTATTTAATGAAGGGATTTGATCTGATTATGTTAATAATCAGTCGCTCAATATAATACTATTAATGATTGCGATAAACAAAAGAGCTAGAATTTTTAGCCTCTAAAATCTTGCTTAGGTCTGCTGCAATATGGGCGGTTTCATCAAGTAGTACATCAATAAATTCATCATCATCATCTAATTTATTTAGATTGCCTTCAGTATCTTTTAGCAGTGCTTGGTATTCTTCTCGCGTCGCTTCTACATTCTTGTATTCTTTTTTTCTAGTAGATTCTAATAGTGATACAGTTTTCTGATTTCTCACTTTGTAATCTAATTGGAAAATTTCTAATAAAGAATTAAATTTTTCATTAGTCTTAATTCTATTTTTATGTCTTTCAGATGTATGATTTATAACTTGCATGTCAATATCACCGATATGATGTTCGACGGCAGCAATCTCACTAGCGGGTAATGCATTTTTTAATGCGCGCTCTCCATGTTCTTCATCTTGAAATATTGTTTTAAAGTCGATATCAGGGATGACTCCTTGGTGCTGTGTGCTGCCACCATCAATTCTGAAATATTGTGCGATCGTAGCTTTTAATTGGCCAAGTTTTACGTCATTGCTTGAGCTAAAGTTATTAAGATCAACGAGTTGTTGCACAGTGCCTTTACCAAAGGTGGTTTCACCTACGACAATACCGCGATGATAGTCTTGAATAGCACTAGCTAGAATTTCTGACGCTGATGCACTGTAACGATCAACCAAGACAACAAGTGGCCCATAGTATGAGATATTGTTATCTCTATCACGATGAACTTCTATATGGCCGCTAGAGTCTTGTACTTGCACTATCGGACCTTCATCTATAAACAAGCCCATGAGTTGAGTGGCTTCAGTGAGTGAACCACCACCATTGCCACGTAAATCTAATATTAAAGCATCAATTTTTTCTGACTTTAAATCTGTAAGAAGTTTATCTACATCACGTGTTGTGCTGCGATAATCTTTTTCTCCACGTTGGTACGCAGCAAAGTCGATATAAAAAGTAGGTACGTCTACTATACCAATTTTATATTCCTGATTATCTTCTTCGATTTTGATAACTTCACTTTTAGCTGCTTGTTCTTCTAGTTTTATTTTATCGCGTGTAATTTTAATTTCTTTGATTTTTGCTGCTTGACCTTCGTCACCGGGTAAAATTTGTAATTTAACATCTGTACCTTTTGCACCACGAATTAGCTGGACGACTTCCTCTAAACGCCAACCGACAACATCTTTAAATGTTCTTTCATCTTGCTGCGCGATGCCTACAATTCTGTCTGAGCTGTGAAGCAGATCGCTTAATTCTGCTGGCCCGCCAGGGATTACTTTTTCTACCACAGTATATTCGCCATCTGTGCGAAGCAGTGCACCAATTCCTTCGAGCGATAAACTCATTCTGATTTCAAAATTTTCAGAAGTTCTTGGTGATAAGTAGTTAGTGTGAGGTTCTAATGTGCTAGCAAATGCATTAATAAAAAGTTGATACACATCTTCTGCATCGATTTGTTCACTGCGTTTAGCAATGCCTTTGTATCTTTTTTCCAAGGTTTCTTTAATCTCAGCAGGTTTTTTGTCTGCAAGCTTTAAAGTCAGCACATCATTTTTTACGCGTTTGCGCCAAATTTCGTTTAATTCATGATTGCTATTTGCCCAGTCTAATTCAGAACGATCAATTATGAGTTCTTCGTCTACTTCAAAATCAAACTTGGTTTTTAATTGGTCTAAGGCAAATAATACTCGTTCATCTACACGGGCTTGGTACAGACGAAACATTTGAAATGGCGGGCTCAGTTCAGTTTTAGAAATTGCATCATCTAACTTAAAACGAAATATTTGAAAGCTATCGATATCTTTTTGATAAAAGTAGCTACGGTTTGGGTCTAGTGCTTCTATATAAGAGCTTAAAATTTGATCGGATAATGAATTATCAATATTGAAATCTTTATAGTGATACTTGTCGAGAAAATGGGTAATTAACTTGGTAGCACGATTATGTTGTTTTTCTGGAGCTAGCGCATTCGTTGTGGTGCTATAGGAATAACTTGCCGCAAATAATGTAAATGCAGTTACGCAGGTGAGTAGTAATTTTGTCGTTAACGTGCTCAAGATAAGATTCTTATTAGTTAGTATAGAAAAGCAGTATTTTGTATCTAGTAGTTTAAAATTATAGTTATTTGGATGTTCGAATTGTATGT
Source organism: uncultured Gammaproteobacteria bacterium (assembly GCA_937922735.1). Taxonomy (GTDB): domain Bacteria; phylum Pseudomonadota; class Gammaproteobacteria; order UBA4575; family UBA4575; genus JABDMD01. Next base: position 15,561 of record CALAJL010000023.1, on the reverse strand, counting down.
AAATTATACGAACTGCAAGGCTATGATGTGTTTAAATTTGATCGAAAATCCAGTATATATTTGTAAGCAATTGATTGTAAGGACTATATTTAACTTGTTATGCTTTTGTTGAGTAAGGAAGTATGAAGTGCTGGCCAAAAGCGACAAACTGAGTAAAGTTATTGCTAAATTCAGCCAATATTGTGCTCCAATACGCTGTTAGTAAAATAAGACCATAAAACTAAAAGAATAATTCCATTGACTACTGAAAATACAATTGTAATTGGGAAAAGTGATGAAGTTCAGCGTCTATTTCTCAATCGTGCAAATCGACATGGCCTAATTGCGGGTGCAACGGGTACAGGTAAGACAGTAACCTTGCAAATTCTTGCCGAGGGTTTTTCTCAAGCCGGAGTGCCTGTATTTGCTGCAGATATTAAAGGTGACTTGAGTGGCATCAGCCAAGCAATCAAAGAAAAGCCTAAGCTGGTAGAGCGTGCGTCTAAAACGGGAGTGGTGGATTATACACCTAGAGGATTCCCGACAGTATTTTGGGATATTTTTGGCAAGCAGGGGCATCCGGTTCGTACAACCATTTCAGAAATGGGCCCATTACTACTATCTAGATTGTTGGATCTTAATGATACTCAAGAAGGTGTTTTGAATATCGCCTTCAAACTAGCAGATGACGAAGGTTTATTACTTCTAGATTTCAAAGATTTACGAGCTATACTTAATCATGTTGGTGAGAATGCTTCAGCACTAACTGTGGATTATGGAAACGTGAGCAAGCAATCAATTGGTGCAATTCAACGACGCTTATTAGTGCTAGAACAACAAGGTGCTAAAAATTTCTTTGGAGAGCCTGCGCTTGAACTAAAAGACTTAATGCGTTGTACGGAGGAAGGTAAGGGGTATATCAATTTATTTGCTGCCGATGAATTAATGCTAAATCCGCGGTTATATTCAACCTTCCTATTATGGTTACTTTCTGAGCTATTTGAAGAACTTCCGGAAGTAGGTGACCCAGACAAGCCAAAAATGGTGTTTTTCTTTGATGAAGCTCATTTGCTCTTTGATGATGCGCCAAAAGCACTTACACAAAAAGTTGAGCAGGTGGTTCGGCTGATTCGATCTAAAGGTATCGGTGTATATTTTGTTACTCAGAATCCTGTAGATGTGCCAGATGAAGTATTAGGGCAGTTAGGTAACCGCATACAGCATGCTCTGCGTGCGTACACGCCACGTGATAAGAAAGCAGTAAAGGCGGCTGCAACTACTTTTAGAGAAAATCCAGATCTTGATACTGAAAAAGTGATAACTGAATTAGGTGTGGGTGAAGCATTAGTTTCGGTGCTAGATCCAGATGGTGTGCCTACCATTGTGCAACAAACAAAGATTCGACCCCCCGAGTCTCGTATGGGGCCCGCAACAAAGTCAGAACGCAAAGTGGTTTTTGATAAAAGTCCTATTAAAGGTGTCTATGACACTAAAGTGGATCGCGAAAGTGCGTCAGAAAAGTTAATGGCTCGCACCGAAGAAGCGACTAAAGAGTCAAATAATAAAGCAGATAAAGAACGTGAGTATAAGGCGAACAAACCAAAAACAAAAAAGACTACTCGCAAAAAACGCAGTACCAGAGAGACGACCACACAAACAGTTGTTAAAAGTGCAACTAAAGTAGTTACTTCGCGTTTAGGTCAATCAATCATTCGTGGAATTATGGGGTCTATATTTAAAGGACGATGAGGACTCGAGTGGAATGTGTGCAGAGAATTAATTATGCACTCCATTTTTAGCTGTCATTTCCCTTTTAACTATTGTTTGAGTCTGTTTTGGGCTATGAATTGCGAACTGATTTTTTCCTAGTGATTTTGCAGTATACATAGATTGGTCTGCAAGTTTTATTAACTCATTTAAGTCAGTTGAATGATCAGGATATAAAGCAATTCCTATGCTAGTGGTTATTGATAGTTTTACATTGATATTTGACTCATCAATATGAATATCGAATGGCGATGCAATGGTGCGAATTATCCTTGACGAAATAATCGAAGTGATAATATCGTTGCTGGATTTATTAATGTTAGGTCGCATTATAATTAAAAACTCATCGCCTCCTAGTCTTGCAACTGTGTCTTGTTCTTGCACGCTTTGGATTAATCTTTCTGCAACTTGCTTGAGGACTTCATCTCCTGCTGCGTGTCCATATTCATCATTTATAAATTTAAAACCATCAAGGTCAAGAAATAGAATTGATGAGTAACTATCCGTCTCATTAATTTGAGGTAATGATAGTTTTTCATATAAATAAGTACGGTTTAGTAATCCAGTTAGTGCATCATAATAAGATTTCTGTATTAAGCTATTTCGTTCATTCTTTAATGTATTTATTCTTTCAGCACGCCTGATATTATTCTGAATTGCACGTTGAAAATGATCCATGTTTAGATTAATTTTGGAAATGAAATCACACCCGCCATATTCAATAGCTGCTTCGGCTAAACGATCGTCATTGATTGAGGAGAGCATTATTAAAGGTGCTAATTCTAATGCATGGGCTTCCTGGATCAATTCAAGACCAGTATTTATGCCACCAAGTTCGTAGTCTATGATGTAAACATCATGTTTACATTCTTTTAATGCGGCAGATCCAGTTGCAAAGCTGTTTGCAATGTCTACGTTTATAGATTGATCTGACTCGAGATAAACCTTTAATAGAGCTGTTAAATCGAGGTCATCATCAATGATAAGTATTTCAAGCATGATGTTTAACTTATTTCCTCATATATAAAGAATATATCTTGATGAATTTGAAGATAAATAGATAATGCTTCTGTAAGTTGTTTACATCAATTTACAATAAGCTGATACGATGATTAATTTTATGTGCAAAAGGTGTGTGTCTCAATTATATACCTTAATATAATCAGTTGATGATGTGGATTTATAATAGTCGTTATTTGTAATTATTCAGTGCTAATGAAATTATTGATGACTTGATAAATATTAATTGTCACTTAGAAATGAAACATGTCATGCCTCAAAGGTTAAGTGGATAACTATTAATTGAAATAATCATACTCAAATTAGTGTGATCTTTTACGCAATGCAGAGAAAATAAAAGAAAATTAGTTGCATATGATCTTGGCAGGTCTATTATTTATACAACACATGTTCTAAATCTAAAGGTAGATGGGTTCCTAAAATGGCTGAAAACTTACTAAGGACATGGGAGGTATGTTTAAACAACACAGATCTCGATGGGATAATAAGTCTTTATGCAGAAGATGCAGTGCTGTGGGGAACATTTTCAGACATATTTTGTGATACACCAGAATTAATTCGAAAATATTTTGAAGTTCTGTTTTATAAAAAAAATTTAAAGGTGAAATTTGGTGCATCAAATTTAAGAAGTTTTGGTGAAGCTGCAATTTATTCTGGTGAATATGAGTTTTCTTATGAAAATGAAAAATTAATTATATTTCCAGCGAGATTTTCATTTGTTTTTTATAAAGATAACAATGAAATTTATAAAATAATTGATCATCACTCCTCGTTAATACCAGATTCTTGCTCACGGTAATAAACCATTTTTTATTCTATCGAGTCCTAAAGATATATCTACATTTGATAAAGCACCATAAGATAAGCGTAAATAACAACCATCATTAATACCAAATGCTGAGCCAGGGATTGTGGCCACGCCATATTTTTCTACTAGTGTTTGGGCAAGCTGCAAGTCCCCTTGCTTTAAATCTAGATTAAGCAAGGTATAGAAGGCTCCTTCTGAAGTTGGTTCTGTTTTTAAACAAGGCAAACCTTTTAATTTTTCTAATACTAATTCTCGTTTTATAGACATTTTTTTTCTTTTATCTTGCAAATAACTAGTATCTGCGCTCAGTGCACCTATTGCAGCATGTTGCGATATTATTGGTGGTGAGATGAGTATAGTGTCTTGGATTTTCTTCACTGCGGAAAGTAAATGTTCGGGAATCACCATATAGCCAATGCGCCAACCGGCAAATCCATAACCTTTCGAAAACGAAAACAATGAAATGGTATGTTGATGCGTATTTTTATATGAAGCACATGAAAAATGTTGGTGTTGGTCGTAATAAAAGTCTTCATAGGCTTCATCACTTATATGATAAATATTATGTTCTTTGCATAGTTGGTTAATCTCTAATAATTCTTGCTGTGTATATACAGTGCCACTTGGATTATTTGGGCTAATGGTAACAATCGCTTTAGTTTTTTCGGTAATAGCATCTTTTATTTTTTCTATATCTAAGTGAAAAAATTCATTGCAAGGAACAAATATAGGATTACAGCGTTCCATTGTTAATGACATTTCATGGTTAAAATAGTAAGGAAGGGGAAGAATTACTTCGTCATTAGGGTCAGTAATTGCTAAAATAGCTGTGTTAAATGCCATGTTAGATCCAGCGGTTACTATCACTGCATTACTATCATCTATTTCAATTTGGTTAACTTCCTTTAATTTATGTATCAGTGCTTGCTGTAGTTCAGGTATGCCTTCTACTGGTCCATATCGATTAATTGATTCGTCCGTTAAGCAATTTTGCACATGTTGAAATGCTTCTTGTGGTGGGCCATAAAATGCTATGCCTTGGCCAAAAGAAATAGTACCTGGATGCATACGACATAGTTGACCAATGAACGGGATGATAGGGATCTGCACGGCATCCAGCCGCTTACTGTTTTTCATATGAGAGGCTTGTTGACTAGATGGTTATACGTCTATAGATGTCAGATACTTTATAAGGTAGTTTATCGACTTGATCAATAACGGCAAAATTAACAGCACCATACATGTGTTGCAAATAATCCATAGCCTCACTATCAATTGTAATGCAATAAGGATGTATGCCTAAAAATTTAGCCTCGATTAATGCGCGTCTTGTATCTTCAATACCGTAAGGACCACGATAACCATCTTGATCATCAGGTCGACCATCAGAAAGGGTAATTAATAATTTGGTGCGTGCTTCTACTTGATGTAGTCGTTTGCTCAGGTGTCGTATCGCAGCCCCCATGCGGGTATAATCTTGTGGTTCTATTCCGCTGATACGTGCTTTAACGTCATCATTATAATCTTCTTCAAATTCTTTTATTTTATATAATTCACAACGTTCATGAGTTACTCCAGAAAAACCATAAATAGCATATCGGTCTCCAAGAATATTTAATGATTCGCATAAAAGCACTAATGCCTCACGCTCCATTTCATTAATCCATCCAGCAGTGGAGCCACTCATGTCAATCATAAACATTACAGCAATATTTCGATCGATTTTGCGTGATTTAGTAAACAAATTTTCTGACGCTTCGATGCCAATTTTGGTGTCAGAGTATGCTTCTATCACTGCATCTAAATCAATATCATCACCGAAAGGCTGACGTTTCATGCGTTTATCGTCTTCTCGTAATGCTTCAAATGTTCTATGTAGACGTTTCAGTAACCCTCGATGTTTATGCAATGTATTAGCTACAAAATTGTTATGTACAGGCTGTATTTCTATTTCTTTAAGATGGCACCATTGTTTGCGATACTTTTGTCTTGAGTGATCCCACTCATCATACAGAAATGCATCCTCATCATTATCTAATGATTTCTCAGATGTATTATCATCTGTTACTTCTTCATCTTGATCAGCGACATTTGCAGATGTATCGAGATAGTTGTCTGGAATCTCTCCAAGGTCTTGCAGAATCGACTCTAATAGCTCTTGCATATCTGGTGTGAGGTCAATTGCTTTATCATCATATTGAAGCTCTATTTTAAAACCATCCGGCACGTTTTCATCTTCAATTTCATTGATAGAAAAACCACTACTATTTTCTTCATTTCCTGCATCACTATCACTTGTTGTTTCAATATTATTGATGTCATTGTTTGGCTGGTTACTATCAAGCTCTTGTTGTAAATGGTTAAGCTTTTCTGCCAACGTTTCTTTTTCTTTCTGCATTCTGGCATTAATTGCTTTTCGTGTTTCTTGAGGATTCAGTGATCCCTGGTAAAACTTATCTTCAGGTGCTTGTTTGTCATTATAGACAGTTTCTAAAAAATACATCGTGTCCTGAACTGTAGTATCAGGTTCTTTTAATTTTTCTATAGCTCTGCGCCAGTTTATTGAAAGACTGGAAAGATCCTCAGTTTTGCCATGTTTATCATTTAACTCTTTTATGGCGCGTGCAATGCCCGGTAACTCATCTTCTATTCGAGCATCAAGGCGAATCGTTTCTAATTTATGAAATAGTGAGAGTGCGCGTTCAGAGTCTTTGAACATTTTTACTAATGTATCTACATTCATTCGCCAGGTTCCATACCAGGTTTGTGCCCATTGATGTACAGCCATGGCTTTGTATAAAATAAAATTATCTTCCCGACTATTAAATTGCTCAGATACTTCTGGCAATCTTATTAATTCAGTATCGGTGTAAAATTCTTCATTTGCTTCTATACCTAAGTGTCTACCGCTAAGACCGACGACAAAGCTTTCTAATACTCTCTGTATCTCGTCGATTGTTACCGTGCTTGGGGCATGATTAAGCGATAGCACATATTTGTCGACACTTTTTATTGCCGTAATAGCAGCTTCTAGTCCAGTATTATTATGAATAGTTAGTAAACTCTCTACCCAATCATTCCAGTTTTCTTCCTCAACCAGCTGTAGGCTTTGAGGTGCAAACTGACAAAAGTTAAACGCTAGTTCTACACTGGTATCACAAAATTTATCTACTGATTGTAAGAAACGGTCTTGGTCAACTTTTGCAAAAACCGCAAGCTGTTTGGCAGGTTCAAATACACTACGACGATTTGAAAGAGCTTGATCAACAAGAATTTCCATACGAAGTTGCAGTTCTCGCTCGCCCATGCCACCGTAGGATGCGCTGGTAGTTAAACCGCCTTGTCGTTCTAAAGATTTTATATGTCCACCATCTTTGCTATATGCAGGGATTTCATATTGCTCTTTGCCATCTTTGCTCAGCAGCTTTTTCCATTGTTTTTTCCAGAACATAAGCTAAGAAACTCTTTCTAATAAATAATCTTTTGCTTGATTAATTTTTGCAGCTAAATAATCATTGCCTCCACGATCAGGGTGCATTTTTTGAATTAATTTACGATGTGCTTCTGTGATTTCATCTGCTGTAGCATTTTCCTTAACACCTAAAATCTTTTGTGCTTCTTCTTTAGTCATTTTTTCATTGAGGTTTGTTGAATTAGCGCCAGCATTAGCGTCGTAATTGCTCTCAGAACCATGTGCAGGCTTGTTTGAAAATAAGTTTTTGAATAATGGTAAAAAGCGAAGTAAGCCGGAAAATTTCTGAATTGAGGCAACGGCAGCGCCTATTAGTGCAAATAAGGGGTGTAGTCTTCCGGTCAGTGCCAGAACGACTAATACCACAGCTGCCAGAATTAAAATGCCTTGTATTTGTTTGTTTTTCGGTTGCTTTCGCATCCATCGTAAGAACAATAAAATGCCTACTATGCCGACTATGATTAAAATTTGGTTCATATAAATAAATTAAGGACTAATCATAATAGGATGAATTAAACGTTAGGGTAGAGAATGTATATAAATATGATGTTTAGTTTAACCCAAAAGTGCTTTTTGATCGTTTAAGTATATAAATCTAGCAGAAAAATAAAGGATTACACGTGAAAATATTCAATAAACGATTCAAATCAACATCCATCGCTACTATGAGCATGCTGATATGCTTGTATATCGGCCAGGTAAGTGCCACGTCTCTAGATGATGAAATTAAGAGTACTATACAAGACCAGTCTGAGGTTGCGGTAACCATCTATAACGATCAATTAGCACTAGTAAAAGATCTTCGTACAATTCGCTTGGATAAAGGCTTTAATAATCTTGCTTTTCGAGAGGTCAGTGCACAAATGCGACCTGAAACAGCATTGTTGCGAAGTTTGAACTATCCTGATGGGTTTCGTTTAATCGAGCAAAACTTTGACTTTGATCTACTCACTCCACAAAAATTATTAGAAAAATATGTAGGTAAAAAAGTCAGAGTGGTGAAAACTCATCCAGTAACAGGTAAAGAAAGTCTATTAGAAGCGGTGGTTCTGAGTGTAAATAATGGAGTAGTGCTACGAATTGGAGATCGTATCGAGACTGGTGTTCCTGGTAGAATCGTATTTGATGAAGTGCCTGGCAATCTTCGCGATCGTCCTACTTTGGTTATGCAGCTGAATAGTGCAACATCAAAATCTCAACAATTGCAGCTCAGTTATTTAACCGGTGGGTTATCATGGAATGCAGATTATGTTGCTGAACTGGACGAATCAGATCAATTTGTCGATTTAACAGGATGGGTCACCTTAACTAATCAGAGTGGAGCGACCTATAGGAATGCAAAGCTCCAGCTGGTAGCAGGTGATGTCAATCGCGTTAAGAATGAATATAAAGAAGTAAAAAGAAAATTTGAAATGTTGGCTGAAGATTCAATGGCTTCAGAAGCGGAAATGGTTGAAGAAGCACTATTTGAATATCATCTCTACACTTTGCAACGTGCCACGACAATTGCAGAAAATCAAACCAAACAAGTTTCTCTTCTAAGTGCTACAAAGATTCCAGTTAAGAAAGAATTTTTGCTCAAAGGGCAAAATTACTATTACCAGAGTTCTTATGGATCGATTGGTCAAAAGCTAAAAGTAGGTGTGTTTGTTGAGTTTAATAATAGTAAAAAATCAAACCTTGGTATGCCATTACCGAAAGGTATTGTTCGTGTCTATAAAAATGATCAATCTGGAAATGCGCAATTTGTTGGTGAAGACAACATTGATCATACCCCTAAAAATGAAGAAATACGTTTAAAACTAGGTGACGCATTTGATGTCACTGCAGACAAGAAACAAGTAAACTTTAAAAAAGCACATGCCATCGGTAAATATAATTATGCATATAAAGCGAGTTTTCAAATCGACCTTAAAAATGCTAAAAATGAGGAAGTGGAAGTTGTCGTTCAAGAGCCGATACCTGGTGATTGGAAGATGAAACAAGAAAGTCATCAGCATGAGAAAGTGGCTTCTGGTACAGCAGAATGGAAGGTAAAGGTTCCTGCAGAAGGGCAAACAACATTAACTTACGAAGTATTGATTCGATACTAAGTAAGTAAAGGATATAACATGAAAAAAATATCATTTTTAATTTCAGTATTAATGACTTTCTGCTTTGCGAATGTTGCTTTAGCAGAAGATGAGATACGTAGCACGCTTGATGATCAACAAGAAGTAGCCGTGACGATTTACAATGATCAACTGGCTTTAGTAAAAGATCTTAGATATGTGAGTCTTGATAAGGGCTTAAACCAACTTGCTTTCCGAGAAGTAAGTGCAAAAATGCGACCAGAGACAGCATTATTGAGAAGTATCAGTCACCCAAAAGGATTTAGTTTAATTGAGCAAAATTTTGATTTCGATTTATTAACTCCTCAGAAACTTTTGGAAAAATATGTTGGTAAAAAAGTTAGGGTTGTTAGAGTGCATCCAACAACGGGTGAAGAAAGGACTGAAGAAGCTGAAGTACTTAGTGTGAACAACGGTGTGGTTTTAAGGATAGGTAAACGCATCGAAACTGGATACCCAGGGCGTATTATTTATGATGAAGTGCCAGCAAATTTACGTGATCGCCCAACTTTGATTCTCTCACTAGAGAGTGGCACAAATAAACAACAGGAACTACAACTTAGTTATTTGACAGGAGGGTTGGGTTGGAAGGCAGATTATGTCGCAGAGCTAGATGAGTCAGATAAATTTGTAGATTTAACCGGTTGGGTAACACTGACAAATCAAAGTGGTGTTACATATAACAATGCAAAACTTCAATTAGTAGCGGGCGATGTAAACCAAGTGCGTCAAGAGATGCAACCGCATAGAAGAGACATGTTAATGTCCAAATCAAGTGTTGGTGCTGCAGCGCCCGTTATGGTTGAAGAAGGTCTGTTTGAATACCATCTTTATACCTTGCAACGTCCTACTACCATTTCTAATAATCAAACTAAACAAGTGTCACTATTAAGTGCAACTAAGATACCGGTTACCAAAGAATTTTTGCTGAAAGGGCAAAATTATTATTATCGTGGTTCATATGGAACGATAGGTCAAAAACTTAAAGTAGGTGTCTTCGTTGAATTTGAAAATAAAGAAGCATCAAACCTTGGAATGCCATTACCAAAAGGTGTGGTGCGAGTGTATAAAAATGATAAATCAGGGAATGCTCAGTTTATTGGCGAAGACCGTATAGACCACACGCCTAAGAATGAAGAAATAAAACTAAAATTAGGTGATGCATTTGATGTAACAGCGGATAAAAAACAAACAAATTTTAAAAAAGCCACTGCTATAGGTAAATATAAGCAAGCCTATACTGCAAGTTTTGAAATTGTATTGAAAAATGCAAAAGATGAAGAGGTTGAAGTCATAGTTCAGGAGCCGATTCCTGGCGATTGGAAAATGCAAAATGAAACCCATAAACATGAGAAAGTGGCTGCTGGAACCGCCGAGTGGAAAGTAAACGTTCCAGCTGAAGGTAAGACAAAACTAAGTTACGATGTGTTAGTCCGATACTAAGAAAGTTTAAATATTAATGTATAACGCAAAACCAGCAGATTGGCTGGGTATGATTGCTCTTGTTATTTTGTTTGGAAGCGCTTTTATGCTTACTAAAATATCGGTACAAGAATATCCACCTAGCGTAGTGGCAGGTGGACGCATTATAATCGCTGCAGTTGTGCTCGTTTTGTTAGCACTATTTAGAAAAGATTCATTTTTATTTCTTAAAGATCATTGGTTATTGCTTGCTACTTTAGGTTTTTTTGGCTGTAGCTTACCTTTTTACTTAATCAGCTGGGGGCAACAAACAGTCGATAGTAGTATCGCTGGTATTTTAATGGCGATTATGCCCTTAACCACTATTGTGTTAGCGCATTTCTTTGTTTCGGGTGAGCAATTAACGACTAATCGGGTTCTTGGGTTTATGTTAGGCTTCGCGGGTATTTTGGTGCTTTTTGGTCGTTCAGCACTAGCAAATTTTGAAACTGATGGAGCTCGCTTAATTGCAATGCTTGCTATTTTAGCAGGTGCAGTGAGCTATGCCATCAACACGATTATTGCGAAACGTTTACCTAATGAAAGTTTTGTTGCGATATCAGCTGTAGTGATGGTATTTGCAAGTATCATAATGTTGCCAGCGATATTTTTGACTGATCAAAGCTGGAAGTTTTCGTTACAAAGTGTCGAATTCTTGTCACTTGTTATGTTAGGAGTATTTCCAACTGCATTGGCTACAATTATTTATTTTGCAATCATTGCAAGAGTAGGACCATCATTTTTATCACAAATAAATTATTTAATACCCGTCTGGGCAGTCATGATTGGTATTTTATTTTTAAATGAATCGATTGGGCTTAATGCTATTGTGGCATTAATAATGATTTTATGTGGAATCGCAATTGCGCAACGTAAATATTTATTTTTTGCTCGATTTTAATTTAGTTAAGTAGATTTGGAATAGAATATGCAAAAAAATGTTTTAGGTGGAGATTTAAGAAGTTGTTGTGATGAGCTATTAACGGGGTACTATCGCAATGGGCGTTGTGATACAGATGAGAACGACATAGGTATGCATACAGTTTGCGCAAATGTCACTAAAGAATTTTTAGAATATTCAAAATCAAAAGGTAATGACTTGAGCACACCCTTTCCTGACGCAGACTTTCCAGGTTTAAAGCCTGGAGATAAATGGTGCTTGTGCGTGACACGTTGGATTGAGGCATTGGAAGTAAATAAAGCACCTAATATTTATCTGCAAGCTACGCATAGCTCGGTTCTTGAATATGTTGAACTTGAAGTATTAGCTAAGTATGCGCTAGATAAGAACTAATATATGGATGGTTTTGAATAATTACTTTCTAGATATGAATTTTTCTAACGCTTCAGGTTTGACCGGTCCAGGGTTATGGCCGACTAACTGTCCTTCAGGATTAAACATCAAAAAGGTGGGCGTTCCACGTAATGATTCTTCTGTTGCAGATTGATAATTAAAAGCGACTACTGCTATTTCACCAATTAAATTATCGAATGTCATTGGCATATCATTAATGTGTTCAGTAATGGATTCAAGATTAGAATAACCGTCTAAAGACACACCAATAACTTTTGCAGTGGTGTCTTTATGTTTATCATGAAATTCAGACATTATTGGATATTCGCGTTGACAGATACTGCAATCGGTTGTCCACAGCATGACTAGCGTCCATTTATCTTTCTCAAAATGTTGCGATAGAGTGGTAAATTTGCCTTCAAGTGTGCGAACTTCCGTCCAGTCTGAAGCAGAAGTAAAACTGCTGGAGAATAATAGAAAGCTAATAGATGCTATGTAAAGTATACGTTTCATAATTGAAGTGTCGGTATAATCTGTTATTTGGGTGTAAGTCAGGAATATATATTTGTAATATATTAGAACGATGGCGTTTAATATAGTTCCGCCTATTTATATATAACAATAACGGAGCCTTGTTATGGCAAACAATAGTATTCAAAACATCTTAAATCAAGTCGGATCATTGGCCTTTCCTGGCGTATATGACACCTTGTCTGCAAAGATTGCTGAGCAAGTAGGGTTTCCGATGGGCTTCATATCAGGGTATTCCTTAGCCGCTGCCACAATTGGCGAGCCAGATTTTGGTTTGCTTACACAAACCGAGGTTGTGGATCGGGCTCGTGCTATTTGCAATAGTGTTTCGATGCCGATCATTGTTGATGCAGATACAGGTTATGGTAACCCATTAAATGTACATCGCACCGTTACACAGTTAATTGATGCAGGTGCTAAAGGCTGTTTTTTAGAAGATCAAGTTTGGCCTAAAAAATGTGGCCATATGCGCAACAAAAAAGTGATTGATAGAGAAGATTATCTATACAAGATAGAAGCCGCGGTAGATGCAAGAGGGGATTCAGATTTTTTTATCGTAGCAAGAACAGATGCTGAAGCAGTATTAGGATTAGATGAAGCCATTGCGCGGGTTAAAGCTGCTAGAGCGCTAGGCGCGAATGCCAGTTTTGTGGAGGCTCCTGGATCTTTGGAGCAATTAAAGAGAATTGGCAAAGAGTCACCACATCCTAATGTTGCGAATATGATTGAAGGTGGTAAAACTCCGGTGTTACAAAAAGATGAATTAGCAGAGATGGGTTTTCAACTAATACTGTACCCATTAACTGGCTTATATGCTGCGGGTAAAGCTATGCAAGATTTTTATACAAAATTAAATAAAGAGGGCACAACGTTAGGAATGGAACAGAATTTATTAAATTTTGAAGAGTTTAATACATTAATTGGTGTGGAAGAAAAATATAAACAATCTGAAAAATATGGTGTGAAGTAAAACTAGCTATTGATTAGGTCTATCATATAAGTGCTGCATAGGTAAGCAAGTGTGGTGATGATTAATAAGCATAGTAAGTTTAACCTAAATCCAGACTTTCTCATTTCGTTCATAGTAATATGGCCCGAGCCAAAAACAATCGCATTTGGTGGGGTAGCAATGGGCAACATGAATGCACAGCTGGCTGCAATTGCAGCTGGAATCACTAGTAGATAAGGATGGATATTTAGTGAAGGGGCTATCGCTGCAAGCACTGGAACTAATGTTGCAGTGGTGGCAGTGTTAGAAGTTAATTCTGTTAAAAAAACCACTGCAGTGATGATTGCTAATAATATTAGTAATGGTGGTAAAAATGCTAATGCTGTTGCGTACGTACCAATAAACTCTGTTACTCCATTCGCTTGCACTGCAGCAGCGAGACTTAATCCACCACCTAGCAAGATTAATATTGCCCATGGTAAGTCTCTTAAGTCTTTCCATTCTAAAATGAAGTTATTGCCATGTGATTTTGTTGGAATAAGGAATAATAAAATGGCCGAGAAAATAGCAATACTGGAGTCTGTAAGGCCGGATAGTGGTGTATAAATGATCTCATTGACTTCTATGCTAATTTCTTGAAGAAGCGCTCGACTTAGCCAAAGTGTAATCGTAAGTGCAAAGATTAGGCAAACTGATTTCTCTTCATAACTCATATCCCCTAAAGCATCTTTCTGTTTGCTTAACGATGCAGAGGAATGATGTAAAGTGACTTTGTCTACCTTGTAAATTAACTTGGTTAATAACCACCATGCAATGGGTAATAAAATTAGTGCGGTGGGTGTACCAATCTTCGCCCATTGTAAAAAACTAATATCTTGCTGAAATGGTGTATCAATAGCATCCTTTATGAAAGAAGCAACAAACAAGTTAGGTGCAGTGCCAATAACAGTAGCAATCCCACCTATGTTTGCTGCATAGGCGATGCTCAACATAATGCAAGTAGCAAAAGCATTATGAGTAGCGCTTTTGCCTGTGAGTAATGCGATAACACTTAATCCAATCGGTAGCATCATAGCGGTGGTTGCGGTGTTGGAAATAAATGCACTTAAGAAAGCAGTGGCTAACATAAATCCACCCACAATACGCGAGGGCGAATCACCAATGCGCGTTAATATTCCTAACGCAATGCGTTTGTCTAGATGCCAGCGTTGAATAGCAATGGCAATTATAAAGCCACCCAAAAACAAAAATATAATATGAGAGGCATAAGGTGCGGTCGCGTCTTTTATTGTGGCAACATCAAACAACGGGAAAAGAGCAATAGGTAAGAGTGCTGTGATCGTAATATCGGTGGCTTCTGCCAACCACCATATGGCCATCCATACTAATAGCGCCAGAGTAGCTTTTGCGGGATGCGTTAATAGAATATTTTCGCCATTACTGGTGAAATAGTGATCTGGCAGTAGCCAATATACTAATAATGCCATAGCAGGGCCTAAAATTAGCCAAATACCCTTGAATTGAGCCACGTTCCTATCTCTTCAGTCTAATACTTTGATATTACTTAAAAAATCCATATTCGCTAAAATAGATAACCCTTTTCAAGTGCTGAGTCATGGATACAAAGACACACATTATAGATACTTTATCACGTCCCATTCGTGATCTAAGAATATCGGTTACCGATCGATGTAATTTCCGTTGCACCTATTGCATGCCCAAAGAAGTGTTTAATTCTGATTACCAGTTTCTCCGTCGAGATGACTTGCTTAGTTTTGAAGAAATTACGCGAGTATCAAAAGTCTTTGCAACTCTTGGTGTTAAAAAAATACGTTTAACCGGTGGTGAGCCGTTGCTGCGTAAAAATATACCTGTATTGATTGAACAGCTTTCTAAAATTGAGGGTATTGAAGACATTAGTTTGACAACAAATGGTGTGCTGCTCACTCAAACGATGGCACAAAATCTTAAAGATGCAGGTTTGCATCGTATCACCGTAAGTTTAGATGCTTTAGATAACGAAACGTTTAAATTAATAAGCGATGTCTCATTTGACGTAGATAAAGTGTTAGAAGCAATTGAAACCGCAGATTCCGTTGGCTTGTCACCTGTTAAAGTAAATATGGTGGTAAAGAAGGGTGTAAATGATCAGGCAATTTTACCCATGGC